>JBGVPY010000001.1:0-48249 GCA_045127235.1 Eubacteriales bacterium
ATGTATTCAGCTGACCGATACTAATAGACCGAACGCTTGAACTACTTTTATGGTTCAATCAGATTATTTAAGTGTTGATACTCTGTTCCATTAACCTTACCTTATTCGGTTTTTCAATGAGCATTTTAAAAGCAACGCGTGAGCGTTGCTTTTTTGTTTTTAATGAATTGATAATCAAAAAAATCACTCCTGAAAACCCAGGAGTGATTAAAAATATTTATTTCTTTAATATTTTATTGATAACAGCTCTCATATTGTCAACATTCTTTTCCATATCAGAAACAAGCTTAAATTGTGTTCTAGCACGGTCAAGATTATGTCCCTCGCGGTGAATCTTGAAGTAAATATCGCCGTTTAAATAGTCGCCTAAAAATCTCATACCACATTCAAGTGTAAGCATAATTGAAGCGTAAGGTAGCATTTCAATTTCTGTTTCGGTAAGAGAAGAGCCACATTTTTCAAGATAACCTTGAGCAAATTTTTCAAATAACTCAATTTCAAAATTAACAATGCTTAAATCCTTTTCATCCTCTGCTGCGCGAGTAGCACCGAAGCGAATAGCATCGCCAAAGTCATAAAGATATGAACCCGGCATTACAGTATCAAGGTCGATAACAGCCACAGGAAGGCCTGTATTTTCATCCATTAAAACATTATTAAGCTTTGTATCGTTATGAGTAACTCTTAATGGAAGAGATCCGTTTTCTAATTGCTCCACAAATAGAGAAGTGAAGCTCTCTCTATCCTTAACAAACTTAATTTCCTCATAAACATCAGCAGCGCGTCCTGCCGCATCATTTTTAACAGCCTTTTCAAAATCATTAAATCTTGAAACTGTGTTATGGAAGTTAACAATTGTTTCAACAAGCTGTGAAGCATCAAAATCCTTTAACATTTCAGCGAATTCGCCGAAAGCTATACCTGAATAATAGAAGCTTTCAGGATTTTCCATTTTTTCAATAGTATAAACACCGTCAATATATTTATACATTCTGTATGCATGATTTTCATACATTGCATATTTTTTACCGGATTTCGTTGATAAAAATTTAAGAGTACATTTTTCAGGATCCTTGCCGGTTTCACGAGCTTTTTGTCTAATGAAATGAGTAACCTTTTCAACGTTTGACATAAGACCGTCAACGTTAGTGAAGATATTTGTATTAATTTGTTGAAGAGTATATTTGCCCTTTTCGGTAGTTACTAGGTAAGTAGAATTAATATGACCATTACCTAAAGTGCCAACATTTAAGATTTCTTCACTAGGCAAAAATAATTTCGCAATTTTAACTAAGTTATTCATAATTATTTCCTCTCTCTTGTATTACTACCATTTTAACACATAATATAAAAAAAGTAAAGAAATTTTTAAATATTATTGTAATATATTATGAAATAGTGTAAAATAGAGAGGTATCTATTCATTTAATATGAAAGGAGAAAAAATGATTACTAAAAATATTGAAATTTCAAGTGGTGTTTGCTTGAAATATATTGAAACAAATAAATTTAAAACTAACTATTTTTCAATAAACTTTTTATCCTTGCTATCTAATGAAAAATCCCATTATAACGCTTTAATTCCCCTTGTTTTAATGCGTGGCTCAAATAAATATAAAAATCAGTCCGAAATCAATAAAAGATTGCAATATCTTTATTCTGGCGAAGTAGTTGCAAGAAATGATTCATTTGGAGAATATCAAATTATTGGATTCAAGGCGAATATGTTAGATAACAGATTTGCAAATGATACAGATGTAACAATGGAAACGGTATCTTTAATTTGTAACTTGCTTTTTGATCCTCTTTTGGAAAACGGCGCTTTTACCGAATCATATACCAAGGGCGAAAAGCTCAATCTTATTGATATGATTGAATCAGAAAAGAATAATAAAACAAGATATTCTATCACACGCTTAACTGAGGAAATGTGCGAAAACGAAGTGTTTGGCGTGTCAAAGTTTGGTAAGGTAGAGAGTGTTAAAAAAATTACTGCTAAAAGCCTTTACAAAGCATATAAAGAAATGATAAGCACATACCCTATTGAAATATATTTCGTTGGACAATGTGATATAGATGCTCTTGCCAATACACTTAAATTACAATTTTCAAAAATAAATAGAAATGTAATTGAAATACCAAAAGTACCAACAATAGAAAAAGCAATAGAAGTAAAAAGAGTAACCGATACTGAAAATGTAAAGCAAGGAAAGCTCTGCTTAGGCTTTAGAACAGGCTATAAGGTAGAGGATAACAAATATTATCAAGTCCAGCTTTTTAATGAGGTCTTTGGTGGCTCTCCAACATCAAAGCTGTTTATGAACATAAGAGAAAAAATGAGTCTTTGCTATTATTGTCGTTCAATCATAAATCAAAGAAACGGAATTATGAAAGTAGCTTCCGGTATTGAATTTAAAAACAAAGATATTGCCGAAAAAGCAATATTGGACCAGCTTGAACAAATTAAAAATGGAAATATTACCGATGAAGAATTTGAAAGCGCAAAGAAATCTATAAGAAATGGATATTTACAGATTTACGATAGCGCGGAAAGAATGGAAACATGGACATTTTACAGAGGACTTTGTCAAAACAATGCAACCCCAATGGACGAATGTGAAAAAATAAATACCGCAACAATTGATGATATAAAATCAGTTGCTCAAAAGATGACGCTAGACACAGTATATTTCTTAAACGGTGTAGATAAATCGGAGGTTAATAATGGCTAATATTATAACTAAAGAGAATAAAATGCTTAATGAAAAATATCACACCTTTAAGCACAAGTCAGGACTTGAGGTTTATGTTATTCCTAAGAAAATGACAACCTCATATGCAATCTTCGCAACACGCTACGGAGCGATTGACAACAAATTCAAGCTTGATACTGATAGCAATTTTACATCAGTTCCAGATGGCATCGCTCACTTTTTAGAACATAAGCTTTTTGAATGTGAGGGCGGAATTGATGCTTTTGAATTGTTTGCCAAAACAGGAGCAAGTGCCAACGCATTCACTTCGAACACTATGACCGCCTATATTTTCTCATGCGCAGAAAATTTCTATGAATCTCTTGAAATATTATTGGATTTTGTAACACACCCGTATTTTACAGAACAAACAGTTCAAAAGGAGCAGGGTATTATCGGTCAAGAAATCAGAATGTATGACGATAATCCCGGCGCAAGATTACAAAAAGGCTTAATGAAAGCATTATACGCCAAGAATAAAATCAGAATAGACGTAGCAGGCACAATAGAGTCAATTTCAGAGATAAATGCTGATATCCTATACAAATGCTACAATACCTTTTATAACCTTAATAATATGGCTCTATGCGTCTGTGGCGACATAGATGTAAACGAGGTTGAAAAGGTGTGCGACAAAATTTTAAATAAGGCAGAAAATATTACGGTAATTCGTGATTATGAGGATGAAGATGAGCCTCATTATGTTAATCAAAAAAGATATGTTTGCGAGCTTGATGTTGCAAAGCCTATGCTTGCAATAGGAATTAAGGATACAAATATTTCAAATGACCCAAGCGAAAGAACAAAAAAAGCTTACGCTATGGAAATCCTTAACGAAATTCTTTTTTCTCAATCATCAAGATTCTATAATGATCTTTATAACGAAAATTTAATTTCACAAGATATGTCAAGCGGAGCTGAGCATACAAAATATTGTTCTTTCAATACACTTTGTACAGAATCAAATGATCCGGAAGAGGTTTATAACCGCTTTGTTCAGTATATAGAAGAAACAAAGTCAAACGGCATAAACAACGAGGATTTTGAGCTTTCTAAGCGTACAATTTATGCTTCGCATATAAAAAGCTTTGACTCAGTAGAAAATATAGGCGATAATTTTATATATAATCTTTTTGACGGCGCAGACCTTCTTGATGCTGCGGAAATAATAAATTCAATTTCACTTGAATATGTAACCGAAATTTTGCATCAAATGTATAGAGAAGAAGCATACGCAATGTCAATAGTAAATCCAATCAGCGAGGAATAAAAATGGCAGTAATTATAAACGGAAAAGAGGTTTCCGCTAAAATCCGTCAGGAAATCAAAGAAAATACACAGAAATTTATAGAAGAAAAGGGCTATGCACCAGGACTTGCAGTTATTATCGTAGGCGAAGACCCTGCATCCAAGGTGTATGTAAATAATAAGCATAAGGCTTGCCTTGAGGTAGGCTTTATATCCGAGGTTTACAGACTTCCTGAAAACACAACAATGAATGAGCTTTTATCATTAGTAGATAAGCTCAATAATGACGAAAAAATTCACGGAATATTATGTCAATTACCACTACCAAAGCACCTTGACGAGGAGCAGGTTATTTTAAGAATAAACCCTGATAAGGATGTTGATGCATTCCATCCAATCAATACAGGTAAAATTATGATAGGCAATAATAGCTTTGTGCCTTGTACCCCAGCAGGCGTAATGAAGCTCATTGAGAGCACAGGCACATATATCTGCGGCAAGGAATGTGTAGTAGTTGGTAGAAGTAACATAGTAGGCAAGCCTCAAGCAATGCTTCTTTTACAAAAGAACGGCACAGTTACAATTTGCCATTCTAGAACCAAGGATTTAAAGGAAGTAACGAAGCGCGCCGATATTTTAGTTGTAGCAGTAGGTATTCCTAACTTCATTAAAGGCGATATGATTAAAGAAGGCGCTGTCGTAATGGACGTAGGTATAAACAGAACAGCTGACGGCAAGCTTACTGGCGACGTTGATTTTGAAAGCGCAGAGAAGGTAGCATCCTACATAACACCTGTCCCAGGTGGCGTAGGTCCTATGACAATTACAATGCTTCTTGAAAATACACTAACCGCCGCAAAAATTCAAGCAAAATAATAATTACACAATAAAAAAAGGCTATACGGAACATTTCCGTATAGCCTTTTTTATATTTCACGTCTTAGTGCTAAAAGACACAAAAGATTACACAACGTCATAATACCAAGCGCTAAATCTGAAATTTGCCACATTAGTGACATGGGAATTACGGACCCTAAAAGCGTAGTCAAGCAGAAAATAACAGTATAAATAGCTTTTGCTTTTTTCTTATTCGTTATATATCTTAACGACTCCATACCGTAGTAATATTGACAGGCAATAGTTGCAAGAGCGAAAAGCAGGGATGAAATTATAACCCCGTATTTTCCCACTGAATAGGTAAAGAAGCTAAACGCATCACTTACCAGGCAAATTGGATTTTCTGCATTTTTGCCATAAAGCAAAATAACTAATGCGGTTAATGTACATAATAGAATAGTATCAACAAATACTTCAAAAATTCCAAGACAGCTTTGTGATTGAATATCATTCGTGCTTGATGATGCATGCGCAGTAGGAGAAGTGCCGCATCCTGCTTCGTTAGAAAGTAAGCCGCGACTTATACCAAACCGAATTGCAGAAGCAATTCCGTAACCACAAAATCCTGAAATTGTAGATCTTGTTGAAAACGCTTCTTTGAATATTAAGGCGAATACAGACGGAATTTCATTGATATTTATAAAAACGATGTAAATGGACAACACAATGTAAAAAACGCTCAAAATCGGTATCAAAATTGATGTGAAAGCGCCTATGCGTTTAGCGCCGCCATAAATAACAAAAATGATTATGGTAGCAAATATTATACCTGTTAAAATTTTAGGTAAATGAGTAATATTTGATACCGCGTTTATTTGAACAAGATTTCCTGTTGTAAGTGAATTTACGATACATAAAAAAGCAAAAACGATTGATAGCGATTTGGCAAAATTAGTTTTGTTTTTTAGTCCGCCGTATATGTAGTAGGGAGCGCCACCATAGTATTCGTTATTTGCATTTTTTTGCCTATATTTCATAGCAAGGTAAACCTCTGCATATTTTAGGCTCATGGCAATAAATGCGCTTATCCACATCCAAAATATAGCTCCCGCTCCACCGGAAATTATAGCGCTTGCAACACCAACAATATTTCCAACTCCTAAAGTGCCTGCAAGAGCTAAAGAAAGAGATTTAAAGCCACCCCTATACATAGATTTTAAAAGCCTAATAGGATGCAAAATATAAAAAAGCTTAAGCCTAAAAGCGAAATATATTCCAACTATGATAATAGCGATAGGAAGTAGTATTCCGCATAGATATTTATTTAAAATTTCAAGCATATTTTCACCTCACATTTGAATATATATTCCTGTGTAAATCCTTATAGCACTTGAATTTATTGCAAATGTTAACAAATTGTAAACAATACATATTTACACTTGATTTTTGCATAATATAAGGCTAAAATATATCTATATTTAGCACTCTAATGCATCAAGTGCTAAAAATTATGGAGGTAAATAAAAATGACTATAAAACCATTATCAAACAGAGTAGTCCTCAAAAACGTTGAGGCTGAAAAGACAACAAAGGCGGGCATTATTTTAACGTCTGCATCACAGGAAAAACCACAGTTTGCAGAGGTAATTGCAATCGGTCCTGGCGAAATGAAGGACGGAGTTCTAATACCTATGACTGTAAAGCTTGGCAATAAGGTTATCGTTGCTAAATATGCAGGCACTGAGGTTAAAATTGAAGAAGAAACATATATCATCGTAAAAGAAGACGATATTTTAGCAATAGTTGAGTAAGGAGAAGCAAGATGGCAAAGGAAATACTTTACGGAATTGATGCAAGAAACGCACTTTTAAGAGGCGTTGATAAGCTTGCAAATACAGTTAAAATCACATTAGGTCCTAAGGGAAGAAATGTAGTGCTTGATAAAAAGTACGGCGCACCACTTATTACAAATGACGGCGTAACAATCGCAAAGGAAATTGAGCTTGAGGATGCTGCTGAAAATATGGGCGCGCAGCTTGTTAAAGAGGTTGCTTCAAAGACAAACGATGCAGCAGGCGACGGCACAACAACAGCTACACTTTTAACACAAGCGTTCATAAGAGAGGGCATGAAGAACGTAACCGCAGGAGCAAATCCAATCGTTCTTCGCAAGGGCATTCAAAAGGCAGTTGATACTGCAGTTGAAGCACTTATCGCTAACTCAAAGAAGGTTAACGGTAAAGAGGACATTACAAGGGTAGGAACGGTTTCAGCAGGCGACGAAAGAATCGGTCAGCTTATCTCCGATGCAATGGAAAAGGTAACCTCTGACGGCGTTATTACCGTTGAAGAATCAAAATCAACCGAAACATACTGCGAGGTTGTTGAGGGTATGCAATTTGACAGAGGATATCTCTCTGCATATATGGCAACCGATATGGATAAGATGGAAGCGGTTTTAGATGATGCTTTAATTCTTATCACAGACAAAAAAATCACAAATATTCAAGAAATTTTACCATTACTTGAGCAAATCGTTCAAGCTGGCAGAAAGCTTCTTATTATCGCAGAGGATATTGAGGGCGAGGCTCTTACAACTCTTGTTTTAAATAAGCTAAGAGGCACGTTCACAGTAGTAGGCGTTAAGGCCCCAGGATTTGGAGATAGACGTAAGGAAATGCTTCGCGATATCGCAATTTTAACAGATGCACAAGTAATTACTGAGGAATTAGGACTTGAGCTTAAGGATGCTTCTATTGAGCATCTTGGTAGGGCAAGACAGGTTAAGGTTGACAAGGAAAACACAATCATCGTAGGTGGCGCAGGCTCAAGCGATGAAATCAAGTCAAGAATTTCACAAATCAAGTCAGCTATTGAAAATACAACATCTGACTTCGATAGAGAAAAGCTTCAAGAAAGACTTGCAAAGCTTTCAGGCGGTGTTGCAGTAATCAAGGTAGGAGCTGCAACCGAAACTGAAATGAAGGAAAAGAAATTAAGAATTGAGGATGCTTTAAACGCTACAAGAGCAGCCGTTGAGGAAGGCATTGTAGCAGGCGGTGGTACAGCCTATATTAATGTTATCGAAAAGGTTGCAGCAGTTGCCGACACAGTAAGCGGAGATGAAGCAACAGGCGTTAAAATCGTTGTTAAAGCTCTTGAAGAGCCACTTCGCCAAATTGCAGAAAACGCAGGCTTTGACGGTTCTGTTATCGTTGATAAGGTTAAAAATAGCGGTAAAATCGGCTATGGCTTTGATGCCTACAATGAAATCTATTGCGATATGATGGAAGCAGGCATCGTTGACCCAACTAAGGTAACAAGAAGCGCGCTACAAAATGCCGCAAGCGTGGCATCAACTGTTCTTACAACTGAAGCAGTTGTCGCAGACAAAAAAGAACCAACTCCACCGGCTCCACCAGCAAACCCAATGGGCGGCGGAATGTATTAAAATAAATAATTGCCCAACTTTTAAGTTGGGCAATTTTACGTTTGGAAAAATTACAGTAAGCTTGCATTTTTTTATGCTATAATAAATATAAAGATAAAAGTAAGCGAGGTGCTATTATGGAAGAAATTATTGACATATACAGTAAAGGTGAATACCCAAGCAACGTTTTATCCAACTTTTATCCTAACGAATTTATATTTGATGGTGTAAAATGCGGTAGTATGGAAGGCTTTTTGCAATCCTTAAAATATAGAAACGCTAAAAAACAACGTAAAATTTGCACTCTTTCAGGCAAGGAAGCCAAGAAAAAAGGCAGGTACAAATTCCTATGGAAGCTAACAGGCAATATCCATTGGCAAGGCAAGAAAATCAAACGCACAAGCACTGAATATAAAACATTTATTAAAAATGCCTATGAAGCACTTTCCAAAAACAAAGAATTCATAAGCGCCATAAAAGCAACAGAAAATAAAACTCTTACTCATTCAATAGGCAGTCACAATGAAAGAAAAACAATTCTTACCGAGGAAGAATTTATAAACACTTTAAACTATATAAAAAATATTGCAAATGAATTATAAGTATGATAAAATACTACTACCAAGTGAGGTGATGGTATGGAAAATCATAATGAAATGGAAATAATCGCTTTTAAAAGCGATAAAATCATTAAATATTTTGCTTCTTTTTCTGTGTTTTTTAGTGTGATATTGATATTGGGTATTTTAATATCAATATTTAATAAATTTGATATATCATTTATTTTTTTTACGATTTTATATGCATCGTTGCCGATATATTTCACTATTAAGTGGTATATTGCTTTTAAATCGCCTGATGCTTTAATACAGACAGATAATAAAAATTTGTATTTTTGGTATAGAGGTAAATATAATCAAATTGAAATTAAAAGGATTTCAAAGATAGATGTTGAATCTCATACTATTAGCGGAAGAAGAGGAACGGCAACCTCAGTAGAGGTAGACGGCATATTGATTTTATGGGAGAATAATGTTCGTTATAAAATTGATTGTATCAAAAATGTTGGACAAGTAAAGCTTGACATTGATCACGAAAGAAACAAACCAAAGAAGAAAACAACGCAAGGTTAATCCTTGCGTTGTTTTGCATTATTGCAATCCTTAGTATTGCTTGATTTACAATCATTCTTTGCTGACATTTCCGTATGCGCCCTGTTTGGTACAGGAGGATTAGGCACATTAGCAAGCTTCTTCTTTAATTCTTGCTTTTTCTTTTCATTCATCTTCATCACCCATTAGTATTATGTGTGATTTAAAATAAATTATACTACTGATTTGTAATTTCAGAAATTAAATACATAGCAAGTCCAACACAAGGCATATCATACTCTGAACCATTTGTGTAAACGTCTAAGGTCCCGTAACCAACTCCGATAGCACCGGGAATAAACGGCGTAGAAGGGAAGAATTGACCGTAAGAAAGTTGTCTTGCGTGATTGAAGCCAATGGCGTAAATGTGGCTTGAATCAAGCTCATTTGCGCCCAAAAGGTTATCTACAATAAATTGAGCATATGATATATATTTTTCATTTTTTAGTATTTTACCGCTTCTTGCAAGGAATAAACCAAAATATAAAGCAATAGATGGCTCGAAAATTTCATCATCGTTGTAATAACACTTACCAAATTTGTTAAGTCCTCGCATATACTGTCTGCGTGTTTTATTTTCGTGTCCGTCAACTACGTCTAAATCCTTATCTAAATATACCTTTTCTGCATATTTCCATATGGATTTATCCATATAATCGCATAAACCGTCAAGAGCAAATGTCATTTTGTTTTCAAGTTCTTGAGCATATCCTAAGATTTCATAAGCATCACATAACGATAAAAGTCCGCCTATCAACCAACAATACGTGCATGAAGCCATAACGGATTTTTCGTTATCATCCGTTCTTAAAAGAGAGAAGCTATCTAATTTATCAAGAACTAAAGGTAAGCATTTTTTAATATGTGCTTTATAGAAATTATCACCCGTCGCTTTATATAAATCGCAGGAAGCAGAAATTTGATAACATAAATCAGAAGTTGAATTTTTTCTGCATTGCTCAAAAAAGAAGTCAGGGTCCATTCCTAAAGGATATTTATCGGGATGTTTATATACCTCATTTGGTCTTTCATCACTTACTAAATAGTTATAAGAGCGAAGAGCAGTATCAAGGCACTTTTTTGCATATTCTGTGTCCGTATCCTTAAAATATGTATATCCCATAGCAAGAATAGACGTAACGTTCCATTGTGAGCTTGAAGGTGCCCCTGATTTATAGAAAACACGACCTTCCCAACCGAAAGGCTCATTTAAAGTGTTGTACATAACACCATTATCTTGTATAGTCTTTAAATAATAGTCAAGAGCCCATTTAACCTCATCCTTAACTAAAATTTCTCCCCACTGACTTTTATCCTTCAAAGCAAAGCGGAGCATACCGTTGACACCAATAGAAACACCTCCGGGAGACTTTCTTAAATCGCTCGATTGATGATAACCGCCGCTTAAATCAATATGCTCACCGGTTTCTTTAATATATCCATCATCTAAGTGGCATTTTCCTGCCCAACCAAGCGCGTGTCCGCATCTCTGATAAGTAAAATATTGAAGCATAGTTCTTTGGCAAATATCATAAGCACCGTCATATATAACAAAATGCCTACTTTGAAATCCGCCTGCCTCAATAAAATAATCTCCGTTTTCACAAACAGAGGAAAAGTCTCCCTCATAAAGGTTAGCGCCTTTTTCGGTAAATTTAACCATTTTACCACTATAAACACAGATGTGTTTAACGTCATGTATTAAATAAACAGAGAAGTCAAGAGAATTGGTTTTATTTTCAGTAAGAATAAATCTTTTTTTACTGTTACACAAAAAGCCTCTGTGATTTACCTTAATAGCGTGCTGTAATTCCATTTTAATTCCTCATTCGCTGCAACAGGAGCCACCGTAAAATTTCTTAACGTCAATATAATATTCGCCGTCATTATTCTTTAAAAATCCGGATCTTTTAAGTAAATCCTCATCAGTTGTATTGCTCAAATAAACTAAGCCAATTCCACATCTATACATAAAGCTCATAGCAGCACGAAGCATAATTATCATAGCCTCCCAGTCGCTTATATTAGGCGCATATGTAAGATTATCTATATATCCCTTATTGTCCTTAAAATAAAACTGACAAATTCCTATAAAATCTCCATCATCCGCACGGTATGCAAAAGCATTTTCATTATATGTAACGCCACAAATTGCGCAAAGCTCCTTTTGTGTGTCCTTTGATTGAATAGGTAATACAGTTAACATAATTCACCTCAAATATTGTCTGTTTTTCCAAGTAGATAGTCAACCTCATTTTTAGTAAGATTTCTCCATTTACCTCTTTCAAGCTCTCCCATTTTTAATTTGCCAATAGAAATTCTTGTGAGCCTTGCAATAGTAAGACCGCATTTTTCGCACATCTTACGAATTTGTCTGTTTCTACCCTCATTTAGAGTGAAAAGAGTATTAGTGTTACCACTCTTAATGGAAACAACTCTCACTTTTACAGGCTTTAGCTTATATCCATCAATTTCCATAGGAGAATTGAGCATATGTAAAGCGTCAGGAGAAACCTCTCCCTTTATTACGACGCTATATACCTTAGGCATATGATTTTTAGGATGAGTTAATCTGTTAGTTAGCTCTCCGTCATTAGTTAAAATTAAAAGCCCCTCTGAGTACATGTCAAGTCTGCCAACAGGATAAACTCTTTCTCCAACCTCTGATACCAATGAAAGCACAGTTTCGCGGCCCTTTTCATCGGATGTAGTTGTAACATAGCCAAGAGGCTTATTTAACATAATATATTTCTTTGACGAGGTGTTATTTTTAATTACCTTGCCGTTATATTCAACTCTGTCATTTTCAGGATCAACCTTATCGCCAAGATGAGCAGTAACGCCATTTATCTTAACGTTTCCTGCTTCAATTACCTTTTCAGCGCTACGTCTTGACATTATTTTGTTATCAGTAAAAAACTTTTGTAGTCTTATTTTTTCCATTATCCAAATATTCTTTCAAAAATAGATTTTTTATATTTAATTTCCTTAACTCCTTCTATTGCATAAAGGTCAAGAGAAGCAATTTCAACACCATTATTCTTAAATACTATTTTTCCTATCAAATCCCCCTGCTTTATGGGTGCAGAAACCATTCTGTTAGCTTCTAAGGAAGCAGAAATATTTATATTATCACGCTTTAGCGTAACAGAAAGACTGTCTAAATTTGAGCAGAGAACAGAACACTTAACGCCGTTTATGGTGTCTAATGATATATTATAATCGCCAACATTCGCTAAATTTATATTTTCATACTGCGAAAGACCTAAATCAAGCATTTTTGCGTGGTCATTCCAGTCATTGGGAGCATTTAAGGTAACGGCAATTATCTTAACTCCGTCAACATCAGCACAGGAAACAAGACATCTACCGCATTTTTTAGTAAATCCAGTTTTTATTCCCATAGCTCCCTCATAGGTCCTTAACAGCTTATTATGATTTATTAAAACACGAGAGCCGTCCTTACCTAAAGGTATTACTTTTTTATAAGTTGATACTATCTCGCAAAAAACAGGATTACTCATAGCGTACTTGGCTAAAAGAGCTAAATCCTTAGCGGTAGTATAATGCTCCTCGTTATCAAGACCATGAGGGTTTGTAAAATGAGTATTTTCAAGTCCTAAATTCTTGGCTTTGTCATTCATCATATCTACAAAGCTGTCAACACTTCCGCCTGCTGCAATAGCTAAAGCAACTGCCGCATCGTTTGCACTTTCTAAAAGTAAAGCGTAAAGAAGCTCCTCAACCGAAAGTATTTCCCCATCCTTTAAGTAGATTGATGAGCCCTCAATCCCCACAGCTTCGCTTGAAATCTTTATTTCCTTATCCAAAGGAAGATTTTCAATAACCAAAATTCCGGTCATTATTTTCGTTGTGCTTGCCATGCCCATTTTCATATCGGCATTTTTTTCATAAATGCAATCTCCGCTTTCATACTCTAACGCATAAGCGCTTTTTGCAGAAACGTCAGTAGCAGAGCATACACAACAAAAAAGCAACACAAGACAAACAAAACAAATTATATAGGAAAAAATTCTGCACATAATATCCTCTAAAATTTAAAATAATTTCAAGATTAGTATGTGCAGATAAGAAATTTTAATAAAATAATTAAATTTCCAAATAATTTGAAAAATTAATTCTCACTGTCATCCTTTTTTGAAGCAAAAAGACCCTTGAATTTTTCAATAAGATCAGGAGAGCCCTCAATGAAGCTAAGCACCTGAGAAATAGGATCCTTTGGCTCATAGTTAAGATTTAGTAAATCAACCTTACCGTTTGGCTCAATTACGAGAAAACCAACAGGAGAAACGGTTACGCCTGTTCCACCGCCACCGCCAAAGTTTTGAGCGGATACGGACTTCTTTCCAAAATAATCAACACCGCCGGTAGCAAGTCCGATAAATACCTTAGATACAGGAATAATAACAGTTCCGCTATCAGTGGTAATCGGTGTACCTGTAACAGTATTTGCATCAACCATGCTTCTTACGTTTTCAAGAGCAGCTTTAATGATTTCACTTTGTTTAGTATCCATAATTTATTCTCCCATTCTTGATTTAAGAAATTTTTTCAAAAAGTGTATAATAACATAAATAATATGTACAACACTTATATACAATTCAATTTTTCCGTTTAGCTCTGATTTTTGCGATATAAAATCGCTTCTTACCGATATTTCCGATCTTTTTGAAATATCAACGTTTGATATATTATCAAGAGTCTCTATTAAGTATGCAACGCCCTGAGAGGCAGCACCGTAAAGCAGAGCAGTAGAGGCGGCGTTTTCGCAACCTATTACTACATTTAACCTTATAAATTTAAAATGAACCTTGCCTAAAAATTTTTCAATAGTGTGAAGCAGTACCTCTCTTATTGCCCAAAGCTTAGTTACAACCGAATCATCCTTCTTTTTTTGTGAACTTCCGTCATTTGCAGTCTGACTGCTTGAAGAGCTTTCTTTTTTCTTTTTTTTGCGTTTTCGTTTAGGCAGCTTAGATGGCTCAGGAAAAAGGTTAAATTTAATGAACAAAAACCTCAAATAAACCTTTAAATCCGCATCAAAATTTATAATCAGCTTAACTCTTGAAAGCGAAAGCAAACCGATAAGCAGGATAATTCCAAGAATAATATACAATGCAATCAAAATTACCCCTCCTTACCGTGTATTTTACTTAATTAGTCCTCGTCATCCTCTTCGTCTGGGTCAATTAAGTCGTCTTCTTCATCGGGATCAATTAAATCATCCTCATCAGGATCGATTAAATCATTTTCATCCTCATATGTATCGTTAGCGCTCTCATTATCGCTTACACCGTTAGCAACAGCTTCGTTTTCTTCACTCTCGTCATCTTCCTCATTTGGAGTAGGCACTTCAATATCAAGCGGAATAATTTCGCCCTCGTTTTTCCCTCTTGGTAAATCAACGTAAGGCAACTGCTCAAGTGAGTCAATACCGAAGCATCTTAAAAAGGTTTCAGTAGTTCTGTAAATATGAGGTCTGCCCGGCTCATCAAGACGTCCGCAAGCTTCAATCAAATTCTTTTCGCAAAGAGAGTTAACAACGTATGCGCTGTCTACCTTTCTTACCTTATCAACAAATGCTCTTGTTGTAGGCTCATTATAAGCAATTATTGCCAAAACCTCAAGAGAAGATGCAGATAAATTACCACCCTTCTTAATTCCTAAAGCGTCTTTGATAAAAGGCAAATATTTTTCCTTTGTGCAAAGCTGACATGTGCTTTCAAACGCAAGAAGCATAATACCCTTCTTTTTGTCAGAGTTGTATTTTTCTGCAAAGTTTTTAACTCTTCTTTTAGCTTGTACCTCGCCAATGCCTAATACCTCGGCAAGTTTAACATATTCCATAGGATGACCTGCGGCAAATAGAATGGCTTCAATGGCGCTTTCCATATCCTCATAGTCAATTTCATGTATTTCTTTGTTTTCGTTATCCATTGTTTTCCTCTGCTTGATTTCTTATTTTGCCTGTGTATAAATTTAAATAAACGCCCTTTTCAACTACAATAACACCCTCAACCTCAAAGTCCTCAGTATTTTCTTCGAGTGTAACGCGTCCCGCTCTTAATAGCTCTAAAATAGCCATAAATGTGGCTACCGCCTCATGCTTTGTATAAACGTCCTTAAAGCATTTTAGTACGTTGAGCTTATGCCCCTCAGTTAAGAATATACGTAAAATAGAATATACTCTTTCGCCAACGGAAACGGTTTTAGTACTGATAAGTGGTCTGATTCTTTCCTCAGCAGCTTCATCGGTAACCTCTATCGTGTTCATAACTCTTAATAGAGCAGCCTGTAATAAATAAACATCATGCTCTGCAACATAAGTACGGTCGGGCGCAATTTCATCAGTGTCCTTTTCAAGCCTGCCATTATATTGTGAGAATAAATCGCCAAGCTTTTGAGAAGCTTCCTTTGCGTGCTTGTATTCCAAAAGCATACGAGCAAGCTCTTCAGCAGGGTCCTCCTCGTCCTCTTGGGCTCTTGGCAGAAGTATTCTGCTTTTAATAAGCATAAGCTGCGAAGCCATTACAAGAAAATCGGCAGACAAATCTATATTCATTTTTTCTGCATTTTCAATATATTCCATATATTGATCGCAAATAATAGCTATTTGAATATCCTCAATGTTCATTTTGTTTTTTGAAATAAGATTCAAAAGCAAGTCAAGAGGACCCTCAAACACCTCTAATTTATACATTAATTGTTCGTCCATTTTTTCCTCACAAGAAAAGATAAATAAATGATATGAATCCGTTAAAAATCCAATATACAATATTAGCCAAAGCCCCGGAAATATATCCGCCTAAAAATCTTGAATCAACAAGAAGCACGATAAAAAATCCAAGAGCTATTTTTCTTTCATTTTGCATTAGTCTAATGTAATATTTGTCCGGTAAAAATGCAGTTAAAATTCTTGAACCGTCAAATGGTGGCAACGGAATTAAATTAAAAATCGCAAGATAAATATTCAAAATTGCAAAAGAAGATAAAAAGTAGGTTAAATAGTAATTGTTTAAGATGTTTGGGAAAATAAAAGCTAAAAGACAGTATATAAGAGTGCCTAAAAAGCCAAGCAAAAGATTAGATAAAGGTCCTGCAAGAGCGCAAATTGCCATCCCTCTTTTTGGATTTTTGAACTGTCTCATATCAACAGGCACAGGCTTAGCCCATCCAAAATGACACAAAATCATACACAGCGTGCCAATAGGATCAAGATGCTTTAACGGATTTAGCGTAAGCCTTCCCATATATTTTGCAGTTGGGTCACCTAGCTTATAGGCAACAAAGCCGTGCGATGCTTCATGAAATGTAAGAGCTACTAAAACGATGGGAATAGTAATAAGTAAATTAAGTAGCTCGAATAATAAATTTGAAAAAAACTCCATTTTTTCTCCTATCTAAAATAGAGACAGAAAATTAATTTTCAGCATATCCGATAATTGCATCCCACACATCATTTTTTCCTTCTTTTGATTCAGAAGAGAACATAATAATCTGTGTACCTTGACGTAAAATAGGATTAGTGATAAGAGAGGTAACGGATTTTTCCCTCTCAGTTTTGTTTAATTTGTCGGTTTTTGTAGCAACAATAACATATGGAATATCCATTTGATTCATAAAAGAAACCATGTCAACATCATCTTTTGTAAGTCCAATTCTTGAATCAACAAGCTGAACCACAAGCTTTAAAAGGTCAATATTTTGATTATTTGTAAAATATCCATCAACTAAGGATGACCACTTTAATTGATCTTCCTTTGTGCGCTTAGCGTATCCGTATCCTGGTAAATCTACTAAAAATAGCTTTTTATCCACGTCATAGAAGTTTACAGTAATGGTTTTACCGGGAGCAGAGGACACTCTCGCCATAGATTTTCTATTTAAAAGAGTGTTTATAAGCGAGCTTTTTCCAACGTTGGATCTACCGGAAAATGCAATTTGCGGTAATGGATTTCTTGGGAATTGTCTTGGATCGCCTGCGCTGATTTTTAATGATACATTATTAGTGTTTATTTTCATTTGTTGTAGCTTCCTGTATATTGTCTTATAATAGCAATTATTTCCTCATCGGCAAAAGTGTTATTCAATACCTCAAAAATATTATCGCAAGGAATAAAGTTGACATTGTCACGTACTTCCTTATCAATGCTTTCGATATCCTTTACATTCTTTGTTGGAATGATTATATTTTTAACGCCTGCCCCGTAAGCAGCGATTGTTTTTTCTTTAAGACCGCCGATAGGCAATACCTTGCCTCTTAATGTGATTTCGCCTGTCATTGAAACATCACGGCGTACAGCTCTACCTGTTAGTACACTTGCAAGAGCAGTAGTAATAGTAATACCTGCGCTTGGACCGTCCTTAGGCACAGCGCCCTCTGGAGCGTGAATATGAATATCGTATTTTGAATAGAAATCAGGGTCAATTCCAAGCTTCTCAGCATTTTGACGGATAACGCTTACTGCGATTTCACAGCTTTCGCGCATAACCTCGCCAAGTTTACCTGTTAATTGAAGCTTTCCTGTTCCTTTCATAATAGAAGCCTCAATTTTAAGCAAATCTCCGCCAATAGATGTGTAAGCCATTCCGTTTACAACACCTACCTGGTTTTCTTCATCAATTTTCTCAGCCTCATACTTCTTAGCGCCAAGGAGCTTTTCAATGTTGCTCTCATTTATGCTAACGGATTTTACACCGTTTTCAATAATTTCCTTTGAAGCTTTTCTGCATAGAGAAGCGATAGCTCTTTCAAGATTTCTAACACCAGCCTCAGCAGTATAGGAATCAATCAAGGAGTAAATTGCATCATCGCTAACTTTTAGCATGCGCTTATTAAGCCCATGACGCTTAAATTGCTTTGGAATTAAGTGATTTTTTGCAATGTGGAACTTTTCCGTTCTTGTATAGGATGAAAGCTCGATAATTTCCATTCTATCTATAAGTGGCTTTGGAATGGATTCAAGAGAATTTGCAGTTGCAATAAACATGCAACGTGATAAATCCACGTCCATTTCAACAAAATGATCTCTGAATGTCTTATTTTGCTCTCCGTCAAGCACCTCAAGCATAGCAGAAGCAGGGTCGCCTCTTGAATCTGATGTCATTTTGTCAATTTCATCAAGCACCATTAAAGGATTTGCTGATTGACATTCAATCAAAGCGTTAATGATTCTACCGGGCATAGCAGCAACGTAAGTCTTTCTGTGTCCTCTAATTTCAGCCTCATCTCTTATGCCACCCAAGGAAACACGAACGTATTTTCTCTTTAAAGCAGTAGCAATAGAGGAGCAAAGGGATGTTTTACCAACACCAGGAGGACCTACTAAGCATATAATTTGATTTTTAATGTCAGGATTCATTTCCTTTACGGCAATAAATTCAAGTATTCTTTCCTTTACCGTCTCAAGTCCGTAGTGGTCTCTTTCAAGTACCTTTCTTGCGTTTTTAACGCTTGTTTCGTCCTTTGTATATTTTTCAAAAGGAATTTCAAGACATGTTTCAAGATATGTACGGAGAACAGCGCTTTCAGGCGAGCCAAATGGCGCCTTGTTATACTTAACAAGCTCCTTAGTTAGCTTATCCTCAACCTTTTTAGGTAAGTGCTTTGCCTTAATTTGCTCATATATTTCCTCAGCCTCGCTTTGAGAGTCGTTACCAAGCTCTGCTTGAATAACCTTCATTTGCTCGCGTAAGAAATATTCCTTTTGATTTTCCTCTATGTTTTTTGCCGCCTTCTTCTTAATTGAGGTTTCTAACTGAATTAAATGGATTTCCTTTTCCATAAGGGAAATTGCAAGCTCAGCTCTTGTATATTCGTTAAACTCCTCAAGAAGAGCGTATTTATCATTGGAATCAGTTAAAACAGTTGCGCCTACCAAATCACTTAAAAAGCCAATATCGGTAGTTCCGTCAATTTCTTTAATTAAATCCTTTGAAGGAGATGCAAAAATGCCAACTGTTTCCTTAGCCTTTTCTTTTAAAACATTGAGTAGAGCAGATGCGGTAGTATCATCTATATCGTCAATTTCAAGAACCTTTGTGCGAACATCACACATATAATAGCCGCTAACGGCAAAAGCATTTATTGTTACAGCTCTGCATACGTTATCAAAAGTAACCGACAGCTTATCTCCGCGTCTTGTAATTTGCTTAATTCTGGCAACAGTACCAACCTCGTAAAGGTTGTTTGTTTCTACCTTAACAGCAAAGGGGTTTTTTTGTGTAACGATAAAAACAGGAGAGCCGCTTCTTTCGCTTGATTCAATGGCGTTTCTTATAGAAGGTGTAACAACATCTATTGTTATTGAAACTCTAGGGTAAGCGAACACAACACCCGTAAGAGGGATAAGAGGTAAAGTCATATGCTCGCCGAATTCGTGATAATTTTTATTGTTTTGCATTTAGTATCCTTTCAAGCAATCAAGGGAATTCGCATGTTAGACAGTATGGGTTAATACTGCCTATAAGATTGCTACAATACAGTATAGCACAAATGTTTTGAATTTTCCATATATATTTTAAAATAATATAAAAAATATTTGACTTAACAGCAAAAATAGTGTAAAATATACCCATGTAAGAAACTCAAACCTACAAGGAGACAAAAATGGCATTTGATGCAGGTATGCTTCGTTTGGTTGTTAATGAAATTAAACAGCTTGGCGAATGTAAAATAGAGAAGGTTTATCAGCCTTCAAACGATGAAATAGTTTTAATGCTTCATTCAATGAGCTTTGCGAAAAGAAACGTAAAGCTTTTAATAAATGCAGGCTCTAACTGCCCAAGAATAAATTTAACAGAAGCACAAACAGAAAATCCTCAAAAAGCACCAATGCTTTGTATGCTTCTGCGTAAGCATATAAGCGGTGGTAAAATGACAGATGCAAAATGCTTAGGCTATGAAAGAGTGTGCCAGCTTGAATTTGACGCTTATGATGAAATGGGCTTTAAGGTTAAAAAATACTTAATCTGCGAAATCATGGGCAAATACAGTAACATAATCTTAGCCGACGCCAATTATAAAATGCTTGCTATCATGAAGCCTATTGATTTTTCCACAAGCGACAAAAGACAGCTTTTAGTTGGAATGAAGTATGAGCTTCCGCCAAAGCAGGATAAATTAGAAACATTAGATGTAACAAATGACCAATTTTTAAAAGCATTTGATATGTCCTCACAGGAAATGAAATGCGAAAAATTTATTACTTCAAACTTCTTAGGCATAGCTCCATCAACTGCAAGACAGCTAACGTATAGCGTAACAAGAAGCCACGATTCTCAGCTTTTTGAAACAAAAAAACAGACACTCTCTGACACTTTTTTAGATTTTACAGAAAAAATGCGCAATATGGATTTAAAGCCGTATTTAATAGTTGACGAGGCGCAAAATTCATTTGAATTTTCATATTTTCCGCTTGAATATTTAGGAAGCAAGTATAAGAGCATAGAATACGAAAGCTTTTCAAAGCTTATAGACGCTTATTATTCAAAAAAAGGTCAAAATGAAAGAATTAAACAAAAGTCAAGTGATATTTTAAGACTTTTAATAAATGCTGAATCAAGAATTACTAAAAAAATCGCATTACAAACCGAAGAAATAGAGCAATGTGAGGAAGCTGATAAATATCGCATTATGGCAGACCTTATTACAGCTAATCTTCATATGATAAGAAAAGGTGTGTTAAGTGCCAAGGTAGTAAACTATTATGACGATGAATGTCCGATGATTGATATTCCTCTTGATGAAAAGCTATCTCCATCACAAAATGCGCAAAAATACTACAAAAGATATAACAAGCTCAATAAGGCAAAAACAGAGCTTTCAAAGCAAATTGAAATTGCAAAAATTGAGCTTGAATATATATCAACCGTATTTGAGTCTTTAACCAAGGCAGAGAAGGAAAGTGACCTTTTACAGATACGTGATGAGCTTTTCCATAGCGGATACGCATCAAAAATGAAAAATTATGTTCAAGCAAAGCAAGGCGCGCCTCAACCGCTTAAATTCAAAACAAGCGGCGGCTATACTGTGCTTTGCGGTAAAAACAATGTACAAAACGACTATATAACCATGAAGGTTGCTGAAAAAGCTGATTGGTGGTTTCACGTTAAAAACATGCCGGGATCTCACGTCCTTATGCAATCACACGGAGAAGAGCCAAGTGAAAAGGACTTTACCGAGGCTGCCGAAATTGCCGCGTTCTATTCCAAAGCAGAGGGCAATAATATAGCCGTTGACTATACAAACGCCAAGCATGTTAAAAAGCCCGCAGGCTCAAAGCCTGGTTATGTAATCTACCATGTGAATTGGACGGCATACGTTACACCAAACGAAAATCGCATAAAGGAAATGCTTCAAAAGTAAATAAACACCGTAATGTGCCATTTATAGACACATTACGGTGTTTTTTAGTTTAATTTTCCTCTGAATTGTAAAAGTGAAAGTAATATTTGTGCGGTTTGTGAGCGTGAAAGTGGATTGTTTGCTTTGATTTCGCCACCCTCGCCGTTAATTATTCCTGCTTCAACTAAAGCATATATATCTTCCTTTGCATAGCTTGGAATGCTTTCATCATCCTTAAAGGTTTGCTTGTTATTGGCTTTAGCACCGAGTATACTGTTAATGATTGTGGCAGCATCAGCAAGTGTAATTTCAGATTTTGGATTAAAGTATAATCCATCTTGCTTATTTTCGCCGTTTATTATGCCAAGTGAAACAGCACCCTCAATAAATCCTCGATACTGTGTCGATATTTCGTCATTATCAGCAAATCTTGTCTTTTCAAGAGTAGGAACATTTTTAGCACCCATTGTAGTCATAAGCAAGTAAACGAATTCTTCTTTTGTGATTTTTTCGTTAGGCTTAAAGGATATTGTTCCATCTTCATTTTTTACACATTCCATTATTTCAAACTCGTTCATGATTAAAGCTGCGTTTAAATATTTTTCATTTTCTAAATCGTTAAATACTAAGCTCACTCTTAATTTATCAACCTTAATATTTACTGTACATATTTCCGAATAATTTCCGTAGCTATCTCTTACTCTGTACGAAAAAGCATCTGTGCCTCTTGCATTTTCATAAGGTGTGTATATGTAGTCTCCTGTGTCGCTGTTTGTCAGCTTTAACAGCCCCTTTTTAGGATAATTTACTATCTCGAATTTTAAATCGTCTCCGTCTGGGTCGTATCCTACTAAAATACCGTAGCTTGAGATATTTTCCTGTGTCCAAACGCTAACCGCTTCGCCATTTGATGCAACAGGAGAGAAGTTTACGTTTTCAATAGACCTTAGCATGCATTTAATTTCATATCCACAGTCATTTGGTTCAAACTTAAACGTTGTATCAGTTGCTTCGCTTTGAGTTGTGGACACAAATTTTAACATAGAGAAGTCCTCTCTTGCTATAACTTGATTTTCAACCACATATAAATTTCCGAGCATCAATCTGCCGTCAGCTTCGCTTGGCAAAGCAGAAACAGTTATGCTTTTTACGTTTGCGCCAAGGGAAACATCAAAATCATATGTGTCAAACAAAATAGTGCCATCTTGAATCAGTCCTGTTTTTACCATTTCGTTTTGCTCTGCTATTACCTCAATAGCAGGAGATATTACGTCAGCTGCCGAAGCGCATATGCAAAACGTTGAAATTAAAATTAAACAAAAAATAATATACCTTTTCATATAAAACTCCTTTTCTTTCTATTAAATTATATTATATGAAATCTGCAAAAATACATTTATGCTCAATTTTTACAAATATTGTTCCTTGAACTAATTTAAAGAAAATCATATAATGTAAAAGGGAGGTGTAAACCATGGAAATATTACGTATAGGAAAGCAAGCCGTCAAGGTTACCTTGAATGAACAGGAAGCAATAAAATACAATATTTCAGATAATAATCAACTAAGCGAGGAAGAGATAAAGGAAAGCTTTTCTCAGCTTCTTAAGGAAATTAAATTAAAAGCCGATTTTGCTTATTCAAATAAAAAGCTGTTTACTGAAATATTTCCATCAAAAAACGGCGGCTGCGAAATATACATAAGCTGTATTAACACGGAGGCAAACAAAGGGGTGTACAGAGATAAAACATCGGAAACAGACGCTAAGAAAAAATCTTTACCGTCAATTTATGAGATTGATAGCCTTGATAAGCTTCTTACGGTTAGTTACAGACTAAAAGAAATTAAACACAGAGAAAAAACCTCTGTTTTTTATGATGAAGATAGAAAGAAGTACTTTCTTGTTTTGGAAAATATAAATTTTAAATCCCTTAAATATGCATTTTTGCTTGAATATGCAAAGTACATAAAAAACTCATCGGTAGAATATCTTAACGAGCATTATAACTGCGTTATCAAAAACGATACTGTTAAAATTCTGTCAGCCTTGACTTAATAATCTGCAAATAATATTAGCAAGCTCATACGCTGAAAAGGAAGCTTCTTCATATGAATTGGAATATGCACCTACGTCAATTTTTAAAAATAATGGCTCTATATCCTGCGATAGTTTAAACGGAGCAACCGTTATATCATAGACTAAATTATTACTTTCATTGTAGAGAGCGTTGGCGAAATTCAAATTTTTATAGTAAATTACTCCGTTTTCAATATCAGAACCAACGGTAAGACTAATTTGGGAAACAGTATTTTCGTTTAATTCCGTTACCGTTTTATTCATTGACATGTCATCATTAATAATGATTCCTCTTGAAATGTCTAAAACTATTTTAATGCTTGGATATTTTCTTAAAGCTTCATTTACTGTGCTTTCAAGATAATCCCTTGAATGATATATTCCACCGCTACCGAATATTTGGTCAATATGTATTGTGTTTACGTGATTTTCATTTAAAGTATCGCAAATCAATTTACCAATATCACTAACGTTATTATTTGAGCTGTAAAAGTTATCGTTTGTAAAGTAATATTCGCCGTTTGAATAAGCTTCTTGGCTTGCGGAATGAACTATTAAAATATGAGGCGCATCCTTTCCGTATTTTGCATAGGTTTCGCTAACCTGTGGAAGAGCTTCATTTGATACTTCTGTGTCAATATCCAAGGTTGATTTATTGTTAATCTTACTGAATACTGATGTTATACCATGTATTTTGTAGGCGTTTTCTGGAATAATAGCAATATTGTCCTCTTGCACTTGGTTATTATTTTCTTTGTCATTTTCTTGTGTATCCGTATCGTTTTCGCTAGTGATGTTTTCCTGTTCGCTTTCAAAATCTACGTTTAAATCGCTAATATATGACTTGATTTTGTCAAAGTTTACGTACGACACGTAGCATATCGTTAAAACTAATAAATAGCAAATTAATTTTCTTAAAAACGAAGACTTTCTTTTTCTTTTATCGTTTTCATAGATTTTACTTTCTATGGGTATTAAATCCGTATTTTTCATAAAACTCTCCATCAAATTTAGTACTGTATTAAATATATTTAAAGCTTAAACCCTTTATTCAAAATGAAAAATATTTTTTTAAAAAAAGAAAAATAATTGTTGAATAATGAAAATAAATGTGTTATTATAGATAAGCTACACTAAAAAACAGGAGAATGAAAATGCAAATACCAATGGTAGATAAAAATGAAATCAAAATTTTTATTTTGTATCTAATGGACAGAATAGGTTATCCACTAAGCTGCGCCGATGTATGCTCAATAATGCATCAGGAAAATGTTGTTAGTTACTTTGATTGTGCCGATTGCTTCGCCGAGCTTATAGATATGTCCCACGTTTTAGAGGTTGAAAAATCAGAGGGCGGAGAAGCGCTATATATTGTTACCGAAACAGGAAAATCAATCGCTACCGAGCTAAGCGACACGTTGTCTCCCGGCATTAAGGAAGCAAGCTACAGAAGCGCAATAAGACACTTATCATTTAGAAAAAGAAACGCATCGATTGATTGCTATTATACCGACCTTTCAAACGGAAAATATTTAGTTCACTGTGAAATTATCGAGAACGGCAGAAAGGTGCTTGATATTAATATCGAGGTCGATTCCAAAAACGAAGCAGACAACATGATAATCAATTTCAGAAAAAAGCCTGAAATTGTATTCAGAGGTATGCTGGCGCTGGTTTCCGGAGAAAGAAATTACATATTTGAATAAATGATACAGCCGTGATTTTTATTGCGGCTGATATTTTTTACAGAAATTTCTAGAAAAACTGTCATTTTGCACAAAAAAATGTTAAAAAAATATAAATTTTCTTAGAATATGTAAAAAACTATTGACAAAACTTAAATAATTTGATATTATGATAACGTCATATAAAATAAATGTATGATATTTGGATATGAGGTGCTATGGACGAAATTTTTAATTTATTGAGTAAGGTTAGAAAAAATGACGATTGTGCCTTTGAAACGTTATGTGAAAAATACAAGGCGCTTTTAGACAGCATGTCCAAAAAATATTCCGATATGTACCCGGAAAGTATCGACAAAGCAAGCGTAAAGGATGATTTTATGCAAGAAGCAAGGTTAGCCTTTTATAATGCTTGTATTAAATTCGATACAGAAAACGGCAAGGTAACGTTCGGGGCTTTTGCGAAGGCTTGCGTAAGGAACAGATTAATATCTTGTTTAAGACGTGCGACTTCTAAAAAGCGAATGAAAAGCAATAGTAATGATGAAGGAGTATCCGAATCATTACAGGACACTGTTATTCAGCGTGAGCTTGAAGAAAAGCTAATATCTTTAGCAGAGAAGGTTTTATCTAATTATGAATTGCGTATATTTAAGTTATACGCACATGGCGCTAGGGCGAAAGAGATCTCAGCAAAAATAGGCAAGGATGAAAAATCGATAAATAATGCGATTTTCAGAATCAGGTCAAAGCTAAAAAAACAGTCTGACATTAATACTTAGCTATTAGCTTTGTATATATTAAACCTATGAGGAGAGTAGAAAATGTTTGAGGACAAGACATTAGTGTGCAAGGAATGCGGCGCTGAGTTCGTTTTCACAGCGGGCGAGCAAGAGTTCTATGCAGAGAAGGGCTTCCAAAATGAGCCACAAAGATGCAAGACTTGCAGAGATGCAAGAAAGAACGCCGCGAAAGCACCAAAGGAAATGCACGAAACAGTTTGCGCTAAATGCGGCAAGGTAGCAAAGGTTCCTTTCTTACCAAGCAGCGACAGACCTGTTTACTGCAGCGAATGCTTTGCAGAGATGAAAAATCAATAATTACTTTTTTGGATTAAACCGATAAAAAATTTATGATTTTAAATCACATCTTTACACTTTAAGTAAAGATGTGATTTTTTTGTTAAAAATACTGTACAAATTTAATATTATATGTTAAAATAAAATAATAAACAAAGCTTGGAGATTTTAAAGTGAAAGATTCGAAATTTAACAATAAAAGAACTAATGGCTATAAGAAGAACGATAACTTCAAAAGAAATGACGGATTTAAAAAATACGAATCAGTTTCAAATGAATCATTTGAGGAAAAAGAGGATAACGGGATTGTTATAGGCAGAAACGCTGTAAGAGAGCTTTTAAAAAGCGAAAGAAGTGTTGACAAAATTTACATAAGAAAAGGCGACAGAGAAGGCTCTATTACCGTGCTAATTGCAGAAGCCTCTAACAAAAACATTCCAATTATAGAGGTCGAACAACAAAAGCTTGATAATTTAGCCGAGGGCGCAAACCATCAAGGAATCGTTGCTATAGCAGCTATGAAGGAATATTCAACTATTGACGATATGCTTGCATTAGCTAGCGAGAGAAACGAAAAGCCTCTTATCGTTATTTGTGATTCCATTGAAGACCCACACAATTTAGGTGCTATTATAAGATGCGCAGAATGCGCAGGCGCGCACGGTATTGTCATTCCAAAGCGTCGTTCAGTAGGTATTACACCAACCGTATATAAGTCCTCAGCAGGCGCGATAGAGCATATGCTTATTGCCAAGGTTGCCAACCTTAATACAACAGTTGAGGAGTTAAAGGAAAAGGGACTTTGGATTTTCGCCGCTGAAGCAGGTGGCGCACCATATTACGAAACAGACTTTAATTGCGGTTGTGGCATTATTCTTGGATCAGAGGGCAACGGTGTTTCTCGACTATTAAAGGAAAACAGCGATTACATTGTATCTATACCAATGTACGGTAAGGTAAACTCACTAAACGTATCTACCGCTGCATCTGTAATTTTATGCCATGTAGCTAGAATTCAACGTGGATAACTAAATGCAAAACAAATTTGTAAGGAGGATCTATGGAAAAAGAAAAGCTTGATCAAATTAAAATAGATCTTGATTCAGATACGGAAGATGCTATTGAAAAAGCATCTGTACATAACAGTAAAGAATCCGTAAGAAAAAGAAATAAAACTCAAGAGGAACCACAGACCATATCTATAGAAGAAAATTTGCTGGTCGATGAGGATGGAGATACTTTAGTTCCACCTAAAAAGGACATTTTTGAAAAAATGTCTAACTGTAAAGTAACTGATGACACTCATAGTGGCTCTAAAGGCTCTGGTAGCTTCTTTAGTGGAAGCAATTCCGTTGCCAAATCCAAAGGTGATTCAAACGAATTTTATCAGGCAAAAAACAGAGAAGTCTTAAATAGCAAAGCAAGCGAAAGTAGCTCTGATATTGATACAGACAAAGAAAATATTTACTCTGATTCCTATGAGTATGTAAATAGAAAACAAAGAAAAAACGTAATCGGAATGTATAAATTTGCTAAGAAAAATATAAGAACAAAAATGATTATTGTGTCATTGTTGATAGCAATATTGTTCTTTGTTGAGAATATTGGACTTTTTAAAATTCCTCAATCTTCTTTTCTAGCAAATTCATATGTGCTAACCATCAGCAATACTGTAATACTTTTAATTTGCGCTATTCTTTCCTACGAACAGCTTTATCATGGTCTCAAATCCATCTCTGCAAGGGATTACATTCCTGAATCTGTAGCGGTGGTAGCTGTAATTTGTTCTTTAGTTCATTCAATTTTATCTATACTTTTTATTAGCCTTGGTAATGAGCCGAAGCTTTATAATTTCCCTGTTGCAATAATTTTAATGGTAACGTTGATTTATTCTTACATTAACGTTGTTAGGGAAAAATACGGATTTAGCGTTGTATCCTCAAAAGACGATAAGTATTATCTTGAAAAATCAACTCCAAATGATGATGATTCTGAAACGGAAACATTTTCATCATCGTATAATGAATATGAAGGCGAAATTGCAAGAGTAAAGAAAGCGTCGTTTATCAGTAAATATTTTTCTAATACTAATACACCGCCAATGCTACGTTCATATTTAAGAACTTTTATAGCTTTTTCTATATTTATTCCTGTAATTTTAGCAGTAATCGCTTTGTTTAAAGGATATGATTTTTTCCAAGCTATAAATATTTGCTATGTTGGAATTTTGTTTATGCTTCCTGCTGGTATATTGTATTCGTACAGCGTACCGTTTTTAAAAGGAAATAAATATTTATACGATGACGAAACAGCAATTATTGGCGAAAATGCAATTTCTGAATTTGCATCAATTGATATAGTGTCAGTTAATGACACCACGCCTTTTCCACCGTATAATGTTAAGCTTACGTCCTTCCAAGTTTTCAATAGCTTTAAAACAGAAAAGATTTTGTATTACGCCGCAAGTGGATTTACAATAGTTGGCGGACCTTTAGCTGACGTTTTTGGTAACGCAACAAAGGACGCTTATAAAAATTCTGCAGAAGCTCAATTCAGCTGCGCAGGAAAAGATTATTTTTGTGTAACTATTGATGATGATACCGTTGTTTTTGCGGATAGAAACGGTATGGCTTCACGCGGTATAGACGTTGGCTCTATAAGCGAAAATGAAGGATCAAGCAGTGTTTTATACATGGCATGTAATAGCTTGCTTTGCGCTAAAATATTTTTAGATTACCAGATTGATAAGGAATTTATTGATATTGTTTCAGATCTAAACAAAAATAACGTTAGTGTGGGAATCAGAACGTTTGACCCTAACATAAATCAATCGCTCATTAATGATTTAACTAACGGTTATGATTTAGATTTAAAAATTATTCGTTTAGTTTACGAGGAATCTATTCCGTTTGTATCTGCAAAGAGCGATGGAAGGATTGTATCAAGAGGACGTTCTAAGTATTTGCTTAAAGCGATTCCTGTTTGTAAAAAAATCTCTAATATAAGAAAGGCAACAAGGGTTATAAAAATTTTAGCGTCCATAGCAGGCGCAACAATGGTCGGTTTGTCAATATTTGGACTGTTTTCACTTATAAACTCAATATTTATCGCGTGCTATCAGCTTGCAATAATGTTGCTAATGTCGATTATTACCGCTATTGTAATGCCCAAAATAAGATAAAATGCAAAACATTAGTTCTATACTAAAAAAAGTTCAAAAGCCAGGTAGATATACCGGTGGCGAATTTGGACAAATCGTAAAGGATAAAAGCAAAATTAAAGCAAGAATTGCATTTTGCTTCCCTGATACCTACGAAATAGGCATGTCAAATCTTGGTATGCGTATTTTGTACGGTGCTTTAAACGAAATTGACACCGTTTGGTGTGAAAGAGTATTTGCTCCATGGCCGGATATGGAGGATCAAATGAGAAAGAATAACGTTCCGTTATTTACTCTTGAAAGCAAGGATAGCGTTAAGGATTTTGACATTATGGCAATATCTTTACAGTACGAGCTATGCTATACAACCGCCGTTAATATGATTGATTTAGCTGGACTTCCTATTTATGCCAAGGATAGAGACGAAAATGCGCCTATTATTTTAGGTGGAGGACCTTGTGCCTATAATGCAGAGCCTGTTGCTGATTTCTTTGATATTTTCAGCATAGGCGAGGGCGAGGAAGCGTTACCTGAGCTTGCGAATCTCTATATTCAAATGAAAGAAAACGGTACGTACACAAAATCAGAGTTTTTACGTGAAGCTTCACACCTAAAAGGCTTTTATGTTCCATCACTATACAATGTAGAATATAACGAGGATGGCACGATCAGCTTATTTGAGCCTAAATACGAGGACGTTCCTAAAACCGTAGAGAAGAGAGTGGTTGCGGATCTAAACACCTCATATTTCCCTCTTAAGCCTATCATACCGTATATTGAAACCGTCCATGATAGAATAATGCTTGAAACCTTCCGTGGATGCATTCGTGGATGCCGTTTCTGTCAGGCTGGCATGGTATTTAGACCTGTAAGAGAAAAAAATGCCGACGTATTAAATCAACAGGCAAAATCTATCTACGAAAACACGGGATATACCGAAATTTCACTTACCTCACTTTCAATAAGCGATTATTCTTGCTTGCACGATGCAACAGACAAGCTTCTTGAATGGACCAACCCTAAAAAGGTAAATCTTTCTTTACCATCACTCCGCGCTGATAGCTTTACAAAGGAGCTTATGCGCAAGGTTAGCGGAGTACGTTCAAGCGGTCTTACATTTGCTCCCGAGGCAGGCACTCAAAGGCTTCGCGATGCTATTAACAAAAATCTTTATGAGGAAGATTTATTAAAGGCCGTACGACTCGCATTTGAGGGCGGAAAAAGCCAAGTAAAGCTATACTTTATGAACGGCTTGCCAACTGAAACCTATGAGGATATTGAAGGTATTTCCGTTGTTGCTAAGCACGTTGTTGATGAATTCTACAACACAACACCAAGACCTAAAAAGCCTATATCTGTTACTGTTAGCGTATCCTGCTTTGTTCCAAAGCCACATACGCCATTCCAATGGGAGCCTCAAAATTCCCTTGAGGAGCTTCGCAATAAGCAAATTTTCTTGGGAGAAAAAATTACAGATAAAAAGGTTCGTTATAATTGGCATGAGGCTAAGGTATCACGCCTTGAGGCTGTATTCTCTAAGGGTAACCGTAAGTTATCAGCAGCAATTGCTGAGGCGGTTAAGCGCGGCATGAGATTTGACGCGTGGGACGAATACTTCAGCTATGAAAATTGGATGGATGTGTTTAACCATTGCGGTATTGACCCTGATTTCTACGCTACCAGAAGAATGGGCTATGACGAAATTCTTCCTTGGGACGTAATCGATATCGGCGTAAACAAGAGCTTTTTAATTTCCGAAAGCAAAAAAGCCTATGAAAGCATAACCACACCAAACTGCAAGGAAAAATGCTCAGGCTGTGGAGCTAACAAGCTTGGAAAGGAGTTAACATGGTGCCCCAAGAAAAAATAAACGGCTTGCCTATAAGAATTAAGTTTTCTAAAAAAGGTAATCTAATGTATATATCACACCTTGACCTTTCCAAAACAATGCAAAGAATAATGGTGCGCGCAGACATTGATATTTGGTACAGCGAGGGCTTTAATCCTCAGCCAAGAGTTGTTTTTGCAGTACCACTACCTGTCGGAGTGGAAAGCGACTGCGAATATCTTGATATTAAAATTAATTCTCCAATGGACGCTAGTGAAATCAAGGAGCGTATTTCAAAGAATTTTCCTGATGAAATGAAGGTGCTTGATGTTTATGTGCCTGAGGTAAAGTTCAAAAACATTGCATATATCGATTATACAATTAAGCTTGTATCTCCTAAAATTACAGAGCAAACAGTAGCCAATCTTAAAAATCTGTTTGAAAATGAATGTAATGTAACGAAAATAACAAAAAGCGGTTCAGAAAAAACAGTTAATCTCTGTGAGTTTATTCATTCCTTCAATGCTGAGTATATAAACAGAGAATTAGTAATAAATACAATTCTTTGTGCTGATAGTGAAAAATATCTAAACCCTGAGCTTTTAATTGAAGCTATTAAGAAAAATTTAGATATTTTAACTACTGACACAACTGACGAATATTATTCAATTTTAAGAAACAAAATGTTAAATTACGATTTAACAGAATTTAGATAAACAAAAACCCCTTAATTATTTAAATTAAGGGGTTTTATAATAAAAAACAGACACTCCTTCTAAAAGCTCTGTAGCAAATGGAGTGTCTATTTTATTATGCTTTTGCAAAGTCCCTGTCTTTTAAAGGAGCTAAATTTTCTTTGTTAAGAATCTTTAAATCATCCTCAGTAGTATTTAAAAGAGATAATAGCTCATCAAAGGAAATTATCTTAATTTCTTCGCCGCAATTTATAGCGTTTTCTGCTTTTTCTTTGCGATAGCATTTATATTCCTTGCCGTTTTTGTCAACCAAATCGTAGGTTACAAAAATATCGCAAGCATATGCGCGCTTGGTGTACTTAGCACCGTTTTGCGCAAGTAGAGAAATAATATTCATCATTTCATTGAAATGATAATCCTCATAAAGACCGCTTAAGCATACTCTTTTGCAAGAAAGTGGAGAAGTGGATTTTCTATTGACAAATACCTTTTTTGCATAGGAATTTACTTCGTTATAGTTTTCTTCCACCTTGTAAACCCAGTTTGTTCGCAGGCTACCGGTAAGCTTTTCCATCTTTGATAGCTTATGTGTCTTTTGTTCCTCTTTAAATTTCAAATATTCGGATTCTATTTGACCATCTAAGCATCTTCCTTGACAATGAGGATATTTTTCAATAAGCTCATTAACGGTAAGTCCTGTTTCTTCACATAAACCCTTTAATACGCGCATGGTAAAATATGAATCTTCATCGCTTTTATGTATATCTTGAGACTCTGTAACACCATACTCAGTTGCACACTTTATTAGTGAAGGCGTGTTTTCAAGCTTCTTATAGTCTGTATATATACGCTGTACGTCAATAAATTCATAATCAAACATCTGCTTAGCATATCTTCTGCATTCGCTTTTGATATATCCTGCATCGGATAAAACAGAGAAGCCGAAATTCATGCAATGCTTGTCAGTAAGCAAATTACGAATTCTTTTATAAAAGTGAATGAAGTCAGGGGAAGAATTGAATGTCTTTTCATCGTAGGCAAGAACTATGCCTGGATGCTTTTTGTTTCCGTATAAATGAAATTTAGAGTGAGGATTCATTGGAATATCCTTTTTCTCAAGAATTTTAAATTTTTCATCGGTAATTACATAACCAAATGAACAAATTTTGCCATTGCCTTGAAAGCAATTAGCACATTCAATGTCGAAAAATACATATTTCATTGTAAAGTCTCGTTTCTTTAAATTTCGTGTCTGCCTTGAATTGCACGGAATAATGTAACAGAATCAGCATATTCAATGTCAGCGCCAACAGGTAAGCCGTTTGCAATACGAGTAACCTTAATTCCAAGAGGCTTTAAAAGTTTTGAAAGATACATCGCAGTAGCCTCGCCCTCAACAGTTGCATTAGTTGCAACGATGATTTCACTAATATTATCATTATTAATTCTGTCAAGTAATTCCTTGATTCTTAATTTATCTGGCCCGATTTGCTTCATTGGAGAAATCGTTCCGTGTAAAATATGATAAACTCCGTTGTATTCCTTAACCTTTTCAATGGCAAGCATGCTTTGATAATCCTCAACAACGCAAATAAGAGAATGATCTCTAGTGCTTGATGCGCAAATAGAGCATATTTCTTCGCTTGAAATGTTTTGACAGCATTTGCATACGCCAACCTTAGTTTTTACATCTAAAATAGCCTGTGCAAAGTCAAATGCATCACTTTCAGCCATATCAAGAACAGCAAACGCCATTTTCATTGCGCTTTTTTTACCAACGCCGTTAAGAGAACGGAATTTTTCAATTAAATCATCAAGTGGTTTAATTAAATTATCCATTAAAATAAGCCACCCATACCGCCAAATCCACCAAGAGGACCGCTAATCTTAGCCATTTCCTCATCTGTGGTAGTATTAACCTTTTTAATTGCTTCATTTACTGCGGCAACAATAATATCAGAAAGTGTTTCAATATCATCTGGATCAACAATTTCCTCGGCAATATCCATTGATAAGATTTCGCGCTTGCCGTTAATCTTAACCTTTACAACACCGCCACCTGCTGATACCTCATATTCTCTTGCTTCAAGCTCAGCTTGCTTTGCTTGCATATCCTCTTGCATTTTTTGAGCCTGCTTAAGCATTTCGTTCATGCTTGGACCCTTTGGAATAATAGCTTTCATAATATATCTCCTTTGTTATTTTAAAAAATATCTAAATCAGACTTTTCAGTCTTTGACTTTTTAAACACTATTTCAATTTGAGCGTATGAATCAATATTTATTTCACAGCAGAGCATAGCATCAAAAATAGCTTTTTTATTTTTGTCCATAGCCAACATGGTAGCCATAAGCTTTGCAGTTGTGAAAATGTAATATTTATTGTTTTTTTCAGAGTAGATACAGTCGCAGCTCTTTAAAAAGCTTCCAACCGCAGCGTCTCTTTCCTCAACCTTTTGAATTATTTCATCCCAATTATCAAGCTTGTAGCTATTATCACTGCTTGACTGAGTTGATACAGATTGCGACGGCTGATTATCCTGTGTAGTATTTGCAGGTACATCATCCTTTGGCGCTTCGTTTGCGATTTCCTCATCGCTTTCTACCTCGCGAATTGGAGTAGCTTCTTTATTTTTTGTATCTTCCACAGGAGCAACATTGACAACGCCCTTAGAAAGAAGCGTAACCTTGTCCTCTAGTGAAGCTAGTCTAGATAAAATCGCATCATTTGAATCACTTAATTTAGGATCGCACATTTTCATAAGCGTGATTTCAGCAATTAAACGCTTGCTTGATGGATTTCTCATCATATTAGAGTAAGCATCATCAAGAAGGGAAGCGTGATAAATCAAGGTAGCCATATTAAATAGAGAAGCGGTTTCCTCAAGCATTTTTGCTTCAGCAGGAAGTAATTCAAGATATTTTGCACTGCCTGATGACTTTTGAATCATCATGTCTCTGTAAAATGCAGTTAAATCAGCAAAAAATACTAAAACATCCTTTGAAGAAACAACAATATCATTTATAGTATCAAAAAGCAGAGAATACTTCTTGTCAGCAATGTTTTTTGCAACATTGCACATTTTATCATATGGGCTTGTACCTAATATGCTATTTACAAGATTTCCTGTAATAGTTGTATGTGAGCCTGCACATAGCTCCATTAAGCTAATAGCATCACGCATACCACCTTGTGCCGCCTTTGCAATAAGCGTTGCACCCTCTTCTGTTAAATCAATGCTTTCCTTGCCTGCAATAAACATAAGTCTTTCAACAAGAGATTTTACTGCAATTCTACGAAATTCAAATCTTTGACAGCGAGAAATAATAGTAGCAGGAATTTTGTGTGGCTCAGTAGTAGCAAATATATATAAAACATGCTCAGGTGGCTCTTCAATAGTCTTTAAAAGGGCATTGAAAGCACTATCTGAAAGCATATGCGCCTCGTCAATAATGTAAACTCTCTTTTTAAGCATAGCGGGAGTGTACATAACATTGTCTCTTAAATCTCTTATGTAGTCAACGCCTGTATTTGTAGCAGCGTCCATTTCAATTACATCAGTAGTTGCTCCGCTATCAATCGCCTTGCAGTTTTCACATTCATTACATGGATTGCCATCCTTAGGATTTAAGCAGTTAACAACCTTTGCAAGAATTTTAGCGCATGTGGTTTTGCCCGTTCCGCGTGAGCCTGCAAATAAATATGCGTGCGAGGTTGAATTATGTGTGGCTTCATGTCTTAAAATTGAAGTGATATGCTCTTGACCGTAAACATCATCAAAAACAAATGGTCTATATTTTCTGTATAACGCCTGATGCATAATTATCCCCCTTTAAAATGATTATAATATAAAAACAAGCTGTCATATAAGATCATACACCCGAATTTCGAATTACCCTTACATGCGCGAGCCTTTGATCTCCACTCGAGACAAGCACCCTCACGGCACATCATCACAACCACTTAGTGCTGCTTGGTCCCCCATCTGACACGGTTCACAGCCGACAATTGCGCAAGACTCATCTGTCAACATATCAACCAAAGGTGCTGACCACACAAGAATAACCCTCAAAAACGAGAATTCCCCCCTGCTATAGCGGATTTCAGGTACAGGGCACCGCTACCGCCCCGGATAGTATGACCTTATATCACAACTTGTTTATTATAATATATTTTCTATACCGTGATATTATAACACACAGTATATGTAAAAGTCAAGTAAGATTTAAAAAAATCTTTACTTGACTATTTTTTACTTTTATTCCTTGATTTATCAAATAAGTGAACATCGCTTGCTTTTGATAATTTTTAAATAATGCAAATTATATTTTTTAATTTTCGCGATTATAAATTAGCATATTATTTCTTCTTCAATTTTCAAAAGCCTATTATATTTTGCATTTCTATCCATTCTGCAAGGCGCACCTGTTTTAATAAAGCCTGCATTTGTTGCAACCGCAATATCAGCAATAGAAGTGTCATCCGTTTCGCCTGATCTATGGGAAATTATAGTTTTATACCCCTTTTCTTTAGCCATTTTTATAACCTCTAATGTTTCGGATAGCGAGCCAATTTGATTAGGCTTAATTAAAATTGAGTTAGCTAGTCTTTTTTCAAATCCCATTTGCAATCTGCTTTTATTTGTTACGAATAAATCATCTCCAACAAGCATAACTCTTTTACCTAATTTTTCGGTTATTTTCTGCCATCCATCATAATCTTCTTCACTAAGTGGATCTTCGATTGAGATAATAGGATATTTTTCAATTAAATTTGACCATTTTTCAATCAGCATATCGCTTGTAAATTCACTTTTTGCTTTCGGTAAAAGGTATTTGCTTTCATTAGTCCACCATTCACTTGAAGCGATATCTAAGGCGATTTTAACTCTATTAGTGTCAAATCCGCTTTGCTTTATCGCTTCAACTATTAAGTCAAGGGCTTCACTTTCACTTGATAAATTAGGAGCAAATCCACCCTCATCCCCAACAGAGGTAGAATACCCCTTGCTTTTTAAAATTGTTTTTAATGTGTGGTAAATTTCACAGCCGCATCTCAATGCATCATTAAAGTTGCCAAAGCCAATCGGTACAATCATAAATTCTTGAATATCAATATTATTTGAAGCATGGGCTCCGCCGTTTAAAATGTTCATCATAGGATAGGGAAGTGTTCTTCCAAAAGCACCACCTAAATATCTGTAAAACGGTAATTTATAAGCGCAAGCGTGAGCCTTAGCAAGTGCTAACGATACAGATAGAGAAGCATTTGCACCAAGCTTGCTCATATTGTCGCTTCCATCTAATTCCCTGATAATCTTGTCAGCTCCATAGAAGTCTATATAACCGTGTTCAATAAGCTTAGGACCAATAATGCTGTTTACATTGTTTACAGCCTTTAAAACGCCTTTTCCAAAATATCTGCTTTTGTCATTATCTCTTAGCTCAACCGCTTCAAAAATTCCTGTTGAAGCTCCCGAAGGTACAGAAGCAACACCAATAGCCCCACATGATAAGCAAACCGTTGCTTCAACAGTAGGCATTCCCCTTGAATCAATTATTTCTCTAGCTTTTACAGAACAAATTCTTAAATCCATAATAATCTCCTTTTGTAGAACAATTTTTATAGTATTATTGACAAATACTTTTGAAAATAAAAGCATTTTGCAAAAAATACAAAATGCTTTTAAATATTATTCGCCATCTGTATCGGTTACAGTATCTTCTATAACCTCAATGCTTATATCATCCGCATTGTCAGATTTTTGTTCATCTGATTTTTCATCACTTAGCTTAGTTTCTATCTCAGCCTTGTTTTCAGCCTCAGCCTTTTGAATGATTTCTACGGCAACCGTATTGATAATTTCATCAACAATTCTTTCCTCAACCTGATGGATAATTTCTTCGGAAATCTTGTTTTCAGCCTTAACCTTTTCAACAGCCTCATGATGCTCAATTCTTTCTTGTGCTTCAATAGCGCCCTTAGCTTTAATAAAGCTTTCATCTGAGTAAATGTCCTTAGCACGATAGCAATCAACATTAACAGGCATTTTTTTCTTTTTAAGCTTATTTTCAATAAGCATCGTAAATAAGTATGAAACAACTGCCCATAGCGGAACACCAATAAGCATACCCACAAATCCAAATACATGTGAGCAAACAGTAACCGATAGAATAACACCAATAGGCGTTAAGCCAGTTGATGAGCCGTGAATATATGGTGCAATAATGTTGCCATCAATTTGTTGAACAACTACTATAATTACTGCAAAGCCAAGCGCCCACATAAGACCGCCGTCGCTATGAATTAAAATAAGCAGAGCGGATGGAATACCGCCAAGGAAAGGTCCAAAGAACGGAATTATATTCGTAGTGCCCACTAAAACTCCAATAAGCGGAGCAAGAGGATAGCCTATTATAGCAAGTATGGCAAATACAACTAAGCCCACGATAATTGAGTCAAGTAATGCACCAAGCAAATATCTGCCGAATGTAGTATCTGTGTATCTTGCAAAGCTTATAATTTTTTCATAGGGTTCTTTTTTGAAAATAGAGCATAGTATCCTTTTTGATCTTGCAACCATAAGCTCCTTGTAAATAAGGAAGTAGATTGATAAAATAATGCCAACAAAGAATGCAAATAAATGACCGATTACAGCTGAGCCGGCCTCTAAAATGCTACCGGAGTTTTGCAAAATGTAGTTAGTAATCTTAGAAAGAATACCGCCCTCGCTAATAAGCATATCTGTAATTTTGCTGATAATTTCATCAGGCTCAACAGCAGGGAATACGTTTGCGAGCTTATTAAGTAAGCTCTTTAAGCCGTTTATTAGGTTTTCGCCATATACCATAATATTAGAGCCTAAGTCTTGAATATTATTAACGATTTGAGGTATAATTGCGAAAAGTAAAAGCGTAATTAAAGCAAAGAAAATAATGTAGGTAAGAAGAATAGAAAGACCTTTTCTTGTTTTTGGACGCTCCTTTTTTCTTTCAACAAATTTAAAAACATACTTGTGTAGTCTCTTGTAAATAGGATTACATAAATAAGCAATGGTAAAGCCATATACAAAGGACATCAAAGCACTTATAAGACCTTCAAAAAAGGTGGTTATTTTGCCAAAATTCATAAAAATGAAAATCAAGCCAATAAGAGCAGCAACCACTAAAAACGAATAAACAGCAATAGTAAAATATTTATCATTTTTCTTAAAGTTCTTAAACATAATTTTTACCCCCTTTTTTAAGTCTGTACTATAATTTTATACTAAATTATTAATTAAGTCAATAACTAAACCAAAATTTTCATAAAAAAATCACATTTACTTTAAAGATCATTAGATATATTTAATTCAAATTAAAAAGTGCGTTATTTGACAAAACAAAAAATGTGTGTTATACTATATACAGAAGTGGAACAAAAATTAAGCCGTCAAGTGTTTTTTTGAAAGGGGATAAATGATAATGCTCAATAAAATCAAGATCGCCAATATAATCATTTTGTTAATATTGTGTATTTTACCATTAAATTCATGCTATGTAGGCTATGGCTTAGGCAATGAGTTTATTGAAGAAAATTTTGAATATGAAATTAATGCGATAACTAAAAAAGTAAGTGTTTCGAGAATATACCTAAAAAGAGAAGAACAAAATGTTGAAATCACAATACCTGATAAAACCAATGATGGTTACATTGTCGAGTCAATAGGTGCTGTAACAAAAGGCGGAAATTTTTTTCATGTATATTTTGAAGAAGAAAGCATAAAGGAAGCATATCATTTTGATCCAGAAACAAATTCTGATGAGTTTACATTGATTGAATACAATTTAGTTTTAAATTTAGGAGAAAATATTGTAGATGCACATTCTTTGTTAGATGTTAATGAACCACTATATTATAAAACAGAAAACGAAAACGAATTTATTCAACTTAACATTTATTTTAAGGTATCTGAAAATAACAATGATTATTATAGTCAAGACGGGATTGTTTACACGAAATAGAGTAGATAAAAAGGCACACCAATCGGTGTGCCTAAATTTATTAGTTTTGTTGGATGCTATAGTTAGGAGCTTCCTTTGTAATGCTGATATCGTGTGGATGTGATTCACGAAGACCAGCGCCGGAAATTCTAACAAATTGACCTCTTTCCTTAAGCTCAGGGATTGTAGGAGCACCACAGTAACCCATACCTGAACGAAGACCGCCCATTAACTGATATACAGTGTCCTGAAGTGGACCCTTGTAAGGAACACGACCTTCAACGCCTTCTGGAACGAGCTTCTTGTTGCCCTCTTGGAAGTAGCGGTCCTTAGAACCCTTTTCCATTGAAGCAAGTGAACCCATACCACGGTAAACCTTAAAGCGTCTGCCTTGGAAAATTTCTTCTTCTCCTGGGCTCTCCTCACAACCTGCAAGTAGAGAACCAACCATGATTACATCACCACCAGCAGCAATAGCCTTAACTAAATCACCACTATACTTAATACCACCGTCAGCAATTACAGGAATACCATATTCCTTAGCAACACTATATACATCAAAAATTGCAGTAATTTGTGGAACACCGATACCTGCAACGATACGAGTTGTACAAATAGAACCAGGACCGATACCAACCTTAACTGCATCCGCGCCAGCCTCAATAAGATCACGAGCAGCTTCGCCTGTTGCAATATTACCTGCAACAATTTGTGCATCTGGATATGCTTCCTTAACCTTCTTTAAGCAAGTAACGATATTTTTTGAATGACCGTGAGCAGAGTCGAGAACTAAAAAGTCTGCACCAACTGCAAGTAAAGCACCGGCTCTTTCAACAACATTATCTGTAACACCGATAGCCGCACCGCAGAGAAGTCTGCCAAATTCATCACGAGCTGTATTTGGATACTTAGCCGCTTTTTCAATATCCTTAGTTGTGATAAGTCCCTTAAGAACAAAATCATCATCAACGATAGGAAGCTTTTCAATTTTATATTTGCTAAGTAAAACCTTAGCATTTTCAAGAGAGGATTCCTTTTCGTTAATTGTGATAAGCTTGTCCTTGCATGTCATATAGTCCTTGATAGGAACATTGTAGTCTGATAAGAAACGGATATCTCTGTTAGTAATGATACCAACGAGCTTTTTACCCTCTGTACAAACAGGAACACCGGAAATTCTGTATCTAGCCATAAGCATATCAGCTTCAAGAACAGTATTGTCAGGGGCAAGGAAGAATGGATCACGGATAACACCGTTTTCGCTTCTCTTAACTCTTTCTACTTCCTCAGCTTGCTTTTGGATAGTCATATTCTTATGTATTACACCAACACCGCCCTCACGAGCAATAGCGATAGCAAGCTCGGACTCAGTAACAGTATCCATAGCCGCACTCATGAGAGGAATGTTGAGCTTAATTTTCTTTGTAAGGTGTGTTTCAAGATTAATCATCTTAGGAACAACGTCGCTCTTTGCAGGGATAAGGAGAACATCATCAAATGTGATACCCTCTTTACCGAATTTGTAATCGAATAAATCTGCCATAAAAAAATTTCCTTTCAAATACAGAATATTTTATTTATTATAAATCGTAAATATCGTTTTGTCAACGAATTTCATAAAAAATTTTTAATTTTAGACAGTTTTACATAAAAAAGCATTTATTCCGTGTTTTTTTAGTACATTAAATGCAGAAATTTGCGAAATTTCATCGCCAAATATACCAAAAACCGATGGGCCGCTGCCACTCATAAGCGCACCCAAAGCACCGTTTGATATCATCAAGTCCTTTATCACTTGTACATTTTCAATTTTAGGAATAATCACACTTTCAAACTTATTATATAGCCCATCACAAACAACATTCAAATTTTCATCCCTTATGCCTGTAATAACATTCTCAATATTTCCGCTGTCAGTACAGTCAGTTCCGTATCTTTCATCAAGCAGAGAAAAGGCGTAAGGCGTTGAAACGCTTGATTCATCAATAGCGCACACTAAATACGCACCCTCAAAGCTATTTATCGGGGTGATTTTCTCTCCAATCCCTTCACAAATGCAAGTGCCACCCTTTATGCAAAAGGCAACATCTGCACCGATTTTAGAGCCTAAAAGAACTAATTCCTCATAGCTTAGCGGGCTACCAAACGCTTCATTTAAAAGCGACAACGCGCAAGCACAGTCTGAACTACCGCCAGCCATTCCCGCCGCCATTGGAATGTTCTTTTTAAGTGTAAATACACACCTTTTTCCAAGTATTTTTGTAGCCTCAAAAAATTTAAACCACGCTTTATAAATAAGGTTACTTTTATCGCATTTTAATCTGTCATCAGAGCAAATAATTTCAATTTCATTTTCGCCTTGAACATCAGTTATTTCAAGAGTGATTTCATCGCAAAGAGAAACGCTTTGCATAACCGATTTTACATTGTGATAACCATCCTCACGCTTATCTAAAACGTCAAGATATAAATTGATTTTTCCGTAGGCGTTTTTCTTTAAAATCATTTTGCCAAAAACCAATTAGAGCCCACACCCACATCTGCCGTTAAAGGCACAAGAAGTGAAACTGCGTTTTCCATTTCCTTTTTTAGTATTTCCTTTGCTTTTTCAACACAATTTTTGTGCGCCTCAATAATCAATTCGTCATGCACTTGTAAAATAAGCTTAGCATCAATTTTAGCTTCATTTAACGCTTTATTCACATTTATCATTGCAATCTTGATTATATCAGCAGCAGTGCCTTGAATAGGGCTATTCATCGCAGCTCTTTCGCCAAAAGCCTGCGTAATTTTATTTGTAGATGCTAACTCAGGGATATAACGAATTCTGCCGAACATAGTCTTAGCATACCCGTTTTCCCTTGCATACTCAATTAAAGCGTTAATGAACGCGTGTACATCTGGATAAGTAGCAAAATATGAATTAATATATTCCTTTGCTTCCTTTTTGCTAACATGTAAATCCTTACCGAGAGAAAAGTCGCCAATTCCGTAAACTATACCGAAATTCACCGCCTTTGCGCGCTTTCTTAATTCATCTGTTACATTATCTAAATCTACCTTGAATACCTGTGAAGCAGTAATTGCGTGAATGTCCATTCCCGTTCTAAATGCATTTATCATATTAGCATCCTTTGACATATGAGCAAGCACCTTTAACTCAATTTGCGAATAGTCCGCATCAACCAAGGTATAATCATCATTTTTTGTAATAAAATATTTTCTTAAATTTCTGCCAAGCTCAGTTCTAACAGGTATATTTTGTAGGTTGGGCTCAGTAGAGGAAAGCCTTCCTGTTACAGTAACGGTTTGGTTAAATGTAGTATGAACTCTACCGTTTTCATCGGCAACCTTTAAAAGTCCCTCACAGTAGGTGCTATTTAGCTTTGCAACCTTTCTGTAATCTAAAATTTCGCCTACAATTTCGTGTTTGTCTGCTAATTCTTCAAGAATTTCGGCATTTGTCGAATATCCCGTTTTAGTTTTCTTTCCATGAGGTAATCCAAGCTTTTCAAAAAGCACAACGCCAAGCTGCTTAGGGGAATTTATGTTAAATTCCTCTCCTGCAAGCATATAAATTCTTTCCTTACATGCTTCTGCCACAGATGTTAAGTAGTTAGAGTATTCGTTAATTCCGTTTGTATCAATCCTAAATCCTTCCTTTTCCATTGAAGAAAGCACATAGGCAAGTGGAATTTCAATTTCCTTCAAAACATCTAGTGTGCCATCTCTTTGAAGCAAGGTTGACATTTCCTTATAAAGCGCATAAATAGTTTTTGCCCCTTGATAATCATCAAAAACAGTATTTACATAGGAAATCGCAAGCTTGTCAAGGTCATATGAATTATCCGACGGAGAAATTACGTATCCTGCAAGCATAGTGTCAAAAACACACTCAAAATCGTAGTTTTTTAAAAGTGATTTTACATCGTGGCAAATAATTTTATTGCTTGAAAGAGTTTTTGCAATATCCTCTCCTTCATAAACACTTGCTTCGCCCTTAGAATTATAGGTATAAAGCTTGTCCTCATAAAAATATACTGCCAAAGCATCCTCGCATCCATCATTGCACTTGCAATCTAACTCAACCTGAGCGCACTCTACCGCACTTGTGTCAGCACAAACGCACTCTTTTTCGCACTCTATATTTTCAAGCCCAAACTTTTTAATAAGCGAGGTAAACTCTAATTTTGTAAATAAAGCACGAAGTTTTGAAACATCTGCACCTTTGTAAGCATATACCTCAATATCATTTGAAATAGGCGCATCACAAACAATAGTAGCCAAAAACTTAGAGGTAAACGCCATATCACGCCCATTTTCAAGCTTTGTCTTAAGACCGGCAGAAAGGGAAGAGGTAGCATATTCCTCATATAGCTTTTCAAGGGAGCCATACTCTGAAATAAGCTTAAAAGCGCCCTTTTCGCCAATACCTGCAACACCCGGAATATTGTCTGAGCTATCGCCCATAATCGCCTTAACATCAATATACTGTGTAGGTGTTACTCCAAAATCAGCAATAAATTTTTCAGTATCGTAAATAACATCCTCTTTAGTTTTAGTAAGGATTACAGATGTACTGTCATTGATTAACTGTAAAGAGTCTCTGTCGCCTGTAAGTACATAAGCATGCACGTCGCTATCGTGCTTAAATCTTGAAGCCGTGCCAATAAGGTCATCCGCCTCATATCCCTCAAGCTCCATCATTTTTAAGCCTAAAAGGGAAAGACATTCCTTAGCGTAGGGCAACTGTATAGCTAATTCCTCAGGCATACCCTTTCTGTTAGCTTTATAAAAATCACAGGATTTGTGTCTGAAGGTCTTAGCCTTTAAATCCCATGCAACCATTACATACTCGGGCTTCATAGCATCTAAATGCTTCTTTATCATATTAAGCATAGTATAAATAGCATTTGTTGGAATACCTTCCTTTGTGGTAAGAGGGCGCATATTACCGTAAAATGCTCTGTTTAAAATGCTATTACCGTCGATTATAAGAAATTTTTTCATTATTAACCCTCATTCTGCTCATTTAATGCAAGCTCAATGCCTTGTGCAAGCTGGTCGGCACAAGAAGTACCTCTGCCACGGCAATCATTTCCTCTTAAAATTTCAATTACCTTAGTCGCTTCCATTCCTTCAACTAGCTTGCAGATAGCCTTTAAATTTCCATCGCAACCGCCTGTAAAGGAAACATTTGATAAAATACCGTTTTCAAGGTCAAATTTTATCGCAATAGAGCAAACTCTTTTCGGTTTAAATGTATAAGTCATAAAAAATCCCCATAAATTTAAAAAAGTGTAGAAAAATCTAAAAAAATATGCTAAAATACACATTGTAATTTTATTTTAACAAAAAACGGAGCAAATATCAATATGAGAATGAGAAAAAAATCCCACGGAAATGAAAGAAGAGCACTTCTATCTAACTTAACAGTAAGCACAACAGAAGGCTTTTTTGAAAAAGTGGAAGAAATATACGGAAACAATAAACCGTTAAGAATTGAAATTGGTTGTGGAAAAGGCGACTTTATTAGAGGAAAGTCTGTACAAGAACCCGACTACAACTATCTTGCTATTGAAAAAATAGACGATGTATGCGTATTAGCAGTAGAAAACTATGCTCGTTCAAGAGGACTTGGCGACCTTGCTAAAAACGGTGGTTGGGAAACACCTGATGGAAAGGTATATCCACTCGGTTCAAACCCTATTGAATTTTCAAAGGAAGAAATGGGAAATGTTCGTTTTATGGTAGGAGATGCAAAAATGCTTTTACCTAATATTCCCGATAATGCAGTTGATGCGATTTATGTAAACTTCTGCGACCCTTGGAGCAAAAAGGGACACACAAAGCGCCGACTTACATATATTGAATTTTTAAAAATGTATTCAAGAATTTTAGTACCAAACGGTACGTTTAATTTTAAGACAGATAATAGACCTTTATTTGACTTCTCATTAGAGGAGGTAGAAAAGTCACCATTTACCCTTGAATATCATACCTTTGATTTACATAACTCCGAGATGGACGCAACAAATATTCGTACAGAATATGAGCGTAACTTCAGTGCAAAGGGCTTTTCTATTAATATGTTAATCGCTAAAAACAATAAATAAGACTGAAAGAGGCAAAAATGTGCCTCTTTTTCTATTTTTGCATAGTATATAATTGAGGTGTAGATATGAACATTACAATTATATCAAATGATAAAAGATACAAATATCTAAATGAACAATTAAACGAGTTAGGATATAACTCTAAATTAGCCAATATAAATGATACGATAGATACGGATATACTCATTTTATCTGTACGAAAAGAATATACCGATAACGAATATAACTCGCTTTTTGAAAGAAGTAAAATTAAAACAGTTTTATCACCAAGGTATGTAGCAAACTCAATAGACTATACTGACAATGAACATTTTCTTAAGAGAAACGCATACTTAACCGCAGAAGGAGCAATAACACTTTACTATAACGAAGTAAAAGAAACATTGCTAAACAAAAAGGTACTTGTTTTAGGCTACGGCAGAATAGGAAAGTATTTATCAAAAATGTTGAAATCTTTAAATTGCGATGTGTCGGTATATGCAAGGCGAAAAGAAACACAAAACGAAATAATTTTAGATGGATATAACTCAGCCCCGCTTAAAAATAACAACTATGACGTTGTTTTTAATACAGTACCAACAACTATTGTAAATAACGAATTTAATGGTTGTGTGTGTATTGAGCTTGCGAATGGTTTTTCTAATAAAGAACACATAATAAACGGAAATGGAATACCAGGAAAAATGTTTCCTAAAACTGCATCAAAAATAATTTTAGATGCAATATTACCATATTTATCAATTTGAGAGGGACATATGATTGGTTATGCATTTTGTGGCTCTTTTTGTACGCACAAAAGAAGCCTTGAAGAATTAAAAAGACTAAAAAGCTTAGGCTATGATATATTACCCATAATGAGTGAAAATGTATATAACACCGACACGTATTTCGGTAAAGCGCAGGATTTAATAAAAGAGGTAGAAAGCATAACGGAAAATAAGGTTATACATTCAATAGTAGATGCCGAGCCGTTAGGACCTAAAATACATCTTGATGCTTTAATTGTAGCACCGTGTACAGGTAATACTCTTGCAAAAATAGCAAGAGGAATAACCGATACGTCAGTTACAATGGCAACAAAAGCACATTTACGCTCAGACAGACCAACTGTTATAGCATTATGCTCAAACGATGCATTATCCGCCAACCTACAAAACATAAGCATTTTACTTGAAAGAAAAAATGTATTTTTTGTACCTATGAAGCAAGATGACGTAACGAAAAAACCACATTCGTTAGTATCAGAGTTTTCACTATTAGAAGAAACCCTAAAGGGCGCACTTGTTTCAAAGCAAGTAAGACCATTATTTATTTAGGATATGAAGACAAGAAAACCTTGTCTTCTTTCTTTTTTATGTTGACTAAACAAAACAGGAGTGATATAATCAAATTAACTAATATTTTGCTATGAGGTCTATATGGAAAATAAAGTAATAAAACTAGGAGTAGTAGGCTTAAAAAGAGGAGCATATGTTGTGTGGACAATAATAGGCGATAGCAATGTTGTAATCCGTGCGATAGCTGATAGTGATCCTGCTACACTAAAAGCATGCAAAGAGGACTATGAGAAAAACGGAGTTACAGATTTACTTTGCTTTGATAATATTGAGGATTTACTAAAAAGCGACATTGATGCAGTATATATTGCAACAGATAAGCCATTACATACAAAGCATACCTTAATGGCGCTTGAAGCAGGCAAGCATGTATTGAGCGAAATTCCATCAATAGAAACATTAGAGGAAGCAAAAATTCTTCGTGATGCCGTAAAAGCACATCCTGAGCTTAAATATATGGCTGGAGAAAACTGCTTTTATTGGGCGTTTATTGAGGCGTGGAAA
>JBGVPY010000002.1:0-3837 GCA_045127235.1 Eubacteriales bacterium
GCCAGAGTCCTAGAATTTCACCTCCATATCCAATCGGTAGGAGCGACGGGCGGTGTGTACAAAGGGCAGGGACGTATTCATCTCGAGCTAATGACTCGATATTACAAGGAATTCCTCGTTCAAAACAAATAATTCCAATCATTTATCCCTGTCATGTACGATCTTTTGAGTTTTCCTAAACTATTTCAGTCTCGGTACATCGGGGAAAATCTCGATCTACCGACAGAGCCGATAAACCGAGCATCCCCGACAAATACTCGCTAGTATCTCCATTGTAGCGCGCGTGCAGCCCAAGATGTCTAAGGGCATCACAGACCTGTTATTGCTGAATGCTTCCATTATCTTTTTTTCCGATTGAAGAGGTACCGTCGAGACGGTCGCACTGATCAACCTGGAAACAATTGATATTAGTCCCTTTAAGAAGTGATACAAATGCATCCATCCTTGCGGACATTCTCGTCTTATAGGCGAGAAACTAATTAATAGGCTTCAGTCTCGTTCGTTACCGGAATTAACCTGACAAATCACTCCACCAACTAAGAACGGCCATGCACCACTACCCAATAAATCATGAAAGAACCCTTAATCTGTCATTCCTAATACTGTTCGGTCTTGGTAAGTTTTCCCGTGTTGAGTCAAATTAAGCCGCAGGCTCCACTCCTGGTGTGCCCTTCCGTCAATTCCTTTAAGTTTCAGCCTTGTGACCATACTCCCCCTGAAGTCCATAAACTCAAGATTTCTCTTTAAGTTCTGAATAAGGTGGAAGCGAGATCCGTCAACCCAGTAACAGCGTTACCGGACTTCTGTCACTCTAAAACTAATCCAATCCTTGGTTGACATCGTTTATAGTTAGGACTACGACGGTATCTAATCGTCTTCGATCCCCTAACTTTCGTTCTTGATTAATGAACGCAATTGAGTGAAATGCTTTCGCTCTCGTGCATCTTATGGCGATCATGGAATTTTACCTCTCCCGTCATTTTCTGAATCACCCCAATTGTTCCTCTTAATCCTTTTCCCGAAATCCCGAAAGATCTCCTCGATATTGTCCCATGCTTCATTATTCATTAACATAAGATTTGCTTTGAACACCCTATTTTTTTCAAAGTAATGACACCGGCCGAAACCGGCATCGCCTCCGCGCCGTTTATCGCAAGCTTCCTCCCCGCAGAGCAGGGCACCCGCAAGCTAAGCGCTTTATAATTCAACTACGAGCGTTTTAATCACAGCAACTTTAATATACACTATTGGAGCTGGAATTACCGCGGCTGCTGGCACCAGACTTGCCCTCCAATTGATTTCTTTAGAGAATTTACTTCTAAATCATTCCTTCAAGTCACCCCGAGGGGCGCCAAGAGTTATTTGTCGTCACTACCTCTTCGGGTCGAAAGTGGGTAATTTACGCGCCTGCTGCCTTCCTTAGAAGTGGTAGCCATCTGTAAAGCTCCCTCTCCGATGTCGAACCCCAATTCCTCGTTATCCGTTATAATCTTGGTAGTCCTCGATACTACCAACAAATTGATAGATCAGAAATTCCCATTGGTTACTTGTTAAAAGCGTCGCTTTCCTCAATTGTCGCGGCATCCTTTTTCAGAAGAGAATGTCGTTCCACCCCAACCTCGCGGCCGGGGGCCGAAAAGTAAAATACTTCCCAGATCGTCTCAAGTATTAGCTTTATCATTCACAAAGTTATCCCTGTAAATACTAACCAAAGAAACTATTACTGTTATAATGAGCCGTCCGCAGTTTCATCCTACTTGGTCTTTAAACTTACACATGCATGGCTTAATCTTTAACATCAGCATATAATACTGGCAGGATCAACCAGATATCGGACTCTTCGGTTAAGAAAAGTCTCCGTTCCCGGTTACATCTAACCGGCGCATCGGTTAACCGATACGCCTCTCGGTTAAATTTTTCCCTGTCTTATCAAGGCGAATAGCACGTGATAATTCTTCCGAGGTCTGAATTGAAGAGTGCCAAAATTTCGAAAAATCTCGGCTCCTCGATTCGATCTTATGGATACAACTACCTGTCCCATCACACCCCCTTCGGTTACTCCGGTAAACCGGAAACCGTAAACTCGGTTAAAAACCGAAAATTAGACGGGTATCATCGATTCGATTTCTCGGTTTTACCCGATTCCTCGATTCGATTTATACCGATAATCGCTTACCGATCGATTCCCATCCGTGTATCGGTACTTTTTTTTTTCCCTCTACATAGTACCCAAAAATTTTTTCAATGTCTGCGTATTTTTATTTCCATTGTAATTTCACTTTTTAACTCCCTTCATAGTGCAGCTATTTTTCACTCAAAACCATGACCACGTGGCACTTGTGCACGTTAGTTTCACTCATATTTTCTCCTACATGTTATCTTAAAAAAATTTCGAAACCTTTTATAGATCAGTTGGTATGGAACATTCTATTTCATCAACGAACATTCTATTACTTTCAATATCACTTTAGAATGGTTCGAATTTTGACTAATTTCGCGGACAACCCTATTTATGAGATTGAATTATGAGTCCATTTTTAATTTTGTTATTTTTTTTGTGTTATTCATTTTTTCCTACATCTTATCTTAAAATCATTACAAAACCTTTTTTAGATCAATTATACAGAATATTCTATTTCATTAAAGAACATTCTATCACTTTCGATATCACTTTAGAATAGTTCGAATTTTGACTAATTTCGCGGACAACCCTATTTGTGAGATTGAATTATAAGTCCATTTTTAATTTTGTTATTCATTTTGTGTTATTCATTCTGTCCAAAATTATACTTACTTTTTTGACAAATATTGCTTATTATATTGGTAAAAAAAATCAATAATTTTAGACTAAAAACTCGTTTTTTGGTAAATTTTTATACAACCAAGACTCCCCCCTTTGGTTGAATAAAGATTTTTGAAAATCGTTATTAGGGAGAATTTCCTAATAAACCCGAAATATTAGGGGAAATACGAATACGTCAAAGCTATTTTCCTTTTATTTTTACCATCAAAATTTTTGAGAATTTCAGAATCAAAAAAATTAAAAATTGTTTTGCTTTTTAGGAGTTCTAATATGGTATTTTTCCCTAAATTTTCGGGATTAAAAACAATAATATGAAAATATTGTTCTGAAATACTTGCAAAGACCTTCCATTTCCTTCCACACGCCTTCAAAGTTCATTCTATTTTCTTCTAAACAACTTTTTTCTTCTTCCATTTTCTTCTATTTTCTTCCATTTTCTTCTAAACAACTTTTTTTCTCCTTCTATTTTCTTCTATTTCCTTCTATTTTCTTCCATGATAAATTTTTTATTTTTGGTAACAATAAATACAAAAATGCCTAAAATTTGCCATTCGGCATTTATGATTTTATGGTAAGAATTTCTTTATGTTGGTATTCTATTTTGGTAATCAATGGACTCATATGCCTTCATTTCGACCTTCCCCGTTTCCAGAGTTAAGTTCAAAAACGTCAAAAAAAAATTCCGAATTTTTGACCCCCGAATCATTGATATGGTCAATCGCTTCAATTCTCGGAGATGAGCATTATGGTTCAATTATTCCTTCAATCATTCCCATTTTCAACCATATCGACTCCATTTTTCGTCGACTTTTTGAAAACTGATTCGGTTTGTGAGTTCAGGACAAAAATCTGAGTCGATCTATATACTTATTATTCCGATCGGACATTTGACCCCTACTTATTGGTCGGCATTTATGATTTTATGGTAAGAATTTCTTTATGTTGGTATTCTATTTTGGTAATCAATGGACTCATATGCCTTCATTTCGACCTTCCCCGTTTCCAGAGTTAAGTTCAAAAACGTCAAAAAAAAA
>JBGVPY010000003.1:0-19065 GCA_045127235.1 Eubacteriales bacterium
CAACTGAACAAACGGGAGCTTGTATACAGGCTGAGAGGAAGGTGTGACCTTCGACCGAGAACCTGATTTGGATAATGCCAACGTAGGGATGCCTGATACGAGGATATTGGGAGGAACAAAAGATTTTTTGGAGTTACCGAATCGGTAGCTCCTTTTTTTGTTGAAATTTTTGTGGAGGTGTGAAATGGTAAAGGTAAACGGAGAACCCAAAGATATCGCAGGCAATACGATTGCCGAGTATCTTGCGACAACAAATTACGATATGAAGCGTATCGCAACAGAGCTGAATGGCGACATAGTTCCCAAGACTACCTATGCGGAAACTGTTCTAAAGGACGGCGACAGCATTGAGATCGTCAGCTTTGTGGGAGGTGGCTAAGTGATTCCAACGAAAGAAGAATGGAACAAGGCTTTAGAGAAACGCCACGGCAAAGAATTGCATCGGGCGTTTTCATCGGCAACGGTCGCCGTGTGCGGTCTTGGCGGTCTTGGATCGAATATCGCCATAGCGCTCGCAAGAGCAGGTATCGAACGGCTGATACTCATTGATTTCGACCGTGTGGATATCACCAATCTGCATCGTCAGCAGTATAAGGCAGATCAGATCGGTATGTATAAGACGGTTGCACTTGCGGAAAATCTGGGAGAAATAGCACCGTATATTTCACTTGAAGTACATACAGAGCGCATTACGGAAGATAACGCAGTAACACTTCTTCAAGATGCGGACATCATCTGTGAAGCCTTTGACGATGCGGAATGTAAAGCAATGCTCACGAATACCGTGCTTACCGAAATGCGAGATAAGTACCTCGTAGCAGCTTCGGGTATGGCAGGTCTTTATGACGCCAATCGCATCAAAACAAGAAAAGTAACAAGCAAATTCTATCTGTGCGGTGATGAGAAAAGCGACGTTGTGGACGGGCTCGGACTTGTATCGTCTCGTGTTATGGTTTGTGCCGCACATCAGGCACATACGGTACTGAGAATTTTAGCAAATAATTTTGAAGAATAAAGAGGAAAAAGAAATGAACAACGACAAACTTATCATTGGCGGTCACGAATTCAACTCCCGTTTCATTCTCGGCTCGGGCAAATATTCGATGAAGCTCATCGAGGCGGCAGTTAAGGATGCAGGGGCAGAGATCATCACCTTGGCAGTCCGCCGTGCCAACACCAAAGAACACGAAAACATTCTCGATTACATTCCCGAAGGAATTACGCTTCTCCCCAACACCTCGGGGGCGAGAAACGCTGAGGAAGCAGTTCGCATCGCTCGCCTCGCCCGTGAGCTTGGATGCGGTAACTTTGTTAAGATCGAGATCATGCGCGACTCCAAATATCTCCTTCCCGATAACGTGGAAACCATCAAGGCAACCGAGATACTCGCAAACGAGGGATTTGTGGTAATGCCGTATATGTACCCCGATCTGAACACCGCACGTGACCTTGTAAACGCAGGCGCGGCAAGTGTTATGCCTTTGGCTTCTCCCATCGGCTCAAACAAAGGACTTGCAACCAAGGAGTTCATTCAGATTCTCATTGATGAGATCGATCTGCCCATCATCGTGGATGCCGGCATCGGCAGACCTTCGCAGGCTTGCGAAGCTATGGAGATGGGTGCGGCGGCAATTATGGCGAATACCGCCCTTGCGACCGCAGGCGACCTTCCCATGATGGCATCTGCATTCAAGCAGGCAATCGAAGCAGGTCGTAAGGCATACCTTTCGGGACTTGGTAGAGTGTTGACTCGTGGCGCATCCGCATCCGATCCCTTGACAGGCTTCCTCAGAGATTGAGGTGAACGTAATGGAGAATCAATTTTTTGTAGATTCGGAGCATCTCTCCCCCGAAGCACTTGCGAAAAAGCACCGCATCGAAAACGATCCCACGATCCGTAAGAACCACATGGAATATTTGCCCGATATGGAGATCATCGAGTCGGATGTGTGTTCGCAAGTAATGGCGCAAATGAACTCTTATGATTACAGCAAATATACGGCAAAAGATGTGCGTGCAGCTCTTGAACATACGACTTGCTCCGTTGAGGACTTCAAGGCACTTCTGTCACCTGCGGCAGAGCCCTTCCTTGAACAGATGGCAGAGAAAGCAAGACTGGAAACAAGTAAGCATTTCGGCAATACGGTGTATTTGTTCACGCCTCTGTATATCGCAAACTATTGCGAGAACTACTGTGTGTATTGCGGCTTTAATTGCTATAACCACATCAACCGTATGAAGCTCTCCATGGAGCAGATCGAAAAGGAAATGAAGGTCATTGCCGACAGCGGCATGGAAGAAATCCTCATCCTTACGGGCGAAAGCCGTGCGCAGAGCAATGTGGAGTACATCGGTGAAGCCTGCAAGCTGGCAAGAAAGTATTTCCGCATGGTGGGACTTGAGATCTATCCCGTCAATACCGATGAATACAAATATCTTCACGAATGCGGCGCAGACTATGTAACCGTGTTCCAAGAAACCTATGACACTGACAAATACGAACAGCTTCATTTGCTCGGACACAAGCGTGTATGGCCGTATCGCTTTGATGCACAGGAAAGAGCCTTGCGCGGAGGTATGAGAGGTGTGGCATTCTCGGCACTTCTTGGACTTTCTGACTTCCGCAAGGATGCCCTTGCAAGCGCACTCCACGTCTATTATTTGCAGAGAAAGTATCCTCACGCAGAGATGTCGCTGTCTTGCCCAAGACTTCGTCCTATCATCAACAATGACAAGATCAATCCTCTCGATGTTCACGAAAAGCAGCTTTGCCAGATCATTTGCGCCTATCGTATCTTCCTTCCGTTCGTCGGTATCACCGTATCCTCCCGTGAGAGTGCGGAATTCCGCAACGGCATCGTGAAAATCGCCGCCACCAAGGTGTCCGCTGGCGTTTCTACGGGTATCGGTGACCACGATACGAAATACAACGGTACGGAAAGCGACGAGGTACAAGGCGACGAGCAATTTGAAATTGACGATAACCGCAGCCTTGACAAGATGTACAAGGATATTGAGGGAGAAGGACTTCAGCCCGTGCTGAATGATTATCTCTACGTATAAGGAGAAAAGAATGAAAAAAATTGATACAACACTTTATTTTATTACCGATTCCACGGGATTTGAAGAAGCAGAATTTCTCCGCCGCGTTGAAGAAGCACTTGAAGGCGGTGCGACGATCTTGCAGCTCCGTGAGAAAAACAAATCCACCATGGAGTATATCGAGCTTGCCGAAAAGGTTCACGAGCTGACGAAAAAATATAACGTTCCGTTGATCATTGATGACCGTATCGATGTAGCTCTTGCCGTGGGAGCAGAAGGTGTTCACCTCGGAAAAGAGGATCTGCCTATCTCAACCGCAAGAAAAATCCTCGGTGACGACCTCATTATCGGAGCGACCGCCAAGACCGTTCCTTGGGCGCTTGAAGCCTACGAGGGCGGTGCGGACTACCTCGGTGTCGGTGCGATCTATCCGACAACCACCAAGGTAAAAACCGTTCTCACATCTACCGAAACACTCGCTGATATTTGCAAAGCCGTTCCGATCCCCGTGAACGCCATCGGCGGTCTGAACAAAAACAACATAGACGTTCTCGCAGGCATTTCCATCGCAGGCATCTGCGTTGTTTCCGCTATTATGAAAGCCGAAAGTCCCAAAACCGCAACCATAGAGCTTAAGGCGAGAGCAAAGGAACTTGGAATCATATGATCAAGGGCGCAATATTTGATTTCGACGGAACGCTCGTCGATTCCATGTTCATATGGGATACCTTCGGCGAGGATTATCTCCGCACACTTGGAAAAGAGCCAAAGGAAAACCTTACCGAAACCTTTAAGACATTCACCCTCGAGCAGGCGGCTAAATATTACAGAGAGCATTACGGCGTGACACTTTCGGTCGGTGAGATCGTCGATGGCGTGAACGAGATGGTCTCCGAGATATACAGAACCAAAGTCGTGCTCAAAAAGGGTGTGCTTGAATTTCTCCGTGATCTGCGAAGCAAAGGCGTAAAAATGTGTGTGGCGACCGTGACGGACAGACCGATCGTAGAGGACGTGCTGAAAAAACTTGGTATCCGTGATTTTTTCGCCGAGATATTCACCTGTGCCGAGGTTGGTTATAACAAGGAAACACCGCATATATATCGGGCGGCGCTTGAAGTTCTCGGTACGAGTAAGGAAGAAACGGTCGTGTTTGAGGATGCGCTTCACGCCTTGACGACGGCGAAGAACGATGGCTTTACCGTTGCGGCGGTCTATGACAAGCACGAGTTAAGGCAGACTGAAATGAAAGCAAACGGTGATTATTATATTACCGATTACGAAACAGTAAAAATATGAAACACAGCGGCAGATTGGGGGCACCACCTTATGTCGCTAAATAAAACGATGCTGAAAAACGAAAGGAGATTTCTATGAAAATGAAAACAGCATTGACCATTGCAGGAAGCGACTGCAGTGGAGGCGCCGGTATTCAAGCAGATTTGAAAACAATGACGATGAATGGTGTTTTTGCCATGAGTGCGATCACAGCACTGACGGCACAGAACACAACCGGCGTCCGAGCAATTCAGGAGGCAACTCCCGAATTTTTGAAGGATCAGATCGACGCGGTATTTGAGGATATTTTTCCCGATGCCGTCAAGATCGGTATGGTAGCATCAAGTGAGTTGATCCGTGTAATTGCGGACAGACTGAGATACCATAAGGCAAAGAACGTGGTAGTAGATCCTGTTATGGTGGCGACAAGCGGTTCTTCCTTGATGAAGAACGATGCGGTACAGACACTTACCCGAGAATTGCTTCCTATTGCAACCCTTGTCACGCCGAATATTCCCGAAGCAGAGATTCTGTCCGGAATTGCGATTAAGACCAAAGAGGATATGGTTGCAGTAGCAAAGCAGATTGGTGAAGATTATCATTGTGCTGTACTGCTCAAGGGCGGTCACAGCGTAAACGATGCCAACGACCTTCTGTACATGTGCGGCGAAACAGTGTGGTTTAATGGTAAGCGCATTGACAATCCCAACACCCACGGAACAGGCTGTACGCTTTCTTCCGCTATCGCATCCAACCTTGCTAAAGGTTTTACTCTTGCCGAGTCTGTGAAGAGAGCAAAGGAGTATATCTCCGGTGCACTCTCCGCCATGCTTGATTTAGGACAAGGCTCCGGACCTATGATGCACAATTTTGACTTGGCCTCATCGTTTGCCAAAGAAAAAGAATCTGTTTGAAAGGACTCGAATTAAATGAGAAATTACACAACACAAATGGATGCCGCAAGACAAGGCATCATCACTCCCGAAATGAAAGCGGTCGCCGCCAAGGAATACAGAACCGAGGAAGAGATCAGAGAACTCGTAGCAAAAGGACAGGTTGCCATCTGCGCAAACAAGCTACATACCTGCATTGATCCGAACGGCGTCGGCTCTATGCTCCGTACCAAGATCAACGTCAACCTCGGCGTTTCCCGCGATGCAAGGACTATGACATTGAAATGGAAAAAGTAATGGCAGCCGTAAATATGGGAGCTGAGGCAATTATGGATCTCTCCTCACACGGAAACACCCAGCCCTTCCGTAGAAAGCTCACAAGTGAATGTCCTGCTATGATCGGTACGGTTCCCGTATACGATAGCGTTATCCACTATCAGCGCGACCTCGCAACCCTCACTGCAAAGGACTTTATCGATGTAGTAAGACTTCACGCAGAGGACGGCGTTGACTTTGTAACTCTACATTGCGGAATTACCCGTAAGACCATTGAGCAGATCAAAAAGCACAAGAGAAAGATGAACATCGTCTCTCGCGGTGGCTCTCTCGTATTTGCTTGGATGTGCATGACGGGCGAGGAAAATCCCTTCTACGAGTATTTCGATGAGATCCTTGACATCTGCCGTGAGTACGACGTAATGATTTCTCTCGGTGACGCCTGCCGTCCCGGTTGCCTTGCGGACGGAAGCGACGTTTGTCAGATCGAGGAGCTTGTTCGCCTCGGTGAGCTTACCAAGCGTGCTTGGGAAAAGGACGTACAGGTAATGGTAGAAGGCCCCGGACATATGCCGATGGATCAGATCGAAGCCAATATGAAGATGCAGCAGACCATTTGTATGGGTGCACCCTTCTATGTGCTTGGACCTATCGTTACCGATATCGCTCCCGGCTATGATCATATTACTTCTGCCATTGGTGGAGCAATCGCAGCGGCAAGCGGTGCAGCCTTTCTTTGCTACGTAACCCCTGCGGAGCACTTGGCTCTTCCGAACGTTGACGACGTAAAGCAAGGCATTATCGCCTCTAAGATCGCGGCTCATGCGGCAGATATTGCCAAGAAGATCCCTCACGCAAGGGATATCGACGACCGCATGGGTGATGCAAGACGAGCCATTGACTGGGAAGCACAGTGGGCGTGCGCTCTTGATCCCGAAACAGCAAAGCGTATTCGTGACGAGCGTAAGCCCGAGCATGAGGATACCTGCTCGATGTGCGGTAAGTTCTGTGCTGTGCGAAGCATGAATAAGGCACTCAACAATGAAATGGTAGATATCCTGTAATGGAAAGATATATCATTGTAAAACGGAGAATTTGTTGTGAAAAAATTTGTTGTGTAAACGATATACATAGATTCGTTTGCAAGCATGGCGTTGCGCCCCGGAAGACAGCGGTTAAGTGCAACTCCCATCATCGCCAAGGGATAAGTGTACCCTAACGGTAAAAAACACGGACTGTTTTTGTACGATAGCCCTATATGGATCCATTTTGTATTATTCATTTTTCATTATTCATCATTCATTATTCATTAACTTGCGCGACTTTTCTAATGAAGAATGAATAATGAAGTCGCCGCAAGCGGCTAATGAATAATGAATAATTGAGGTAGCTTTTCGCCAAGGCGAAAAGCTTTTTTTATTGAAATTTTAATAATTTTGTGTTATAATGATTTTATAGACGGAGGTGTAGCTATGAAAGAAAACTTATTGATTGATAAATCGATTGCTTTTGCTTCGCGCATTATTAAGCTTCATCAATATCTTATTAAAACGAAAAAGGAAACCATTATTTCAAAGCAAATCGTTCGTAGCGGCACAAGCATTGGTGCAAATATCAACGAAGCGAACTACGGACAAAGCAAGGCTGATTTCGTTTCCAAGATGCACATAGCGTTAAAGGAAACTGCCGAAACGGAATATTGGCTCAAATTGCTTACAATGTCCGAGTACATAAACGAAGATATGGGAAAATCGCTGTTGAATGATTGTTTGGAGATAAAGAGAATACTGATCGCTTCCATCAACACGGCAAAGGAGAATGCATAATATGCCAAAACCGCAATATGTTTATCACGGCAGTCAATACTTATTTGATGTTGTTCGCCCACAGCAAGCGTGCGGCGCGAATGCACAAGAATCGCAAAAGGCCATATATGCTGCCCAAACAATTGAGGAAGTAATACCGTTTGCTTTACCTATACGTTGGTATCCGGATGATCCGACAGGAAAAAGAGCGTTCTCTTGTAATGATGGGAAAACGTTTATTGAATACGGCAGCCTTGATCCCAACGGTGTGGGGTACGTTTATAAGCTGAAAGCTGACACTTTTGAAAAACTGGACGAGTGGCAATGGATATCTAAGTTGGAGGCTATTCCTGTCGAGGTGATATGCATTCGGGTTAAGGACTACATCCATACAATCTCATTTTCAAAACAAGCAGAGGAAATTCAAAAGAAGTTATTCGAGTAATTACATAGCCCTTGTTTGCAAGCATAGAGCAGCCCCCCCGGAAGACAGCGGTCAAGGGCTGCTCCCATCATCACCAAGGGATAAGTCTATCCGCTGACTTTGAAACATGGATCGATTTCGAAAAAATTGCGGTATGGATCTATTTTGTAAGGGTATGCCAAATAATCCGTACATGCAAGTGTGCGGATTTTTACTTTTTAACTACTCGTCTCTTTACTCTTATCTTAAATACGAGATTTTTGAAAGTAAATGTGTTAAAAGTCAAGCAAGATGCTTGGCTTGTTTTTATTTATAATTATGAACAAAATTTGAATTTCATTCAATAATTATTTATAAATATTGACTTTTTTCGTATATAGTGATAGAATTTATTTGTAAATTGTTAAATCATTAATAATTTGTTCATTATTATAAATAGAGGTTAGTTTATGAATCCCGAGTTATTTGGAATAGAACATATTTTATATATTGTAATTTCCACCATATTGCTTGGTGGGGGAATTTATTTGGCGAAACGATTTTTCAAGGATGAAAGAAGTCAAAAAATTGTGCTTAAATTCCTTGCATTATTGCTTTTTATTGCCATTATGACAAACAGGCTTTCACAGGTGTTCAGATATGACACTGTTAGGTGGTACCTAATTATTCCTGATAGCTTTTGCGGTATGACAAGTCTTGTTTTGTCTCTTGGCGTGTTATTTGGCAAGAAGGACAATGCGATTTTACATTTTACTTGGCTACTTGGTCTTTTTGGCGGTATTTCAACGGTAATTTATGCTACATTTGTTGGGCAAGGCGCATCTATATTTTATTTGCCTACAATTTCAGGGCTTTTACATCACAGTTTCTCGGCTACTCTTGTTATTGCACTTTTGATGTTCAAGCAAATTGATATTACCTATAAAAAATGGTACTGTACTGTTTTTGGATTTACCGCATATTTAACAGTTGGCGCGTTTTTAATGCATACATTTAATTTAAGTGACGCTTTCCATATTGCAGAGCCGCTTTTATCGGGTACGAATTTAACCGCTTGGGTTATGGCACCTATGTATCTTGGTGCTTATGCGCTAATACTCCTATGCATTGAGCTTGCTCGCAAAAAAGGTCTTATAAAATAGCAAAACGGACAGAAATTCTGTCCGTTTTGTTATTATAAATGATAGTTAGTGAGTATACGCCCTATACCCTATATCCTAATTCGGCTTTTTAAAGGATAGCATTTCCTTTAAAAAGTCGATGCTATTATTGTAGTCCTCATCGTTTGCGAAAACTGTTTTTTGAAGGACTAAAACAAGTGTATCGTTTGGTAGCTTATCAAAGCCACGGTAATATTTACCGAAATCGGTTTTCTTTAGGTAGATTGCATATTCATCGTATTTTAGCGTATCATCAATTTCCATGCCGGTTACTTCTTCCATATTTACGAATACACCCTTTAGGCTTTCCTCGTAAAGTCCCTTATCTACAAGATAAATTGTAAAATCTCCCGATTGCATTTGCTGTTGAAATGTGTTCAGCAGCTGTTGGTTTTGAGCAACCTGTGATGCATTTGGCTTTCTGCCATCCTCATCCTTTTCGGTAATTTGCTTAGAATTTAAAATTACATTTGAGGTAATATTTATAATTATTTCCCCATCATCGTTATAGTCCTTACCGATAACATTAAATGCGCTAAGGAGACTATTTCGTGTTTCGTTGTCAGCTATATAGGTTGGTCCTGCATATACGATTTTAATATCGTCCTCGGTTTTTAAGGCAATTTGCACTATTAAAACTATCGCTATTACAAGTAAAATTGCACCTATTATAATTGCAAATTTATAGCGATACCAAATGTTATCCCATAAATTGCCTTTTTTTATTTCATCCTCCTCGGAATGAATTTTTTCATTCATATCAACGCCTAAGCCCTTTAATTTTTTAGTGGCGTTGGAGTCTTGTATTTCAAAATCGTTATTTTCCATTATTGCTCCTTAAATTTTGTGAATTAAAAGTCCGCTTCTTAATTTTGGTTCAAACCAAGTCGATTTTGGCGGCATAACATCGCCGTTATCGGCAACATCCATTAAATCATCAAGTGATGTTGGATACATGGAAATTGCCATTACCATATCCTTTGTACATCTTTCTTCAAGGTAGGAAAGACCTCGAATTCCGCCTGCAAAGTCAATACGCTTGTCTGTTCTTGGGTCATCTATACCTAAAATTGCACTTAAAAGATGCTTTTGTAAAATTGCGCAGTCAAGGCGGTCAACTGCCTTTTCTGCTTCGCAAATTTCCTTATAAAATTCTATCTTATACCATTTATTTTCAAGGTAAAGACCGATTTCGTGCTTCTTTTGTGGCTTATAAGGTTTATTTTCCTTATACTCTGTAACTGTGCCGATTTTCTCTGCTACAATTTTTAAAAAGACGGCTGGTGTGTAGTTATTTAGGTCCTTTAGGAGCCTATTATAGTCTAAAATTGCAAGGGATTTTGATGGAAAAATTACGGATAGGAAGAAATTATATTCCTCGTTTCCTGTATGGTTTTTATTTTCCTGTCTGCGCTTTACGCCAACCTTAACGGCAGAGGCGCAGCGATGGTGTCCGTCGGCAATATAGAGTGCATTTAGATTTTTAAACGCTTCCTCAATTTGGCTATCAATAAAAGCGTTATCGGTAGTCCATACGGTATGGCGCACTCCGTCCTCGGCTGTGAAGTCATAAAGAGGCTCTTTTTCTGTTTGTGAGATAATAAGATTATCAAGGGTGGTGCTATCCTTATATGTTAAAAAGATAGGACCTGTGTGCGCAGAAACGGTATCAACATGCTTAATTCTGTCAATTTCCTTGTCCTCACGGGTAAACTCGTGCTTTTTAATTCTGTTTTCTAAATAGTCATCAATAGACGTGCAGCCTACAATTCCTGTCTGAGCGTGTCCGTTCATAATCTGGCGGTAGAAATAATATCTTTTTTCGCTATCGTTTATGTAAATGCCATCAGTTTCAAACTGCTTTAACATATCGCGTGCAGTATTATAAACCTGCTCGCTATATATATTTACGCTTTTATCAAGATTGATTTCTGCTCTGTCTATTCTTAAAAATGAGTAAGGATTGTCCTTTACCATTTCTCTTGCTTCGCTACTTGACATAACATCATAAGGAAGCGCCGCACATTTATCAACTAGCTCGGTAGTTGGTCTTAAAGCATTAAAAGGCTTAACTGTTATCATAATACACCTCGCATATAGTTATTATATATAGTATATCAATTTTACGCGTTATTGTCAATAGATTAAGTGTTAACAAAAATATGCAGAGGGGTTACCTCTGCAATATTTTATAAATTAAAGTATTTTGCGGAATTGTTAAAGCAGATGTCCTTAATTACATTGCCTACAAAGTCAAGGTTAGATGTCATCTCGCCGTTTTCGATAAGTGTGCCAAGGTAGTTACAGAGGATACGGCGGAAATAGTGGTGGCGTGGATAGGATAGGAGTGAACGGCTATCGGTAAGCATACCGACAAATGCGCCGATGTGTCCTGTGGCGGTTAAGTCCTCAAGATGCTTTTCCATACCGATTTTGTTATCTAAGAACCACCAAGCTGGTCCGTATTGGATTTTGCCCTTTGCCTCGCTTGATTGGAAGCAGCCGATAAGAGTCATAATTTCCGCGTTCATTTTTGGATTTAAGTTAAATATGATGAGCTTTGGAAGCGAATTTTCACTATTTAATTTATCCATTAAGCGTGAGAGCTTTGAAATGCTATTTGTATCGGAAATAGAGTCAAAGCCTGTGTCAAGTCCTAATTTTTCAAGCATTTTTGCATTGTTATTACGCATTGCTCCTATATGAAGCTCGGTTGAAATATTGTATCTTGCATACATTTTCATAAGGAAGTATGTTAAATAGCCCTTGAAAATGTCTGTATCCTTGATGCTTGGCTTATTTCCTGCAAGCACGCTTTTTAACACCTTGTCTGCTTCCTCCTTGCTTGGAACATCGCAAACATACTCAACGGCAATATCGCTTGCTCTTGCGCCAACCTCAATAAACGCTTTAAGTCTTAATTCAAGCGCTTTTTCAAGGTCATCAATACCGTTAATTTTATGGGTTGCTTTTTCAAGCATACCTAAAAATTCAAGGTAGCGTGCCGCCTCAATATTCATAATTTTGTCCGCACGGAATGCAGGCATTACCTTAAATTTGTAGTCCTTTTCTGCGATTTTCTTAAACACCTCAAGGTTGTCAAAAACCTCATTTGTGGTAAATAAGCATGCAACATTTGAGCCTTCAATAAGTGATTTTGGAGTTACCTCATTCTTTGCAATATAATCGTTGCACTCATTCCAAATTGCTTCGGCATTTTCTGCATTTATTTCAAGCTCACAGTTAAAGTATTCCTTTAATTCCACCTGAGACCAATGGTAAAGTGGATTACCAAATGCTGTGCCAAGTGCGGTGCAATAGGTAATAAACTTTTCCTTGTTTGATGCATCTCCTGTGATATATTTTTCATCAATGCCGTAGTTACGCATTAAGCGCCATTTGTAGTGGTCGCCTGCAAGCCAAATTTCAAAAATATCGTTAAATTGCTTATTTTCTAAAATTTGATATTCTGAAAGGTGGCAGTGATAGTCGAAAATTTGCATATTTTTTGCATAGTCAAAATATAGCTTTTCAGCAGTTTTGTTTGTTAAAAGAAAATTATCCTTAATATACATTATAAAGTTACTCCGTCCTTAAAAATTGAGATTTCTTCAAATCCGTTTTCTTCGTTTTTAGTTTTCTTGCCTGATGCTACATCTATAACATAGCTTAAGAGAGAATTTGTTAAATTATCCATACTTACTCCCTCTAAAATCGGGGAAGCATCAAAATCAATCCAATTTGATTTTTTTGTGGCAAGGTTATTATTTGTGGAAATTTTCACAGTTGGCACACTGCTACCAAGAGGAGTGCCTCTGCCTGTGGTAAACAAAATCATATGAACGCCACACGCCATAAGATTAGTTACAGCCACAATATCGTTGCCCGGTCCGTTTAGTAATGAAAGACCGTTTTTAGAAAGTGTATCACCATAATCAAGCACATCTACAACAGGGGAAAGACCGCCTTTTTGTACACATCCCAAGGATTTTTCCTCAAGTGTGGTAATGCCACCCGCCTTGTTTCCGGGAGATGGATTTTCGTAAATTACTTGATTGTGTCTTGTAAAATAGTCCTTAAAGTTGTTTATAAGGCTTACTGTTTTATCAAAAATTTCACGGCTTACACATCTTTCCATAAGTAGATGCTCTGCGCCGAACATTTCGGGTACTTCCGTTAACACACAGCTACCACCAAAGGAAACAAGCTTATCGCAAAGGCTACCAACAAGTGGGTTTGCGCTAATTCCGCTATATCCATCACTTCCGCCACACTTTAAGCCAAGGCGAAGCTTTGAAATAGATATTTTTTCTTTTTTAAAGGTGCTTGCATATGCTTTAAGCTCGTTAATTAACGATACACCCTCAGCTATTTCATCCTCGTAATCCTGACAGTTAAGGAATTTTACTCTATTGGGGTTATAGTCGCCTAAAACCTTTTTCATTTCCCCGATATTGTTATTTTCACATCCTAAGCCAAGGACTAAAACGCCCCCTGCATTTGGATGCTTAATCATACCGCAAAGAATTTTTTGGGTTACCCCCTGGTCATCCCCAAGCTGAGAGCAACCATATGGATGTGGGAATGATTTTGCGCCTGTTAGTTTAGAGAGGTTTTCCGCTACTTTATTGACACATCCTACGGTATTTACAATCCAAATATCGTTTCTTATGCCAACATCCCCGTTTTCTCGAATGTAGCCATCAAAGGTAAGGTCAGTATCAACATGGGTAATACCGTAATCCTTATAATTATAGGTATATTCAAGGCTTCCCTTTAAATTTGTTTTTACGTTGTGTGTATGCACGTGGTCGCCTTTTTTGATATCCTCTGTTGCATGACCGATTGGCGAGCCGTACTTAATTACATTTTCGCCTTTTTTTATGTCAATTAGCGCATATTTATGTCCGTTGTCCCTAACCTCAACATTGTCATTTTTATGAATTTGCATTTATTTTACCTCGTTTTCTACTTGGTCTGCAAATCTTGTTAAATCCTCGCCCCATAATGATACATCGGCAAGAATTTCTCTAACTGTACCGTTTTGGAGCTTCTTTGTTGCTTCCTCGCTATCGTTTGGAGTTCCTTTTTTGTAAAACTCAATAAGCTTTGCAAAGGAGAAAAGAAGTGTTTTTGGCGCATAACCAAATTTCTTTTCATACTCTAAAATGGAAGGCAATACTCTTACCTTGAATTTGCTTACAGAGTTTAATGCAATTGACTGACACATATGCTTAATATATGGATTTGCAAAGCGCGTCATAACATCATTTGCATATGCTAATGCTTCGTTTTTATCCATATCAAGGGAAGCTACAATTTCCTCTTGGCAATTTTTAAGGTGGGTGGAAATTGTTTCATCCTTTAAGCAATCTCCCACAGTTTCAACTCCGCATAAAAGCGCATACGGAATCATTGAGGTGTGAGAGCCGTTTAAAATTCTAACCTTTCTTGTGCGGTATCTTTCAAGGTCCTCGGTAATAATTACATTAAGACCGCATTTATCAAATGGAATTTCGCTACACAAATTTGGATAGCCTGAAATTACCCATAGATGGAAATACTCTGAGGTATTAAGCATTTTATCCTCATAGCCAAGGTCAATTTTTTCATCCTTTGGATAGCCTGTGTTGATACGGTCAACTAAGGTGTTGCAGAAAATGTTGTCATTTTCTATCCAATTTTTAAAGCTATTACCTAAATTCCATAGGTCTGCGTACTTTAAAATACATTCCTTAAGCTTTTCGCCGTTTTTATCAATTAATTCGCAAGGAAGGAATACGAAGCCGTTAAGTCCAAGCTCGTATCTTTTGTAAAGGAGCTGAGTGAGCTTGCCCGGGAAGGAATTTGCAGGGCGGTCATCAAGCTTATTTGTATCATCAAACACGATGCCTGACTCGGTGGTGTTTGAAACGATAAAGCGATAGTCCTTGTTTTCTGCAAGTGCTATGTACTTATCAAAATCATCGTATGGCTTTACACAGCTCTCAATAACATCAATTTTTTTAATATCAACGCCCTCAACACCACGGCAAAGGTGGGTATAGGTGCAGTTTTGCTCTGTGAGTACATCACAAAGACCGTTTTTTATTGGTTGAACTACTGTAACGCTACCGTTAAAATCTGTTTTTTCATTTACAATTTGGAGCATCCAATCAACAAATCCGCGTAAAAATCCGCCCTCTCCAAATTGTATTACCTTTTTATTTCTCATTTGTTTTCCTCTGCGTATTTATGGTAAAGCTCTTTAATCTTGTAGTATGCTAATTTTGGATTTCTGTATTCATCAACGATACCCTTGTTATTAAAGTATCTTACACGGTTAATATCCATTGAAGGGGATGTACGGATGTTTGCAAATTGCCATGGATATGTACCTACCATATATGGTGTTTTATGGAAAAGCTCGATGGTATATTCAAATAAATCTCTTTGATATTCCTCGCTCCATTTTACCTTATCAAATGGGGTATGGTATCCTGCGAGAGCCGCTGCGCCAAATTCACTCATAAGAACAGGCTTATCCTCCCAGCCCATTTCCTTACGGCGCTGGGTAAATTGCTCAATCATCTTTTCCCAATCCTGCCATGTTCCATCATAGCCGCCATATCTATACCAGCCGTGGTAGATGTTGATTGAAATAATATCATCAAAGCCCATATCGTTATCTTTCATTGGATGGCAGGATGCGTGAGTGATAAGGCGGTTGCCGCCGTTTTCTCTTAAATATTTGCTCCATTTTTCGGAAACATGATAGGAATTTGGAGAGTAGGTAGGAATTTCGTTATGCAAGCCCCAAAGCACGATTGATGGGTGGTTATAGTAATATTTAACCATTTCCTTGTGCATATTAAAGCCTTTTTCCATTAATTCGTCGTTAAGTAATGATGCTTCGCTAAAGCCAACGCCCCACATAGGAATTTCACTCCAGAACATAATGCCCTTTGCATCAAGCATATCAACGAAAATTTGTGAGTTTGGATAGTGAGAGCCACGAATTGTGTTACAGCCCATATCTAAAATAAGGTCAAGGTCCTTCTTCATAAGCTTTGCAGGGAAAGCAAAGCCCCAATCCGCTTGCTCCTCGTGTCTGTTTACGCCTAGGAACTGAATTGCCTCGTTATTTAAAAGAACCTTTACATCCTTAACCTCAATTTTTCTAAAGCCGATTTTGTCAATTAAATCATCTGTATCGGTTGAAGCTACAACAGTATAGAGGTTTGGCTCGTAAATGCCCCATAATTTGATATTTTCAAGAGTGTATTCACTTGCTTCAACTGTTTTTGTTTCGTATGCATCTAATGTAACTATGCCACAGTAAATAACTGTATCGCCGATTTTTACAGAAACATTTGATGTACATTTTTCGCTATTTGCATTATATAATTCAAGAACAGATTTTACTGTTGCGTTCTTTAAGTCATCTGAAAGAGTGTATTCTATATGATTTGAAAGAATAGAAATGCCACAAAGCTCGTTTGCCTCTACATCTCTTGCAATACCGCCATAGTTAAACCAGTCGGTATATCTTTGTGGGAAGGAATCGGCGGTAATTGTGCTATCTGCTCTAACAATTAAGGTATGCTCGCCCTCGCTAACATTATTTACGATAAACTCAAACTGAGTAAAAGCACCGTAATGGTTGCCGATATAATTGCCATCAAGCCAAATATCTGCTTTTGTCATTACGCTACCAAATTCAAGGCGAAGAGTGCCACCGTTTGTTAAGAATTTCTTTTCATACCAAGCTATGCCCTCGTAGTTAAGAAGTCCTAATTCGTTATTCCAACAGGATGGCACTGTAACCATTTCCGCATCGGTAAGACCATTTTTCCAACCTTCATTTTCGCCTATCTTGTTTTCATCTAATTTAAAAAGCCATGAACCGTTTAGGTCGATAACCTTTCTTTTTGCATGCTCATTAAATAATCTTTTCATAAAACACCTCGTTTAAACATTTAATATATTTAAGTATATCATAAAATTCATAATTATTCAATAGTTTGGGCTTGACAAATTGTTTTTTTAGGACTATACTTTAAGTGTCGTTTGACATAAGGAGGACACTATGAAAATTGTAAATAAAAAAGCAGAAAATGTTAAAATCGCATATATTGGCGGTGGCTCAAGAGGTTGGGCGTGGGGTCTTATGAGCGACCTTGCATCTAACGAGGATATGAGCGGCGATGTTTATCTTTACGATATAGATTTTGAGGCAGCTGAGGCTAATGAAATAATCGGTAACAAGTATAATTCCTGTGAGGGTGCAAAATCTACTTGGTACTATCACGCGGTAAAAACTCCAAAGGAAGCGCTAACAGGTGCTGACTTTGTAGTTATCTCCATTCTTCCCGGCACATTTGATGAAATGGAGTCCGATGTACATACGCCTGAAAAGTATGGTATTTATCAATCGGTAGGCGATACTGTTGGTCCCGGTGGAATTGTTCGTGCTATGCGTACTATTCCTATGTTTGAGGAAATTGCAAATTACGTTAAGGAATACTGTCCAAACGCTTGGGTAATTAACTATACAAACCCAATGACACTTTGTGTTAAGACATTATATAGAGTATTCCCTGAAATTAAGGCATTCGGCTGCTGTCATGAGGTTTTCGGAACTCAAAAGCTACTCACTTGGGTAGTTGAGGAATTTCTTGGCAAGAAGGCTACAAGAGATGAAATCAAGGTAAATCCTGTTGCGGTAAACCACTTCACTTGGCTTACAAGCGCTGAGTATGAGGGCATTGACTTATTCCCATATTACGATAAATACTGTGATAAATATGCTGACGGCTTACCTGCAAAGCCTGACAATAACTGGATGAATAACTTCTTTGCTTGCGCAGCAAAGGTAACATTTGACCTTTTCAAGAGATTTGGCTATATTTCAGCAGCAGGAGACAGACACCTTGCAGAGTTCTGCCCCGGCAAGTGGTATCTTGAAAGTCCTGAAAGAGTAAAGGAAATGAAGTTTGGCTTAACTCCTGTTTCATGGAGAAAGGAAGATTTAAAAAACAGACTTGAAAGAAGCAAGAGATTATTAAGTGGCGAGGAAGAGGTAAAAATCAACAAAACAGGCGAAGAGGGCGTTAAGCAAATGCGCGCTTTACTTGGTCTTTGCGATTTAATTACAAATGTTAATATTCCAAATGTGGGACAAATTCCAAATTTACCACTTGGCGCAGTTGTTGAAACTAATGCTATTTTCCGTTCAAATGAATTAAAGCCTGTTCTTGCAGGAAATATTCCAAACGAAATTTATCCGTTAGTATCTAAGGTTTGCACAGAGCAAGAAGCGGTTTCAAGTGCTATTGCCGAAAGAAATCTTGATAAGATATTTGCCGCATTTTTATCTGACCCACTTGTTACCTGCAATATAAGTGATGCAAGAAAAATGTTTGATGAAATGGTTGAAAATACAAAAGCATATTTAACAGATTACAACTTATAAAATTTGCTACATTTTGGCGAGGGCTTTTTGCTCTCGCCTTTATAAGAGGGAAAATGAAAATTTACTGTTTAATTGAGAATACAAAATCAAGTGATAATTTTGAGTGCGAGCATGGCTTATCGCTTTTTATTGACACAGGGACACATAAAATACTGTTTGATATGGGCGCAAGTGATAAATATATTGAAAATGCAAAAAGACTTGGTATAGATTTAAGTCAGGTTGATTTTGCTATAATATCACACGGTCATTATGACCACGGTGGCGGAATAAAAGCATTTTTAGAGATAAACAAAAAGGCGAAAATTTATATGAGCAAGCATGCATTTGAGCCACATTATAATGCTAATGGAAAATACATTGGGCTAGACACATCAATAAAGGATAGTGAGCGAATAATTTTTACCGAAAATAGTGTAAATATTGACACAGGAGTAAAAATTTTATGCTGTAACGATAAAAAGCCAAGCTACAAAAATGACTCCTTTGGTCAGAGTATTTTGGAAAATGGCGAATATATAAACGAAGATTATCGCCACGAGCAATATTTAATGATTGAGGAAAATGGAAAACGAGCTTTGTTTACAGGATGCTCCCACAAGGGAATTTTAAATATTGTAAATTGGATTGAGGCGGATTATATAATAGGCGGCTTTCATTTTTCAAAAATAGAGCTTGACAAAATGCTTGAAATTCGCGCTTCGTATCTAGGCACATTTGATTGTCAATTCCT
>JBGVPY010000004.1:0-1504 GCA_045127235.1 Eubacteriales bacterium
CAAAACGGTGGGGCTACTTTCAATCTATTGACTGGAGAATATCCTAGTACGGGCTTTATGGTAGCAAAAGCAGAAAATGAATGTATTCTAGACGGTGAATGTACCGTGAATAGCCTATATGCTTACATGGCACGATACGCTAGCGACCTTCAAAAAGGTGACGCTCATCTAGGCATCTGGTACAATACCGATAACGGTAAAACTTACCTAGATACTAGCTACCGATTTGAAAACATTGACGATGCTCTAGCGTTCGCAAAAGCTAACCACCAATTAGCGATATTTGACCTAGCTACATTCAATGAAATTAGATTATAGTATACCGTTAGGAGGTGACGTGAAATCACGCCACCTAATATAGGGCATACTATAAAGTGTGTCAAATATCTGATGAGGTGATAATATGAAAATGCAAGTGATTACTACAAAAGCGACTATTAAAAAAGGAGGACGTGACGCATTGCGTGGAATTTATAAATATACGGGCTATAAAGGTCATGTGGTCGTTCGTATTTTGTGTGAGGAAAGCCCAGTCAATAAAGACGCTTACGACTATGATTTGGTACTAGATGTATATAACGGACATGAGCTAGAATATACCGTCGCATATAAAAGCGTAGCATTCCCAGTACCTAGTCACATGTTAGACCAAAACTCACAAGACGATTTGCTATATGAGTTAGATATGTTTTGGGCATGGGCGAACGATAATTTTTCCGTGAGAGTCTCAAAAGATACAGACATTATACAAGCCTAGTATGTAGTTAGGTAGAAAGTAGTCATACTTTCTACCGATAGTGCATACTATAAAGTGTGTACCAAAACCAAATTGAAAGGATGATGTTTTATGATGGATTTAGAAAGAATTTTAATGGGCTTAGAAAATGAGGATTTTGAGGTAACGCCATTAGAAGCGATGGCAGAAAATGCAGAATTCGTGGATAGCGTGTATCGTACCATCAAAACTACTATGGACGATGAACACGAAAACTATGTAACATATGCCGGAGTGGGTGCTATGCTACGTGTGTGGGCAGAAAATAATAACGGGCTTTATGCTTTATTAGGAAATAACTTAAAAGTCTCAAAAACTTATATGGCAAATGCCACATATAGCGATTTTGAAAGTGATTTCCAAGACTTTATAACTGGAATGTATAACGGATTCCACACTAAAAAAGATGGCGTGGTTCGTATGCATATTCTAACTATGAGAAATGCTCATCATATGAACGATTGTTTTGGCTTCAATAATAACCCAGTATGTAATTTGATTGAGTATATAACGTTAGAAAAAAATTATGAAAACGTGGTAGCTAATAAAGTAGATGGAAACGCCTATGAGGTGAAAAAAATTAGTGAGACATTAGGCATGAAACGTAACCCAGACGGGAAAAAAATTACTAAATGGATGAGGGAGGTTTTGATTGCTACCGTAGAAAAATTATATGAAAATAACTTAATTAATGACGCAGAAAAAGACATTGCTTTGAAAGAGGTAGAC
>JBGVPY010000005.1:0-2531 GCA_045127235.1 Eubacteriales bacterium
CCATCGATACTGGAGCTTCCAACAATTCCAATATCATCATTAATTTTTTGAGCTGAAAGTAGCATGGCCATACTTTCTGTGTCCGGCGATAAAGCATTATTGCTTGTATTTAAATTAGAAAGTAAATCAACTGTCATAAATTATCCTTTCCCTTTTGTGTTAAAAATTTGTGCATAGAAACGGCTTTTTGATAACATTCATTTGCATCCTTATTTTCAAGGATAAAAGTTTCTTCTTTTGCCATAAATTCCACTGCTTCGCAACATTTGATAGCAGGTTCAATCTGTTTTAACCCATAAAAAGCTTTTGCCATATCCAGATAGTAAGAAATTTTCAAAGGATCTATTTGCATCAAAGAGTAACAAGACATAATAGTTTCCCTGTATTTATTTTGCAATACCTGTGATGCAAGTGCGCCTCTCCAACTTTTTAAATGCAAAGGATCGTAGGCACAAATTTGCAAAAATATTTTTTCTGCTTCTGCAAACCGTTTTTGCTGATAAAGCTCGTAAGCAACGGTATAGAGCATTTCTATATGCTCGTCGGAGATATCAAGCACATCTTTGATGCGCATTTTCCCTTGCGCTAGTTGCTCACCGACTTCCATACATAACTGTACAGTTTCTTCATCGATATTTTTAACACCAAAACTTTTTATAAGTGTTTGCGTTAGTAATTTAGGATCTAAGTTTAATACTTTCATAATATGATATAAAAATTATTGTATATGATTTACTAATTTGTTGAAAATGCTATAAGCTTTTGTGCGGAAAGACTGTGCAGAACTATCGAAAGTGTTGACTTTTGTTCGTAAAGATTCGATACTTTTATTTACGTATTCCAAAGAAGATTCCATGTTTTTGATAACTGTATCATAGCTTTTTTTCCACGCACTAAAAGCTTGAAGGCGATTATTCTCATCACCATTACAGCTATTGTACTCAATATTCGTTCCTTCAATTTTAATAATACGGTCTATCGCCGTTAATTGCGTATCTAGTGCTTTAGGCGGTGGGTCTAAATCAATGAGAGGCCCATTATATCCATTTTTTGAAATATTTCCGGCAAACCCTTCTACGCCTTCATCTGTTGCTGGAATTGCATAAAATTTGGTACAATCGTATTTTGCAGTCCCACTCGTACCATTATTTTGCACTAAAATCTTATCTTGCCCATTATCTTGGTATAAAGTATGCAATGTATTTGATCCAACGTACTGCAAAATCCAACGCGCTTGTTCTGGTACATTTTCTTTATTGCCATCTGCTTGGTTCAAATATTGAAACCCTCGGTTGAGTAACTTTAAATAATACTGCAGAGCTTTTACACGATAAGAAAGCAGTTTGATCTGTTGTAAAATAGCAGAAGTTTTAATCTCCATGAAAGAAGCAAGTGCATTTGCAGCCCCATCCCGATTTACCAAATAGCCTACGTAAAAAAGCTCCAGATAACAAGTTTCATTCACATCATCGACATAATAATTGGGATCATTATTAAGATCACCTGCATTGGTTTCACGTTTGATACAAGGAAATCCACACTTCAGATCTTCAGGGAACACATACCGTTGATTGGTATAAACTGTCGATTTATCTGTTTCATCACCTGTTATATCTGCCATGGTAGCGGTTCTATCATCATCAGGATTATAATACAACCTTATGTACTTCACCTTATCTAAAAGCGTAAGTTCGTCAAATAAAGCGAGAAAAGTTGGGTCTTCATAAATGATATCTTTATCTTCCGATTGCACACTTACTTTGGCATTGCTGTCGTATCTATCGCCGTAAATAATTTTATCCTTTCCTTCTTCATCCTTCTCAACTCCTGTGTAGTAAATCGTGTAGACAGCTCTGGTTACATTGCATTTATTATTTGCTACCTTTAATTTCCTTAAATCTTCTAGATTCGTTACAGAGTCTTCTATGACAGAAACTATCGGTTGCGTTAGATCTTTATAGGCTGTTTCAACTTGTTCATAAGTGGATGATCCCGTAAATTTGCAATTATCTATATAGTTCGAAGCAAATGTGTACCGTTGCGTTGTGATCGTTTTACACACACTGTAACTAGCAAACGCTTCTACCGCTTCTTGCGCTTGCTTGTCGTAAATTTCTAATTTCGTAATAAGCTCATGCGCTTGATCGCTTGTAATATCTGCTTTATTGAGCTTTAAAATAGCCTCACGGGCATCATTGATCGCTTGCGTTAGTCGATTTAAATTAGAAACAATTTCTTTAAGATAGTATTTGTAAGCCTTTGCCCCTTCTTTACATTCAGCTTCTGCATTCAATAGTCTATACGTTTCCGCTATTTCATTAAAATTTACAAGATTACTACTACCTTTCTTCGGCGAAGGAAAATTAGGTAAAATTTTACCTAACTCATCAAATAAATTGTTTTGAATTTTTGTGTAAGACTTGGCTTCTCCCTCACTTAAGAACAGTTGTTCATATCTTGAACAAATATCTGCCACCGTTGGATTTTGGATTCTACTGATATTTGTATTCAAAACCTCAGACCCCAAAGAG
>JBGVPY010000006.1:0-2491 GCA_045127235.1 Eubacteriales bacterium
CTTTACGGCAAGCTTGGAGTCGGCTCGCGCGAGGAGCTTTACGCATTACTGATAAAATAATTGTCTTTAAGACGGCAGATGCTCTCTGCCGTCTTTTTTTGTAAGACGAAAACCACGCGATAGTCGCGTGGTTCAAAAGAGGTTAACCGGTGAGAAAAAATCCACCGATTGTGTTATAATAAAAACGACCTGCCAGTCGAAAATAAAAAAACACAATCGGAGGATTTATCTATGAAAAAAGAAAACATAGATACAAATAGTTTAGCACATACGAAATGGAATTGCAAGTACCATATAGTGTTTGCGCCAAAATACAGAAGGAAAATATTTTACGAAGAGAAAAGATTGGAAATAAGAGAAATACTACGACAATTATGCCAATGGAAAGGAGTAGAGATTATAGAGGGAGAAGTATGCCCCGATCATATACATATACTGGTTAGTATCCCGCCCAAAATGAGCGTTTCGGGATTTATGGGATATCTCAAAGGAAAAAGTGCATTGATGATATTCCAAAAATATGGAAATATGAAATTTGCATACCGAAACCGCGAATTTTGGTGTAAGGGATATTACGTGGACACCGTGGGGAAGAACAGTAAGGGAATAAAAGAATATATTGCAGAACAATTAAAAAAGGATAAAGAAAGCGATCAGTTGAGTCTGTTCGACCCACGGGACCCATTTATGGGTAGTAAGTAAGATTTGCGCGGCTGGCAGGCCAATCTAAAACGCACTTGTGCGTAGCCAGTAGCGTGTAGGGCTATGCCCGAAAATGAAATACCACCCGCTATTGAAGTGCACCCAAAAGTTTAGACAAAAATTAAATATTAAATTGTTTGCGAATGAGCTCGGTATTGAACTGGGCTCATTCCTTTTAATTTGAGAGAGATTCTCTCGTTATTGTAGTAATGTATGTATTCTTCCAACTTTTCAATGAATCCCCGAGGGGATTCAAACTTTTCGCCGTAATACATCTCAACTTTCAACCTACCAAAGAAGTTTTCCATTATGCCGTTGTCCATACAATTTCCTTTTCGGGACATACTTTGCGTAATGTTATGTTCTGCAAGAAGTCGTTGGTATTCGGTGTGCTGGTATTGCCACCCCTGATCGGAATAAAACAACGGTCGTGCATCAGCGGGAAGCTTTTTAAACAATCCGTTTAGCATATCTCTAACTTGCTGCAAGTTGGGACTTGTAGAAATAGAGTAAGATATAATTTCACGATTAAACATATCGAGTACCGGCGAAAGATACACCTTTTCATCGCCGATCTTAAACTCTGTTACATCGGTAGTAAGCTTTTCGAATGGCTTGTCTGCATGAAAATCTCTACGCAGCAGGTTGTCTGCTACCTTGCCAACCTCTCCTTTGTAAGAATGGTATTTGCCATTTTTGCTCTGTTTTCCGCGCAAATGAAGGGATTTCATTAGTTTCAACACGGTTTTATGGTTAATTGGATAACCTTTAGCCTTTAATTCAGAGCAAATTCGTCTGTAACCATATCTACCTTTGTGAGTGTTGTAGATTTCTAATATATCTTGTTTTTCACTTTCGTATTTGTCTTTATCCTTCTGCTTTAGATAGTAATAGTACGTACTCCTTGCTATCTCGGAAAGCGCCAACAAATCTTTAAGCGGATACTTTTGCCTTAATTCAGCAATTATGAACGCTTTTTGCCGTTCTTTTGCTCTTCCGCAAGAACTAAGGCACTCAGTTTTTTTAAGTATTCGATCTCCATTCTGAGTCTTTGATTCTCAGCTATGAGATCTTCTTCAATTTTTCTGTCAAGCTTTGGCGGGCGACCTCGTTTGCCACTTGTATTTGATTTGCCTCTACGTTCTTTCATCAGACCTTCGGCTCCTTCTTCTAAGAATTTGCGTTCCCATGCTTTTAGCGTTTTTAAATACTTTTCTTCTTCAGAGCGAGAGGTTGTTCCCCAATATTTTCTTACTGTTTCTCGATATGCTAAAAAATGTTCTCGCATATCCATTATAACACTAATCTTAAATTCTGGCGAGTAGTTTCTATTTTTTCTCCCTGTTTTACCCATAAAAATATGCACCTCCAAAAGCGTCTAACTTTTGGGGTGCATATCATATGCGGGTGGATATTTATTGTATCTATTATCACATATCACACGATCTCGATCATGCGAGCTTTTCCTTTAAAAAGTCCATCGGTCATATAGTGTGTTTTGCCATCAATCACACGTTCCTCATTGCGATGACCGTGCCCCGACATCGTGGTGAGCACAAGGGGATGATGGCGCAGAAGATCCAGCATCTCCTGCGTGCGGCGGTAATCCTCTGCCGTCAGTCGGACGTTGGGATGATACGGCTCCGTCAAATTGAGGAGCTGATCCCAGAGATAATCGTGGAAAAAGACGATGATCGGCAAGCCTTTTTCCAGCTCTTTCTTAAACGCCTCCACAGTCTTTTCATGGAAATAATCCATGCTATTATCCGCAGTAATGACATTCACCCCG
>JBGVPY010000007.1:0-1658 GCA_045127235.1 Eubacteriales bacterium
TCTCGCAGCAGAAGCTGCAGGAAAGACTGTATCATACCCAAGCCCGGAACGCACCGTTCATCCGAAATTACCGCACCGTTTAAACCGAAACGCGTACACCGCCCGAAGCGAAATCGTCACACCGTTCGGGCGAAATTTGCACGTTTTGCTGATACCATAGATTATGCTGAGGGTTGTAATAATTTGGCAATAGCATTGCAAGAGCAAAGTTTTTATGATGTTGCTGAAATGCTTATGCAAGTATCATTAAGGATTAAGGAATCCAAACTGGGAAAGAATCATCTTCTTACTGCGTCGGCATACCACAATTTGGCGATGATTTATCAAGACTGGAATCGACCAGGAGATATGGACAAGGCTGAAGAATTACACCTGAAAAATTTGAAAATCAAAAAAAGAAATCGGTATGGAAATCACCCAGATACTGCTACCTCTTACAATAATTTGGCTTTACTGTATCAGAATAGAGGTAAACCAGGTGACTTGGAAAAAGCCGAAGACTTATACAAAAAGGCATTAAGAATTCGAGAATCAGTATTAGGGTGTGACCATCCAGCTACTGCTAATACGTACGGCAACTTGGCGTATTTATTCAAGTGTAGGAATAAAAAAGGTGACTGGGATAAAGCAGAAAAATATTATCTTAAGGCGGTGAAAATTGAGGAAGCTGTTTTAAATGGGGAAAATATTGAATTAGCTATGACCTACAACAATTTGGCTACTCTGTATCTAGAACGAAACCGAGATGACGACTTGGATAAAGCAGAGGCACTCTATTTTAAGGCATTATCAATTTGGGGAAAGAAACTAGGAAAAGGACACCCAAAGATTGCTTTGGCCTATTGCAATCTGTCATCTCTGTATGAAAAACGTAATCAACCAGGAGACTGTGACCATGCAGAAGTGCTACTGCGTGCTGCTATTGATGTTTTTGAAACAGTTTTAGGGGAAGACCACATCTGGACTGCAGCTGCATATATTAATTTAGGCGCATTGTACATGGATAATGATGAAATTAAAGATTTGACAGCAGCAGAATATTATCTTTTGAAAGCTAAAACTGTCTATGAAAAAGTTTATGGAATGCGGAACTCAAAGAGCAAGAATATTTATCAGAGATTAATGTATCTATATGCTGATCGAAAACAGACAGGAGACCGCGAAAGGTCAATGGAGTACTATTATAAGCTCAGAGATACAAAATGTTTACGGTTGTTTTCGAAACAGAAATAAGCATAATAGCTGAAGTTTTGCAAGATGGTATTCGTAATATTTCGAAATAAACGTAGGAACATAAATAGTTGACTGGAAAAATTTTAGCCCAAAGTTAGCCCATCATCTTCCCAAAAGGGATGGAGTATTTGCATATAATGTCCTTATCTAGCGCCAAAAACAAATTTAGTATTCCACAAGAAAAATCCCGAAACCGGATGGTTTCGGGATTTTTGTAATCTTTTTGAATCGAAAAAATACGATTAACGCTTGGAGAACTGGGGTGCACGTCTCGCAGCTTTCAAGCCGTACTAAACTCCTTTGAGCGCCGATTTTCCTTGGTATTCCGGGCTTTTCCGGCTTTTCAATGTTCAGTTGTCCTATTCCTTAACCAAGGAAAATGGTGCATTTTCAATCAGCATCCCGCCAGTTAAAGCGCGCTGTTC
>JBGVPY010000008.1:0-6129 GCA_045127235.1 Eubacteriales bacterium
CCATAACCTTACACGCCTTGACCTCGCTTGCGATGACAACAAAAACCAATCCAAACGCTTAATTCGTGCCATTCGTGATGAAGCACTTATCCCCATAGTCAATGGCACAAAGATAACAGATAGGGATAAACTCCTTGAAGACATACTCTACATTGGCGTAGGTTCTTGTCGCAGAATTAAGGAGTACAGCCTCATCGTTCAGCAGAAGAATGGCGATTTACGCCTCTCTGCCTACAACAAGAAACGAGAAATCGAAAGCAACAGTGGCAAACACTACATCATAGAAGCCAATGGCAACCCCAACTACCTTTTTCGTTTAGAGGTTCGTGTCAATGGCGATACCTTGCGAGAATATTTCCAACACTTGGGTATAGAATACAATCCAATGCTGTTCTGCAACGAAGATTTCCTTTGGCGTTTGTTCCTTGACTTTTCCAACAGAGTGTTACGCTTCCAAACAGTCAAGGGTAAACAGACCCTCGATGTCCTTGATATTGTAGCGTAGGGTATTAGTAAACCACCCTATGAATACATAGTATTTCACTCTAATTGATTGATATAATAGAGGATAATCTATATCAAACCTATGTATGAAATATATAGTAATGTATCAAACTAAAAATGTATCAATATAACCTAAAATATGGTCGTATTGATACATTCTTTTTGTATTAGTCTAATCTAAAAGATATTACTGCTTACTTATGAGTTTTATTTCATCTTTATTAAAAGTATAAATAACACAGCCATATCTTTCTATACATTCAAATTTATTTTCACCAATAATTTGTTTTACCTTGAACTCTTTTTGAGTCTTAATCTCCATTACAAAATCATCGACTTCAATAGTAGCGCATTCTTCTACAAACTCTTTTGAGGAATTGTTTGTATTGCTTTTAGAAAAGTTTTCTAATAATTCTCTAATTTTACAAACATCATTTGTCATACCCCAAATTTTGAAAAATAAAATTACTTGCAAAATTCCAAATACAAGTAAAACAATAGATAATAAAACGTCCATAACTTAAACTTTAATATTTTTATAAATGTTCTTTACTTTAATAATTAATACCCATATTCCTTAAAAGGTCTTTCCTTTGTAGGCGGTGTTGTTTGCAAGAACTTCAAACCATCTTCTGTAATTCTATATTTGCCACGAGATACTGTTTTTATCATTCCAATTTTCTCTAAATGCCATTTTGCCCAACCTGTTCTATGGTGTATAACTGTAGTTTTACCACTTGGTAGCAATTGTATCTGTTCCTCATTTGATAAACGAAATCCTTTTGACATTATTTGTACACATTCTTTTAGAGAATGAATTTTTTTATCACTCATATACTGTAAGAGTGGTAGCATACATTCAGTATATTGGGGTATCATAAGTCTATTTTATAACATTATTTATGTTTGTTAGCAAAGTTACTAATTTTGATAAATCAATTATCAATTTGCAAAAATACTTATCGCTTGCAATTTAGTAAATTTTCCAATTCAACCCTGCTGTTGAACTGATATATCTTTCCTCTAATTTTAATAAACCCCTCTACAGCCTCATCGCCCATAGGTTCAAAAAGGGATTTTACGCTTACTCCAAGAGCGACAGCCATCTTTTCAATGGTATCTAAACGAGCGTTGCCATACATCGCTCTCGTTAGACTTGAAGCATCTATATCCATATCACTTGCAAGGTCTTTCAACTGTTTGCCTTGTTGCTTGCAGAGGCGTTTTACATTTTCTGCTAATATTTTCTCCATATTATATATTATATGTTTTGCGTGCAAAAATAGCGAAATTGTTGTAAAAAGCAATAATATTTTAAAATAATTGCGTTTTGTGCTAATTTAAATTTGTTTTTTAATTTTCTTAAATGTATATTTGCATTGTAATAATTGATATATAAAGCAAATAAAGAGGTAAAACGATGAAAACAGTAATTTTTGCAAGAGTTAGCACCAACATACAAGAGTACGACAGACAAGTGAATGAATTGACAGCGTTAGCCAATAGCAAAGGTTGGAGCATAGAGGCAGTGTTTGCCGAAAAAATTTCAGGTGCGAAAGCCAACAAAGAGCGTGCCGAATTGCTGAATATGGTTGCTTATGTTGAGGCAAACGCTATCGACAAGGTGCTTGTAACAGAGCTCTCTCGCTTGGGTCGTGATACCTTGCAAGTGCTTGAGGTTATCGAAATGCTGAATAGCAAGGGTATTTCGCTGTATATACAGAACTATAACATCGAAACACTGACAGCAGAGGGTAAGGTAAACCCAATGAGTCAATTCCTTATTACCATACTCGCAGAGGTGGCAAGAATGGAGCGCAAGACCATTCGTGAGCGTGTTGCAAGTGGTTACGTCAACTATCGCAACAATGGTGGCAAGGTTGGTCGTAAAGAGGGTTATCGCAAGAGTGATGAGGCTATGCGTGAGGAATACAGTGAGGTGTTCAAGTTGCTGAAAAAGGGTATCAGCCTCCGCAACATCAGCAAGATTACGAATGTGAGTGTAAATACTATAAGAAAGTGTAAAGAGTGTGCAAGCGTATGAAACAGTAGGGAATGAGCAAACCCATCGCAAGAGGTAAGTAGATTATTGGCAAATCGAAAGGTTGTAATGAGGTTTTTAATCTTACTTGTTGTAAGATTTTTTATTACAGTTCGATGGGTAAAAACCAAAAAATAAGCCACAGAGTGTTGTGGCAAGGAAATATATGTATTGAATGTTTAACGAAGAAGAATTGATACATTATGAGAAGATATTAAAAAGATTAGGAGTTGAAGATGGCGACAGCCAGCAGAGGGTATTGGAGTTTATGTATACTCTTGGAACAATAATTTATAATAAAAGCGTAGTAGAATGATAGAGGTAAAGAAAAAGAAGAAAATTAAAGGTGTAAAAACTGTTGTTGAGTACAGCAAGTTAGAAAGAAAGGTTGCCGCTCTGTGGACACGAGTGAGCACAAGGGAGCAAGAGGAAAATAATTGCAGTTTAGAAAACCAAAGAAAGATTTGTTTGGAGTATGCAGAACAGAGAGGTATCACAATCAAAAGGGAGTTTGGTGGAACACACGAGAGTGCAAAGACCGAGGGCGAAATGTACCGTAAAATGATTGCAGAGGTGGCAAAGGACAAGGAGATAAACATTATCCTTGTCTACTCCTTTGACCGCTTCTCTCGTGCAGGAACAGAGGCGATGATGACAAAGGCATATTTGAAATCAAAAGGGATTTATGTTATATCGGCAACCCAAGCGACAGACCCCGACAGTGCGGCAGGTCGGTTTATGGAGGATATATTGTTTCTGTTCAACCAATTCGAGAATGAATTACGTAGGGATAAAAGTGTTATGGGTATGACAGAGTGCCTCAAAAGGGGTTATTGGTTTAATAATGTTCCATTAGGTTATGACCGTAAAAAGGTTGGCCGTGAGCATATAATAACAGTAAATGAGGACGGCAAGAAACTGCGTAACGCCTTTATATGGAAAGCGACAGAGGGAATGAGCGATATTGTCATTTGTGAGAGGTTGAGGGCGATGGGTCTTGATGTAGACCGCAAGCACCTAAACAAGATATTCCAAAATGTATTCTATGTTGGGTATATTAGGCATAATCTTTTGGGGAATGAGATTGTAAAAGGCAAGCACGAGGCGTTGATTGATGAGGCAACATTCAATAAGATAAACGGCATTTCCAATGCAGGGTATGAGCATAAGAGGGTTACCGATGATTTCCCTCTTAAACGCCATATCATCTGTTCCGAGTGTGGTGGTTACCTAACGGGTTACACCGTTAAGGCAAGGGGTAAGAACTATTATAAATGCAACACCAAAGGTTGTAAAAACAACAATAGCGCAGAGAAAATGCACGCAGAGTATGTTGCACTACTCAACAGTTACAAAATCCCTCAGGAGTGGTTATCTGCCCTCTCCGATGTGTTTCGTAAGGTGTTTAGGGAACATAACGATATGAAAGATGAGGAGCGCAGAGCATTGCTTAAACGCCGTACAGAGTGTAAACAGAAGATGGAGAAACTGAAACTGCGTTTTGGACTTGATGAAATCAGCGAAGACATCTACAAAACCTCTATTGCTCATTTGAACACTGAATTTGCCGAAATAGAGCGATGTCTTGAAAATGCCAACAAAAATTTATCGAACTTGGAAAAATTCGTAGACAGAGCAATGTTAATGTGTTGTCAATTAGGCAGTTTGTGGATTGATGGCGATTTCGAAAGTAGGCAAGAATTGCAAAAATTGGTGTTCCCAAGTGGAATTTTGCTGAACAAGGAAAATGGCAATTATCGAACAGAAAATGAGAACGAAGTATTCAAGATTATGCGCTTATTTTCAAGCAATTACAAAAAAGAAAAACAAAAAGCGACAGATGATTTTAGTCATTTGTCGCCTTTTGTCGGAATGAGGCGACTCGAACGCCCGACCCCTACGTCCCGAACGTAGTGCGCTACCAACTGCGCTACATTCCGTACACCAAAAAAAATGGAGCGAAATATGGGATTCGAACCCACGACCCTCGGCTTGGGAAGCCAATGCTCTACCACTGAGCTAATTTCGCATACGCGCCACAGCATTGTAAATAGTAGCATACAAATGCAAGGGCCTTGCTCAATCACAATGCAAAGATAATTGATATTCGCGGTATTTCACACATAAAACAATAAATTTTTAGAAAATGTGCACTTTTCTTGTAAAATATTTGTGTGTTTCAAAAAAACGTCATACCTTTGCACACGCAAAACCAAGGTGCCATAGCTCAGTTGGTAGAGCAAAGGACTGAAAATCCTTGTGTCCCCGGTTCGATTCCTGGTGGCACCACTTGAAAGGGAAGTTGAGAAAATCAGCTTCCCTTTTTCGTTAGGTTGAATTTGAAATTTCGCCCGCACATATATCTTGATATTCAACAACTTACACAAATTTTTATGAAATATAATTTGCGTAAGGTCGAAAAAGTCAAAAAGAGGGAACGACCCGGTGAGTGTACATTGTAGTGTACATTGGTGTACACTCAGAAAGTTTATTTTGGCTGAAACCATTGGTTCATCATCTTTCTATTCTTAAATACGAAACAAGAAAATAGCTATGGTGAAGCTAAAATTCATTATTAAGGACAATTCCTTCGTCCTGAAAATAAGTGAGGGGAAAGAGAGATATTATAAGTCCGTCAAACATCAGCAGAACAACACACCAACCAACCATTATTTGTTGGTCATAACAGACCATATGACCAACATCATTCAAACAGGCTAATTATTGAGCTAAAAAGTAAATACTATGCCGTAATTTTCAGGCACTGGAAATTTATGTTCAAGCGAATTTTTCGAGTAAGCGAGTGTGCAGATGCTTGCATATGCACAAAGCGAGCGAGAGAAAAATCAACGAAGTTAACAAAGTTGGCAAGTTCAAATTTAGATATAGGCTTATATGGCAATAAAAAGTACAGGTACATTTATGTGTTAAATCACAAATAAATTACTACCTTTACTACAAAATTTAAACTACTATGGCTAAACTCAATACAGCAGATATCGGTTTTGAGGATCAGATTTGGAAGGCAGCGGATAAGATGCGTGGCAACATCGACGCCTCGGAGTATAAATCCGTGGTGCTTGGTCTTATCTTTTTGAAGTATATTTCGGATAAGTTCGAGGCTCGCTACAAGGCTCTTGTCGATGAGGGCGAGGGCTTCGAGGAGGACAAAGACGAGTACACCGCCGAGAACATCTTCTATGTCCCCACGGAGGCTCGCTGGTCGGTTATCGCAGCTGCGGCTCATACGCCAGAGATTGGCACTACCATCGACAACGCTATGCGTGCTATTGAGAAGGAGAACCGCCGACTCAAAGATATTCTGCCGAAGAATTTCGCCCGCCCCGAGCTCGACAAACGTCGCTTAGGCGATGTGGTCGATTTGTTCACCAATATCAAGATGCACGAGCACGGCGACTCGAAGGATATCCTCGGTCGTGCCTACGAATACTGCCTCTCGAAGTTCGCCGAGGCGGAGGGCAAGTTAGCGGGCGAATTTTACACCCCTGCCTGTATAGTGAAAACCCTTGTCAATGTCTTGGAGCCATACGCAGGTCGTGTCTATGACCCTTGCTGTGGCTCGG
>JBGVPY010000009.1:0-1759 GCA_045127235.1 Eubacteriales bacterium
CCTCCTTGGGATAGATTGGTAGCACTTTCATTTTAAGGTTTTTCGTCTCTATGCTCAACTATTAAATTATGACTTTGGGGTTAGGTCTATCACCTAACCCCAACATTTATTATAGAACCATTTTTTTACATTGAGGTTGCTATTTTAACATAGTTGTGATATAATATAGCCTGCAAAATGCTACATAAAGAGCAATTATGGATATGATACCTCAGATAATTGGATTACTTGCAGTAGCAACCTTTCTTTTTAGTTATCAGCAAAAAAAGAGAAAAAATATTATACTCTTCAACACGGCTTCTCGTTGCTTATATATTTTACAGTATATATTGTTGGGCGCCTTTTCGGGTGCTGTGCTTGATATTTTAGGGGCAATTTCTTCTATCATTGCAGGTAAAAAACATACTGAGTTTATTAAAAAACATACAAAGGTAGTATTAATTTCGATAAACGCTTGTATAATCGTTGCGGGAGGATTTGTTGCCATTTACAACAAGAGTTGGCTCGATTTATTTTCCCTTACGGGTGTTTTATTACATACCAGTGCTTTTTGGATAAGTAGCGAAAAGATAATTCGCCGTGTTTCGCTCTTAGGTTCACCCTTTTGGTTCGTATATAACCTTTTAAGCCGTGCTTATGGTTCGGCAATCGGTGATATTCTAACAATATGTTCTATAATTATTGCAATGATGCGACACAAAAATTCGGATAATAAAAAAGTTTGAATGTAGAAGGGAAAAAACAATGTTTGATTACCATTTACATAGTAAGGTTTCATTTGATTCTTCATGTGCTCCTGCTGATATTGTAATGGCTGCCGAAAAAGCGGGGCTAAAAGAAATTTGCTTCACCGACCACTATGATTTTAACGATGTCTATAAAGATAAACGCGATTTATTTACAATTGAGCAATACCGTACCGCCTATGATTCAATTGCTTCTCCAAAGGTGAAAATTCGTCGTGGTGTTGAATTTGGTCTTACCACCTGGAATCAAAAAGAACTTAATGACTTGCTTGATTTATATGATTTTGATTTTGTTATAGGTTCGGTGCATTTTGCGGGCGGATATGACCCGTATTATGAAGCATTTTGGACGCACAATGGTATTGATACTGCATTCGAAAAATATCTTTTGCAGTCGCTTGAATGTGTAAAAAGTCAAAACAACTTTGATGTGCTGGGGCATCTAAATTATGTTTGTAAATCGGAGTATAGTCCTACACGTAAGCCCCTTTACTATAAAGATTATGCGGATATTTGTGATGAGATTATGAAGACGCTCGCTCAAAACGGCAAGGGTATGGAAATAAACACAAGTGGTGTTGATAGAGTGGGTGACTTTCTGCCATCTATTGATTTCATAAAAAGATTTCGTGAGCTCGGTGGCGAGGTTATTACGGTCGGTTCGGATGCTCACGATGCTTCCCGTGTGGGACAACATATAGCGGGAGCGCTTGAAATTGCCAAAGATATTTTTGGATATGTTTGTACTTTTGAAAAAAGAAAAGCAGTATTTCACAAATTGTAATTTTAAAATTGTGACAAAGATAAATACTATATAATTTCCCTCTTTTGCTGATAGCACCCCAGGCTGCCATTAAGGGCTAATTGCTAACAATAAAACTGCCACCTACGGGTGGCAGTTTTTTGTTGCCCAAAATAGTTGATTTTCTTAAAATTAGTTATTACTATATAAATAGTACGATGAAACGCACTGTTTTTGTCGCATAACAGAAAGTATAATACTGTCATCCTAG
>JBGVPY010000010.1:0-12861 GCA_045127235.1 Eubacteriales bacterium
TCCGGCGCATCTCTTGAAGATCTGAGAGCAAAGACCGAAGCGGCAATTTCGGCTCTGCCAAAGGTCAGCGGAATGCAGGCGGATAAGCTATATATTTCCCGTGAGCTGGATTCCGCCTTTACCGAAGCTGAAGCACAGGCAAAGAAGATGAAGGACGAATTCGTATCTGTCGAGCATCTGATGCTTGCGCTCTTCTCCAAGGGCGACATGAAGATCAAAGAGATCTTCCGTGGTGCAGGACTTACTAAGGATGCGTTTCTTACTGCACTCAAAGAAATTCGTGGCTCAAGAAACGTAACCAGCGACAATCCCGAGGAAACCTATGACGTTTTGAAGAAATACGGTCAGGACTTAACTGCAAGAGCCAAGGAACAAAAGCTTGACCCCGTCATCGGTCGTGACGACGAGATCCGAAACGTGATCCGCATTCTCTCCAGAAAGACCAAAAACAACCCGTGTCTCATCGGTGAGCCTGGTGTTGGTAAGACTGCGATTGCAGAGGGTCTTGCGTTACGTATCGCTAAGGGCGACGTTCCCGACAACCTGAAGGATCGCATCATCTTCTCTCTTGATATGGGTGCGCTGATCGCGGGTGCAAAGTTCCGTGGTGAGTTTGAGGAAAGACTCAAAGCGGTTCTGGAAGAGGTTAAGAACAGTGAGGGCAAGATCATTCTGTTCATCGATGAGCTTCATACCATTGTGGGCGCGGGCAAGACCGACGGTGCCATGGATGCAGGAAATCTCTTAAAGCCAATGCTTGCGCGTGGCGAGCTCCACTGTATCGGTGCTACAACGCTCAACGAATACCGTCAATACATTGAAAAAGATGCGGCACTGGAGCGTAGGTTCCAGCCCGTCATGATTCCCGAGCCTACCGTTGAAGACACGATCTCGATTTTGAGAGGACTCAAGGAACGCTACGAGGTATTCCACGGTGTAAAGATCCACGACGGAGCTTTGATTGCCGCCGCAACCCTTTCCGACCGTTATATCTCCGACCGTTTTCTCCCCGATAAAGCCATCGACCTTGTGGACGAGGCATGCGCTCTGATCAAGACCGAAATGAACTCCATGCCCTCCGAGATGGATGAGGTTGCCCGTAAAATTATGCAGCATGAGATGCCTACCATCTCATGACCAACCGTAATTCCTTTAACGGCTCTTGGCACGCTACCGTGTTTAATATGTAGATCGCTGGAGCAAATACTTGCAAGGGTAACCTTGACAATAGCATCCCTCTCGTGTAGTATCTGTGGCTTTGGCTTTTCAACCAAACCAAATTTTCCTTTATCTATATATGTGTATGTTAGCATAATTTTCTCCATAAAGCTTGATGACTTATTGTACCATAATTTTTGTCCTTTTTCAACCTTATTATATTTACATAAAGCTCAGGGGATGTTGCAATAAGCACAGACCAAAAACAGACACATAACTCATAAAAAAGCTCTATTTGTATTTCAAAATATTCTTTAATGTTGAGATCTTGCATTTTTGCAAGTTCTCTTCATTTTTATGTCTGTTTTTTAGACGCGAACACGGGCGGTCATAGGGGCCCCCGTAAAAATCTGTCAAGATTTTTGGGGAATGACTATTCCGTACGCAAGTACGCTTACGAGAACCCCCTAAACTCATACTTCGTTTTGGGGAACCCCTATTACGCTCCGTGTTAAAGCGCATCTTCTGCACTCATTTCACTATCCCCATTCAAAAAAGGTGCTGTTGCTTAACGCAACAGCCCTTTTGTTATTACATAGTTTAACTTAAATTATTTAACGATTTCGTATTCCCAATCAATGATACCGCCAAATTCTTTTACATTGGTATAGCCAAGCTTAACAAGCTCCTCGGCGGCAATTTTGCTTCTTCTGCCACTTCGACAATAGACAAGAATTAGCTGATTCTTGTCGGGAAGCTCATTTTTAGCACGTCTTGCAATCTCATATTCGGGAATCAGTATTGCTCCCCTAATGTGTCCCTCTTCATATTCGGACTTAGTTCTTGCATCAATGATAATATATCCGCTCTCGCTATCCATAAGTGATTTGGCTTCCGCTCCGCTAATTTGGTCATAGGATATAGAGTCGCCTAATGAACAACCAACACACCCAAGCGGCAATGCAAGAGTGAGAAGCATTATCAAAAATCGCTTATTTCTTTTCAACATATATTTTTATTCCCTCCGCAACAAATTCGGCAGTTCCATCTGCGCACTTATCAATATTTTTCTTAAATCGCTCATCATCAATATACATCTGTCCAAGTCCTGCAAGAATCTCTCTTGTGCATGTATAGTAATTAGCGGTAATGTATGCTTGAAGCTTTTCAACAAGTGTCTGTGCCTCGTTAGAATCGGCAGCCTTGCCACTCTGCTTACACTCGGCAAGCTCATCAAAGATAGCCATTAAGCCACCGTTTACCTCTGCCCGCTTTTCTTTTGTGTAGTTCTTTGTTTTTTCCTCATGCTCACGGTAGGCGCTGGTATTGCCGTAGCGCTCACGAGCTTCGCTTTCGTAATTTTTCATTTATACACCTCGCAAATTCTTGCAAGTATTTCTTCATCTGCCGGACAAAAATCGTAGCTTTGGATTTCGCTTGGGGTTATCCATTTAATGTCATTATGCTCTAATTTTTGCGGCTTTCCCTTGGCTATGGTAGCGTTAAACAATGTTAGATGTACCTTTATATCGGGATATTCATGTATAACATCCATAAATATGTCCCCAACAGAAAGAATAATGCCAAGCTCCTCATTACATTCACGAATGAGCGCCTGCTCCTTTGTTTCGCCTAATTCAACCTTGCCACCAACAAACTCCCAAAGAAGCCCTCTTGCCTTATGCTCTGGGCGTTGGCAAATCATAAACCTTTCGCCCTGCCAGATGAGGGCGGCTACTACTTCTATCATTTTCTTTTCCTTATTTTTTAGTCCCAAAATCATTTTGCACATTTATTATATCATAGTTTCTAATTGGTTACAATAGGTTAGATTATATAAATTTTATATAGAATTCAAATGTATAAAAAGCCCAAACGAGTGTTTGGGCTTTTTGTTAAAGAGTTTTAAGGTAGTCCTCAAGCTCGCTTTTGATTACTGCTACCTGAGGGCCATAGACTACTTGGATGCCATTTCCTTTTTTGATAACTCCTGCGGCTCCGCTTTGCTTTAAGAGGGAGTCCCTCACGATTTCGCTGTTTTTAACGGACACACGAAGGCGAGTTGCACAACAGTCAAGGGAGACAATGTTTTCCTTGCCACCAAGGCCATCTAAGATAAGGCGTGAGGTGTGGTTTGTGTCTGCTTTTTGGCTATTTAACGACACATCATCGATGTTATTCTTAGCGTTGTAGTCTTTTCTTGTATAGAGCTTTGTTTCCTCTGTGTCATCCTCTCTGCCAGGGGTTGCAAGGTTTTTTCTTAAGATAAGGAAGCGGAAAAGGAAGAAGTAAATTATAAAGTATGCTACGCCTACCAGGGGTATCATTATCCAGTTTGTTTTTGCATTGCCTTGCAAAATGCCGAATAGTGTTAAGTCAATTATACCGCCTGAGAATGTCATACCAACGCCTACGCCTAAGATATGCATAAGCATATAGGAAAGTCCTGCAAGTACTGAATGGATTACATAAAGCATAGGAGCTACAAAAAGGAATGTGAATTCAATTGGCTCTGTAATACCTGTTAGCATTGCGGTAAGTGCGGCAGAGAGTAAAAGTCCCCCTGCAACCTTCTTTTTAGTGTCCTTTGCGCATGTGTACATAGCAATGGCTGCCCCCGGTAAGCCGAAAATCATAAATGGGAATTTACCGCTCATAAATCGTGTGGCGGAAACTGAAAATACAGTTGTTGATAGGGAAGCAAGCTCGGCAAAGAAAATATTTTGTGCGCCGTAAATCATTACGCCATCAATGAGCATTGAGCCACCAACGCCTGTTTGCCAAAACGGTAGATAGAATACATGGTGCAAGCCAAACGGAATTAAAATTCTTTCAATAAAGCCATAAATGAATGTGCCTGCATACCCTGATTTTAAAACTAAATTACCTAATGCAAAAATGCCTGACTGAATAAATGGCCACACAAAGAACATGAGTACGCCTACTAGAACATATGCAAGTGTTGAGATAATTGGCACAAATCGTGTGCCACCAAAGAATGAAATTACATTTGGAAGTCTTATTTTATAAAAGCGGTTATTAAGGTAGGCAACTCCAAGACCTACTATAATACCACCGAAAACGCCCATTTGAAGTGATTCTATGCCTACCACATTGGCAACTGCGCCCTCTTGCAATGCGCCAGGCTCTAATTTGCCTGTAATAAGTAGTAATGCATTTATGGTTTTATGCATTACAAAGAATGCTATGGCGGCAGATAATGTTGCTGTCGCTTTTTCATTTTCTGCCATACCAAGAGCTACGCCCATTGCAAAAAGTATGGGCAGATTATCAAAAATTACTGTACCTACTGATGCTAAAAGTGTAAAGACAGAGTACAAAAATGTGCCCGGTCCCATTATTCCCATAAGGTTGTATGCTTCAAGCATTGTAGTGTTTGTAAAAGATGCGCCTACACCTAAAAGCAATCCTGCAATCGGTAATAGCGCAATAGGCAGCATAAATGCTCTACCTACTCTTTGCAATACACTAAATGTGCCTGAAAATCTTTTTTTAGTTAATTCAGCCATTGTTTTTCCTTTCACACATAAATATTTTCAAAATTTATTTAGGATATATCCTATCACATGCAACCTGCGGTTGATTACATGCGACACTTCGTGTGGGTTCCATACAGCCTCTCGGCTGATTACATACACACTTCGTGTGATATGCACCTTTGGTGCATACCCTATCCCCTATATCCTATCCCCTAATCTTAAAGCTCATGCACACATCTGTGCCGCCTAATACTGTGCCATAGTTGAAGTCTAATTTTTCTGTTTTTTCGGGAGTGGTTACTACCACGGCTGTGGATACCTCGTAGCCGTTTTTCTTAATTTCATCTATTTGTGCAATGGCGATTAAGTCCCCCGATTTTATTTTTTGTCCCTCGGCTACCTGAATTTCAAACGGTTCACCATTTAAGGACACGGTATCAACGCCGATGTGGATAAGAATATCTATTCCATCATCGGTTGAAATGGAATATGCATGCTTTGCTTCGGCTATATTTTCAATTTTACCATCACAGGGTGCATAAAAATAATTGCTTCTTGGCTCTACCATAAAGCCCTTGCCAAGCATTTCACTTGAAAAGACATCATCAGGCATTTGTGAAAGCGGCTTACATTCTCCATCTACTACTGACACTAACTTACGATATTTATTAAAAAATCCCATTTTATAGACACTCCCCCACTCTTTTTCTTATGCCCAACAGGTATGGGCTTGATACGGATAGCTCATCAATTTTCATATTTACAAAGCATTGCGTTAAATTAAGGTCTGCTGCAAGCTCTCCGCAAATGCCTATCCAACCGTCCTTTTTGTGTATTTGGTCGGCTGCATATTTAATTAAGCGTAATATCGGCTCATGGTTTTTCTCGCCTATATGGGAGACCTTGTTATTTTGTCTATCTACCGCCAAGGTGTACTGTGTTAAATCATTTGTGCCAACCGAAAAGAAATCAACATGCTTAGCAAGAATATCGCTCATTATGGCAGAGGCAGGGGTTTCAATCATTATGCCAAGCTCAATTTTAGAGTCAAATGCATAATTTTCCTCAAAAAGCTCGTTTTTACATTCCTCTAAAAGCTCGCGGCACTCCTTTATTTCATTTTCGCTTACTATCATAGGTAGCATAATTGATGCTTTTCCGTGTGCAGATGCACGAAGGATTGCACGAAGCTGAGTTTTGAATATATCCGCTCTATCAAGGCAAATTCTTACTCCTCGGTAGCCAAGGGCTGGGTTTTCTTCCTTTGGAATATTAAAATAGGAAATTTGCTTATCTGCGCCTATATCAAGGGTGCGAATTATAACTCTTCTGCCCTTCATATCCGTTACTGCTTTTTTATATGCTTGGTAAAGCTCATTTTCGGTGGGATATCTATCAAGTGATAAATATAGCATTTCGCTTCGTAAAAGCCCTATGCCCTCAGCTCCGTTAAGTAAAGCCCCCTCTGCTTCCTTTTCGCTACCGATATTTGCATAAATAAGCACCCTGTGTCCGTTTTTTGATATTGCGGGCTTATTTATAAGAGTTTTTAGATACCTCTCATGCTCCTTGGCGATTTTGCTTTCCTCTTTTTCCTTTTCCTTAAATATCTCTATTTCGCACTCGGTTGGATTTATAATAAGCTCGCCCTTTTCGCTATCAAGCAAGCAAAATTTTCCATCAAAGCTGTAATCAATTTCGCCTACGCCAACTAATGCGGGAATACCCATTGCGCGAGCTAAAATTGCGGTATGGGAGCTTGGTGTACCAAAGAACGTTACAAAGCCAAGGATTTTGTCCTTATCAAGCATTACCGTTTGTGATGGGGTTAAGTCCTCTGCCACTAAAATGTAGGGGGATGTGTGGATATTTGCTTCTATTTCCTTGTTTTCAAGAGCATTTATTATTTGATTTCCTATATCCTTTATGTCCTTTTCTCTTTCTGAAAGATACTCATCATCTAAGTCTCTTAACATAGCTGAATATTTTTCGCAAGCAAATAAAACTGCGTTTTCCGCACACATCTCCCTATATATTTCGTATTCTATATCTTCTCTTAAATCCTCATCCTCAAGAAGCATCAAATGTATTTCAAAGATTTTTGCTTCCTCATCGCCTATTTCCTTTAATGCTTTTTTGTGCATTTTTTCAAGGAATTCCTTGACATCCTTTATAGACTTATTTAACCTTTTAAGCTCGTTTTCACATGTTGTAAAAGTGTTCTGCCTAGCTTTTTTAGCTTCCTTATAAAAGTGGATTATTCCACTTGCTTTTTTGACACCTACGCCAGTGCCACTAAATATTTTCATTTTAGCCCTCGCTTAAATTTTCGTTTAGCACTCTCTTTATTTCTGCAAGCGCCTCGTTTTCATCCTCGCCATCAATTACTATTTTCAAGGTGGAATTACATACTGCGCCAAGCCCCATTAGTGAAAGAAGTCTTTTTGCATTTGCTTCCTTTTCATCCTTATATATTTTAATGTCGGATTTATATTTTTTAGCACAAGATGCTACCGTGCCAGCGGGTCGGGCATGCAGTCCGTTTTTATCAGTTACTACAAAAGTAAATTCCTTCATTTTAAGCTCCTAAAATCTCGTTTGTTTATATTTTGGCACTTTATTTTCTATTTATGCAAATAAAAAAACAGAATTTGTTAAAATCCTGTTTTAGTATATGAAATTTTTAGTTATTTTATAAGATTTGCTATGGCTTTTCCTACATTTTTCGCTGTATCGCATGCGGTCATTGATATATCGCAAAGCTCTTCTTTTGCAAGCTCCCCTGCTATGCCGTTAATATATGCGCCTATGGCTACATTTTCTATTAAGGCTGCTTCATTTGAAGCACAAATGCCTGCTAAAATGCCGCTTAGCACATCTCCGCTTCCGCCTGTTGCCATTCCAGGGCAGCCTGTGTTTATTAAATAGGTGTCCTCTCCGTTTGTTACTATGGTGGCTGTACCCTTTAAAAGCAAAATAACACCATTTGATTTGGCATATTCCATAGCATATTTGATTGGATTTTCGTTTGCCTGGCTCATTGGAATTTTTGATAGTCTTTCAAATTCCTTTGGGTGTGGTGTTAGCACGATTTTGCATTTGGCTTTTTTCAAATCAACGCTCATTTTTGCAAGCGTGTTAAGTCCGTCGGCATCAATAATTAAAATGCCGTTATACTCACTTAGCAGATAAGAGAGAATTTTTTCGTTGTCGCCTTTTTGACCAAGTCCCATACCCATTGCAATTACCTTGCTTGATGAAATTAGTGTGTCAATTTCTTCTTTATTAAATATTATGCTACCATTTTTATCGTTTAAAGGATATAAGGTACTTTCAAGAATATAGGGAAGCACACCGTTTACAATGGAGCTTGGCACACAAAGGCGCACTACTCCTGCACCGCTACGGACCGCGCTTGATGATATATTTGCAAGCTTAATTGCTCCGCTATATTCAAGTGAGCCGCCTATTAGGCTGACATAACCATATGTGCCTTTATGTGAGTAGTTGCTTCTTGTTTTTATTATTTCCTTTACATCCTGTGCTTCAAGGAGCTTGTATGGCTTTTCAATAACCTCAATACCTATATCACAGTTGACAATCTTTTTTATTTTGTCCTTGGCTTGGTTTAAAATATGACCCGATTTTAATGTGCCGATTGAAACGGTAAGGTTGGATATTACACAAATATCACAGAGTCCTGTGTCTCCGTTTAGTCCGCTATTTATATCAACGGACACGGTGTAGGCACTTGAAGCGTTAATTTTCTCAATTATTTCTCTTTCAATTCCGCTTACATTTCCCTTAAAGCCTGTGCCAAAAATACAATCTACTATAAAATCGTAATTGTTAAAATCTATTGCTTCACTATAAATTGAGTACGGAATATTATTTTCCTTACATTTATTAAAATAATACTCTCCATCGGGGGAAAATTTATCCTTGACTAAAATTATTTCACATTCAAGGTTGTTTTTAGCCATTTCAAGAGCTAAAACATAGCCGTCGCCACCGTTATTTCCTGTACCACAAACAATGGCGGTTTTGCCATGCCATTTTATACAGCTATAAACACCCTTGCCTGCTCTTAGCATTAGCTCAAGTGATGGAGTAATATTATCAATGGTATATTTATCGCTTGCGCGCATATTATCTACGCTAATTACATTTTGCATATAATACACCCATTACTTTATTTCAGGATTATCTGTAATCCCAGCAAGATAATCAAGTGAAACATTAAAATATTGAGCTAATTGTACCATGAAAGCGAATGGCGGTTCTCGATGTCCTAATTCATAATTTCTATATGTATTCAACCACATTCCTAATTCCTTTGACAATTCTTCTTGTGTTATATCTCTATCTTCTCTTAAATCTCTGATTCTTCTATACATTATTCATCACCTCATATTTATTTTAGCATAAAATCAAATGATGTTATTGACAAATACATCAAATGATGTTATAATATTTTCAAATAACATCGTTTGATGTTTCAAAAGGAGTATATTATGAGAGATTTAATTGAAAAAATGTGGTATGAGGATTATAGGCTTTCCGAAAAGCATTATGCTTACGGAGAGGAAATTAGCAGAAAGCAATACATATTAGTAAATTACGAAAACAAGTTAAGCTCAATGTTAGATGATAATGGTAAAAAGGTTTTGGACGATTATATAAAATTGCTATTTGATGTTTTAGATTTGGAAAGAATTGATGCTTTCATTGGCGGTACGAAATTTGCATATAAAATGATAAGAGGAATATTTGCGGAATAAAAAAGCCTTCTCAAATTTGAGAAGGCTTTTTTGTATGTTAAATTATTGAGCTGCTTCAACGATGATTGAAAAGTCCTTTGCTTTAAGAGATGCGCCGCCGATAAGACCGCCGTCAACATTTTCCTTAGCAAGAAGCTCAGCTGCGTTAGCTGCATTCATTGATCCACCGTATTGGATGATGATTTCTTCAGCAGCCTCGTTGCCGTAGAGGGACTTGATTGTGTTTCTGATTACGCCACATGTTTCATCTGCTTGCTCAGGTGTTGCTGTAAGACCTGTGCCGATAGCCCATACTGGCTCGTAAGCGATGATAACATTCTTAAGTTGCTCAGCTGTTACATCCTTAAGAGCGAGCTTTGTTTGCATTGAAACAACCTCGTCTGTAATGCCGTTAAGTCTTTCATCCTTAACCTCTCCAAGACAAAGAATAACTGTAAGGCCTGCTTCTAAAGCTGCCTTTGTTCTTAAATTTACTGTTTCATCAGTTTCGCCAAAGTATTGTCTTCTTTCGCTGTGGCCGATGATTACATATTCAACGCCGCACTCCTTAAGCATTTCTGCTGAGATTTCGCCTGTGTATGCGCCCTTTGGTGCAAAGTGAACATTTTCTGCACCGATTTTGATGTTAGAGCCCATTGAAGCCTCTTGTGCTGCAAAGATGTCAACAAATGGTACGCAGAATATAATATCGCAATTGTCCTTACCTGCAACTAAAGCCTTTGTTTCTTCAACAAGAGCCTTTGCCTGTAATGGTGTTAAATTCATTTTCCAGTTTCCTGCAATAACTTTTCTTCTCATTTTCTTTTTCCTCTATTTCATATTTATGGTTGCTCATATGTTAATTTGAGCATATATTTTAAATATATTAAAAATATGCAAATATCCGCAAGTTTCCTTGCGGATATTATATTTTCTATTATTTATCTTGTAAGCAAGCGATACCTGGGAGCTCAAGACCCTCAAGGAATTCAAGTGATGCACCGCCACCTGTTGAGATGTGTGTCATCTTTTCTGCAAAGCCAAGCTTTTCAACAGCAGCAGCAGAGTCACCACCACCGATAATTGAAATTGCGCCGCTTTCAGCAACTGCATTAGCAACTGCCTCTGTACCAGCAGCGAAGTTCTTCCACTCGGAAACACCCATAGGACCATTCCATACTACTGTGCCTGCGCCCTTGATTGCATTTGAGAATAATTCTTGTGTCTTAGGACCGATATCAAGACCCATCCAGCCATCAGGAATCTTTGTTGAGTCGCAGAACATTGATTCTGTGTTTTCATCGTATTCCTTACCGAGCTTGTTATCAACAGGGATTAAGAAGTTAATGCCCTTAGCCTTTGCCTTAGCCATCATTTCCTTTGCGAGCTCAACCTTGTCATCCTCGCAGAGTGATGTACCAACGCTATGACCGTTAGCCTTGAAGAATGTGTATGCCATACCGCCACCGATGATAAGTGTATCAACCTTTTCAATTAAGTTGTTGATAACGCCAATCTTATCAGAAACCTTAGCACCGCCAAGGATAGCAACGAATGGACGAGCTGGGTCAGCGAGAGCCTTACCCATAACGCCGATTTCCTTTTGAATGAGGTAACCGCAAACTGCTGGTAAGTAGTCTGCAACGCCTGCTGTTGTAGCGTGAGCTCTGTGAGCTGTACCGAATGCATCATTTACATAGATGTCTGCATATGAAGCAAGCTCCTTAGCAAACTCTGGGTTGTTCTTTGTTTCTCTAGCATCAAAACGAACATTCTCTAAAAGAACTGCCTTGCCTGCTTCAAGAGCTGCAACCTTAGCCTTAGCATCTGCGCCGATAATGTCCTCAGCGAATGTTACTGTGCCTTCGCCAAGTAACTCGTTAAGTCTGTCTGCAACAGGCTTTAATGTAAGCTTCTTCTTGTCATCCTTAAGAGCCTTTTCAAGAAGCTTAGCTGTTTCAGCTGCTCTTTCGCTTTCTGGAAGCTCTTCTACCTTCTTCTTTTCCTTTTTTGTAAGACCGAAGCCCTCTGTGAAGATGCTGTGTGGCTTGCCCATGTGTGAGCAGAGGATAACCTTAGCGCCATTGTCAAGTAAATACTTGATTGTTGGGAGCGCACCGATAATTCTCTTGTCAGATGTGATAACGCCATCCTTCATTGGAACGTTAAAGTCGCATCTTACAAGGACAGTTTTGCCGCTTACGCTGATGTCTTCAATTGTTTTCTTGTTGTAAGTCATAGTTTTAATCTCCTATATTTTACTTAAATTTTTTATCGCAAGTATTATAGCACAAACTAATTAGTTTATCAATAGTTTTTTAAAATTACTGTATAATTATTTTAATAATATAATAAGCTATTAAAATTATACCCAAAATTATTCTATACCAGCCAAAGCTTTCAAAGCTATGATTTTTAACAAATGACATTAGGAATTTAATTACAAAAAGTGATACTAAAAATGCAGTTAGCGTGCCTACTAAAAGAACAGTGATTTCGGTAGAGCTAAGAGTTAAGCCATCAAGCAAGAACTTTGCAACCTTTAAAAGTGAAGCTCCAAGCATTACGGGAATTGCAAGGAAGAATGAAAATTCGGCAGCGGCTGTTCTTGACACCTTAATTGTAGATGCACCTAAAATTGTTGAGCCTGAACGAGATGTTCCAGGGATTAGGGATAGAACTTGAAAGCAACCGATTTTAAGTGCAGTTGGATAGTCAATATCGTAAACGGTTTCGTACTTCATTTTACGGTTTTTGTTTATTCTTTCAATTATGATAAAGAGTACGCCGTAAACGATAAGAGCTATTGCAACGGGAACGAACTTATAGAATGTTTTATCAAGGAAGTGCTCAAATATAAGACCGATTATTGCAGCGGGTAAAACTGCAACGATAACCTTAAACCAAAGTGTCCAAGTTTGCTTTTTCTCTGTATCTGTTTTGCTTTTTGCAAAAGGATTTAGCTTGTTAAAAAACAGAATTATAACCGCCAAAATTGAGCCAAGCTGAGTGATAACCTCAAAAAGATTCCAACAGCCCTCGCTTATTTTCAATTTTACAAACTCGTTTGCGATTATCATATGTCCTGTGCTTGATACAGGTAGCCATTCGGTTATGCCTTGGACAATGCCGATAAATATGGCTTTTAGAATTTCGATGATTGTATCCATAGGTTAAAGCTCCTTTCAGTCGCTTTACAGCAGTCAGCAGTTAGCCGTCAGCGGTCAGCGAGGTTAGTTAAACGATTCGGTGACACGCCCCCGTCCCCTGTCACCAGGATATAGGGAATAGGATATAGGGGTTCGTTTCACTCACGGGGGGGAGTAACCACTAGCCACTGACCACTAGCCACCAGCCACTGACCACCGACCACTGACCACTGACCACTGACCACTGACCACTGACCACTGACCACTGACCACTGACCACTGACCACTGACCAC
>JBGVPY010000011.1:0-7483 GCA_045127235.1 Eubacteriales bacterium
TTTTTTGATCTTATGCATTGCATAGATCATGGTTGCAAAGACCACAAGAAATACGCTGAGTGTTGCAATAAATTACTTTTGCTATATTCTTTTACTTTTTTACTTGGCACAATCGTGGTTACCGCAATCGTGCGTGCCGCAACCGTGGTTGCCACAGCTGTGAGCACCGTTGCCGTGCTCGTGATCGTGGTGATCGCACTTGACGTTAGGATTATAGCCGAGATTGTTCGAAAGATACGCCTCGACCGCTTCCTTGAGAGTTGCGAGTCCATCTGTTAATTCGTAAAATAGATCTCATTGATAAACCACCTCCCTCAAAACGCTTTCTTCCGCGTTTTCTTTGATGTTATTCATCGCTTGCACCCAGCATTTCGGATCATAGGCTTTGAGTTCTTCGGTTACGTTCTGCATCTTAGCCATTTGTTCGATGTATATGTTCAGTTGTTCGCGTGCTTGTTCATCAATCTTATGGAGATATTCACTCAATCGACATTCCGAAACAAGCGTGGTATATCTGCCTTTACGATGTTCCTTGATATAATCAAGGTGTAATAATCCGTATTTGCCAATGGTGTAATTTGTCTGCTTGGGTAGTTCAAGATTGGGGTAAAAGCATCCATTTTCTTCACGATAGGTAATTTTCATTATAAATTCCTCACAAATTAATTATTCATACAATAATCAAGCTGCTTTGACTTGCATTTAATTTGTGTGAGGATTTCTGACATTCACAGTTGTTTCTACACTTTCGTGACCGATCGTGCTTGCGAGTGTTTTCACATCCATTCCATATCGGAGTGCTTGCGTTGCGAAGGTGTGGCGGAGTGCGTGGAACGGCACGTGCTTGCACTCGGCTCTCTCAAGGATCGTCGCGAGTTTCTTTCGGCACGAACAGGGATCGCGTGGTACATCTTCGTTTTTATACGGTGATAGGAACAGCCATTTCGATCTTACTCTCGTCTTGTAATGTAAACGAATTCAAAAACATTTGCAGTTATTTGGGTGATCAGCATATTTATGAAGACTATCAAAGTGCATGCTCCTTCGTTCATGGTCAAGATATTACATCGAAAACACTCCCCTTCACTTTTTATGTTTCGATCTGCTATCGTTTCAACATGATGATGAACTATATTTTCAGAACAATACACCTATTCCCATTAAATGAAGCATTAGAAAATCAACTAATGTCCTTGGAGGACGAGTTAATTGAACTATTAGAAAAGTATTATCAATGAACCGCTTTTTCTTTGTTTATTGCTCCCAATTATTTTGGATACGATAAACGAAAAACGAAGCCCTGTGTATCACAATAAACGGATACGCAGGGCTTGTTTTTTGACCACATGCTTGACCACTTTGAGAAACGGACTATACGGAAACAGTAGTACACGAGAGCACGAAAATGTACGGTTTGGTTGACAGAATAGCACTAAAAAGCACTATTTAGCGCTAGAAAAACATAAAAATCGGTCTTGAGGTGGTAGAGGCCGCAAGTTCAAGTGTTTCTTACCTCGTTGGGGTAGAAAAGGATTACGGCGTTTATTGCCTTTCCTTTTCGTTTTTTATTTTAAAACCCTCCAAGACCATGGTCTTGGAGGGAAGCAAGGACGCTTATGCTTGAAGAGTCCTTTCTTTTTTTCAAAATTTTCTCTAGGGTGAGTGTCTGTTTGACTCCTCTGCCTTATTTGAATTTCCGTTTCCTGCTTTTTTGTTTTTTTACTTGTTTAGGAAATCCTCGATCACATCAACGAGATGTATTGGGGAAAGCCCAAAAGCGTTACACTTTTGCACAAGATTTTCTATTTCGGTTTTATTCGGGGTGACGTCTCGCACGTAGGCGATAACGTTTTTGGTATTGCTCGTCGCGGCATCGATATATGCGGCGATTCCATAGGAGATGTAGTTGCTATCTCCCGAGGGTTGCGGCTCTCCGACAACTTCGTATACAACCTTTTTGGGTTGCAGCTCATTTTTTGTGACCGTGTTTTCCGTGAGCGCTTCACCAAGAAGCGCATTGTTTTTATTTATCATAATTTTTCCCAAATCAAGCATAAGCACGGAAACTCCGACTTGATTTAGGGGTGCGTGCCGAGTGCACACATTGAACACCAACACAGAAGGTTATCTGTGTTGGTGTTCTTAATTTTAGGGGAGCGTAATAGTTGCCACAATTGCGTTATGGTCGGAGATCCATTCTCCGTTCCTCTTGGCGGGGCAAACGGTGTAGGTCTCAACCGCATTTGCCAAATTGGAAGAGACAAAGATGTAATCGAGAATCGCGCTTGTACCTTCTGTCATACCGTTGTAGGTGGACGCGGCTGTGCCCTGCGCCGCAATTGCAGAGGCATCAAAATATCCGTTTGAGAGCATTGCTGCGCGAGCGGATTTCTCGGGCGTTGCGTTAAAGTCACCGAGTACAATGGTGGGCAAATTGCCGCGCACATTGAGAACACCTTGGATTTGTTGCAGCATAACCGCAATTTGTCCCTGTCTGATCTTTTCTGCTACTGCAAGGGTGTTATCGCCGTTATTGTCGAGGTGGGTGTTGACGACAAGGAATCTTTTGCCGTCGCTTATGCGCTCCAGGACAGCATAGGTCATAATACGCTTGTCGTTTGCGGTATAGGTCGTGCCGTTTTCGGTGTAGGAATAAAGAGATTCCTGAGTAGGAGTAGCGGAGAGCCATCTGGTATCACTGGCAATTGGAGTAAACAGATCGGTGCGGTAGAAGATTGCGCAGTGCTCCCCTGCTCCCCACCAATCGCGGCCTGTACCAATTGCTGCATAACCAGGAAGACCGTTCTTCAAGGTGTTCATCCAGGTAATATCAGCCTCTTGCACGCCAAAAATATCGGGGGCATTTTCTTGAATGGTAGCGATAACAAGATCATCGCGACCATTTTTGAGAACCTCAACTTTAACGTTAAAGCTCATTACAGTGATGGGTTGATTTGAATTACTACCGGAGCCGTCTGCGCATACATAAAAGCCTGTGCTACAGACAACCATTGTGAGAGTCAACAGTACAATAAGAACTTTTTTCATAGTTTTTCCTCCAATCTTTTTTTGATTTTGATGAATAGCTTTGTTGCGCGTATCGCGCGGATGCGGCATCTTTAAATTCTCTGGGTAGTGTTTGCAAAAAGCAAACCATTTGCGACTATATACGCGGGCTCCTTCCACCGCTATCGCGGTCCCCCTCCCTCCCGGAGGGAGGCTTAGGATGATTCCCCTTGTGCCCAAAACCAATTAATCATCTACCACGAGCAAGACCGCCCGAAGGCGGTCTTTTATTTACTTGTCGTTGGTTTCGATGCCGCGACTTGTTTTCTTGTTGATGTGGAAATTAATCTTCGGGGCAGCAGGTGATGTAGAAATGGCTTACTCGTTCAACTGTAGATTCATTACAGCGAGAACAGGTTGTAATAATGAAGTTTTCTTGCAGGCATCTAGGGCTATCTGGCAAAACACGATGAGTAATTGTTGTAACACCTTCTTGAGTGTTTTTGTGCCCAAAAATATTACAAATCAAATTTGCTTGTGAAACACCATATTCGGGATTAACAAGAAGTTGTGCGATATTTTCCTGCTGTTCAACAGAAAGCTGAGAGTCTACGTCAAAAATAACAGTTATGTTTTCAATTTGATAGGTGTTGCCTGCATTGATATCAGCCGATACACCAAGAGTGGAAAAAATTGTAAGAGTGGCTAACATTACCATAAGCATTATTTTTTTTATTTGCTTTTTCATTTTTCAATTCCTTTCATACCATCTATAATTTTTATTAATACATCATAACTTTGGCAACGAATTTGATATTCATAACCATCGATATACCCCACGGCTTGATAAGTCATATCCGCTCGTTGACGAATGTAAAATACGGTGTTTTTCGTTGAATACGATTGGCACTTCTGCAAATCAACTTCAGAAACTGTACTCTTATTTGACACCGCCACTGATAATTCAATATCCGTAAAATAAATGGAATATAGGGTATAACTATCATCAACAATCTGTTGTGAAATTCCTTTTATCCGAACTCCTTTCGGCAAATCCGTAGGATACATGATATCGTATCCTTCCGTTTGCAAAAGCTCCTCAACAGAGTCATATGATACTACACTATCGTGTTTAATAAGCGTAATATTCCCCTCATTCACCCTATCTCCGGCATCCATACCGGTGATTCTTTGGATGTTCTCCTTGACGTATTCCCAAGCGGAGCTATATCCGTTTACCTTGGCAAGTACCGTCAGCGTAGAGAGTAGAATTGCGGCAACCGTTGCAGCGATGGCAACGATTTTACCCATCTTTCTCCACTTCGGGCGAAGTACCTTGGCAGATTTTGTTGCAGTTTGATTATGACGTGCTTTGATTTGTTGCAAAATGCGTTGTTTTTGCTCTTTGGTGGCTTCCGCTGCTTTGTCGGAAAGCTCACGCAGATAGGCGGAGCATTCACCTATCAGGGCAAAATCGATTTCATCCTCGGGCTTGTCGGTTTCGTTATCGATGATTTGACAAAGCCATTGGATCTTTTGCTCCTTGGTTGCTTTGTTCATATTGAGCCCCAGCAAAAATGCGTTGCTCTTAATAGATTCAAGGCGGGTCATGATTGTTATTTATCTCCTTTTGTTTTTTCTTTTTGATAAACATTTCTGCCACCTCCTTTCATAGAGTAAGTGACAGTTATTTATCAAAAAGTGTCGTTTTTTTGAAAATTTTTTCTAATTTTTTTGAAATTTATTTGTTTTTGAGGATTTTGTCTACGATCGGCTTTAATTTATCCACTAACCGAGCCCATCGGAGCTTAGCGGCGTTTTCGCTGATTCCCAACTTTTCGCCAATCTCTCGGTGTGACATTTCCTCAACAACACGCATTTGAAATAGATTTAGATCTTTTGGTTTCAACTGTGAGCAAATTTGATCTATGTATTGAACAAACCGCCGATCTTCTTCCTCTTCGTTCAGCGGTTGTTCGTGAAGAATCTGTTCATCAATTAAGGCGCGACATCGTTCCTCACTCAATGATTCGATAGTGGGGTCTTGCTCGCGCCTTACTTCTTTTATTTTGTTTTTTGCTACGCCATACAGCCAAGCTCTAAGGCGATCTTCGTGAAAGTCTTTTACGGTTTCCCATTGCTTTTGCAAAAGGAAAAACGTTTCTGCTGTTGCTTCATCTGTACAGTATTTCTCACCGTCGGTTCGGTAGTAACAGTACCGATGGATCTCATCGAAATACTTTTCGTATATAAACTCAAATGTCATTATTATCTCCCCTTGATGATAGTTTCAACGATGTTAGACAGTGTTGCAAGTGCCATGCCCTGCTCTTTGTTGGAAAGCGTTTGCAACATTTGGTTGATTTGCGGAACGCTGATTTGGTGATTGAATACGCTTTCGCCAAACACAAATTCGTCAAGAGACATATCCAAAATTTGAGCAAGCTTAAAAATGTTTTCTTGAGACGGGAACGTCCTGCCCTTTTCAAAATAGCAAACCGACTTTTTGGTCAGCCCAAGCGCGGCAGCCAATTCCTCTTGTGTCATTTTCTTCGCTATGCGATGCTTTTTGATGAATGCGCCAAAGCGTTGCTTTAGCTCAAGGTTACCAACAGGTAATCCTTCCTGTGAAAACTGAGATGTCATTAGATTTACCTTCCTTTCTCTTATTGTGTTACTATTATACCCAATAAGTGAATTTTAGTAAATCCATCAACACTCCTATTATTAACCTATTAGGTGAATTTATCAAAATTTTTTCTGCATTTTTCTGCGTTTTCCACCATTTTTCGACAAAAACATAATACAAAAGGAACCGACCCAAATGGATCGGTTCCCTTTTTTTGAGGTGTTGACAAAAAAGATGCCAACAAAAGTGCTTGAAAATCAGCAGGATATGTTGCTTGTCAAGTAAAAACACAAATAAATTATTGTGAGCTCTATAATATGAAACCACTTGAAATTTTACACGAATTATGATACAATTATCTAAAACCAATCAATGAAACGAGGTGAGCATTATGGCAGAAAAGAAAGAAAAGCAATACGTGAGCGATAATGCTCGACTTATGGCTGAATGGAATTGGGAGAAGAATAACGAATTGGGATTTGACCCTAATAAGCTGACTTGTGGTAGTGATAAAAAGCCATGGTGGAAATGTGAAAAAGGGCATGAGTGGCAAGCTACAATAAGTAGCAGAAACAGCGGGTGCAAATGTCCCTATTGTGCAGGTCTGCTAGTTATTAAAGGTGAAAATGATTTACAGACCCTTAATCCTTCTTTAGCGGAAGAATGGAATTGCGAAAAGAATGGTGATTTAACACCTGCGAATGTATCGCCGTATAGTCACAAAAAGATATGGTGGAAATGCCAGAACGGACATGAGTGGCAAGCAAGAATTGGGAATAGGAACAGAGGAAATGGTTGCCCCGAATGCGCAAAGAAAAGGCGCAAAAAGAAAAACACTTGATATATAATCAAAACAAAAAGCATTGAGAACTGTTGTTTTCAATGCTTTTTTATTATTTTGTGAAAAGCACCTTCTTCGAGGACAAACGGTATTTTTTGACTCAAAATATCATCTTCTGATAGACAAATGGCGACCTTATTATCCGTACTTACATCCCACACCCACCATGTGGCAAATATATCCGGAAAGATTATAAATATATTTTTGAATATACCGGATTCAATATAATCCGCTTTTATAGTATCAAAATATTCTTTCCTCCTATCATGTACAAAGAATGTCCAAGATGCAAAATACTCGTCCAAAACCCATGATGTTAATTCTTCAATGCAGAGGACACATAGATGAGTATTAGAATTTGCATATTCCTTTTCGGCTTTCTTTTTTAAAGCTGTGGTAATATATCCAAACATATCGTTTTCAACATCTTTTGATGTATATTTAGCAAACCTCATTTTTTGAACAAATGTATTCTTTTTCTTGTTGTCAGAAGCAATAGTGAACTCAAAGGGAGTTTTTCCACAAAAACGATCTTGTTCTAACAAATCGGCATTTCCAATGCGCCAATCGTCTCTTTGGAGTGCCCGTTGCATAATTTTTTGAATAAAATCTTCATTTACTACTTTATCAAAAAAATTCTCCGGATAAAAAAGAACTAAACGTTTACTCGGTCGTCCTTCTGCATCAATGCTCACTTATTACACCTCCAACTCGCACTCATAATTTAAAATTCAATGCTTACCTCAAAAATCTGCTTTGTTTTTCTATTATACCATAAACATCAATTCTTTGCAATCATTTTTGTTCATATTTCCCCTTCTCATTCTTTTCTTTTCTCCTCAAATTTGGAAACCAGTTTGGAAACCAGTAAATCGAAAAAGCCACCCGGAAGTCCGCCCTCCGCGGAGCTCCGGCGGGGGTTCCGTCCCGGATTCTGCGCGCGAGCGCGCAGAGTTCGATCCGATGAAGGGGGAGTGCCTCCAACGCAAAAACGCACCCTTTTGGGT
>JBGVPY010000012.1:0-1538 GCA_045127235.1 Eubacteriales bacterium
AAAACGGCAATCAATTTTTTCATTTACTGAAAATTGTGCATTTGTCCATTTGTGAGTATTAAAATATTCAGTTATTGCTTCTTGCAATGTTGTAAACACAGACTTATCAGTGCCTTCAATCTTGCTTGAATTTACTTCTACTTGGCAATTTAGTTCTTGCGCATTAGAAGCCTTTATGCCGAATATCAGCATGATGAACACAATAAAATATTTTAAATGCTCAAAATTCATTCCTTAAATCAATTATTTAATATTGTATCGATAATATCCTTTGCAACTTCTTGTTTAAGTTTTGCCTCAAATGGAATTTCTTGACCCTTTACACTTAAAAGTGTAACTTTATTTGTGTCTTTTTGAAACCCGGCTTCTTTGTCCTTCAACGAATTAAGCACAATCCAATCAAGATTTTTATTCATAATTTTTCTGATTGCATTTTCTCTTTCGTTATCTGTTTCAAGAGCAAAACCCACTAAAAGTTGATTTTGTGTTTTTAATTTTCCAAGTGTAGCCGCTATGTCAGGATTTTTAACCAATTCGATTGTGATAGTATCAGTTTTTTCTCTCTTGATTTTACTATCATAATAGTCTTTTGGAGCATAGTCAGCGACTGCTGCACATAGAATAGCAATATCACATTCTTTAAAATGTTCTTTGCAATGTTCGCACATCTCTTTTGCACTGACTACATCTATCCTATTTATCCTTTCATTTGATATTTTCAAGCCGACAGGACCGGTAACTAATGTAACCATAGCTCCACGTTTAGCACATTCCTCAGCTAAGGCAAAGCCCATCTTTCCACTTGAATAGTTACCGATAAAACGTACCGGATCAATATTTTCGTATGTTGGTCCCGCAGTTATTAACACTTTTTTACCTATTAAATCTTGCTGACATGCAAAGTATTGCTCAATTGATTTTAGAATATTTTCAGGCTCTTCCATGCGGCCTTTACCCACCAAATGACTTGCCAACTCCCCTGCTCCCGGCTCAATTATCGAAACACCATCAGATTTGAGTGTATCTATATTTCGCTGAGTTGATGGGTGTTTCCACATATCCAAGTCCATTGCAGGTGCAACAAACACTTTAGACTTAGAGCTTAAATAAGTGGTTATAAGCATATTATCAGCAACTCCATTTGCCATCTTTGCTAATGTCGATGCAGTTGCCGGAGCTATTATCATAGCATCTGCCCACAGACCTAAATCTACATGACTATGCCATTCACCCGTATTTGCCGTAAAAAACTCACTAATGACAGGTTTTCCACTCAAAGAAGAAAGAGTGACCGGAGTAATAAATTCCTTGCCATTAGGAGTGATTATTACTTGTACTTCTGCTCCTGCTTTTATCAACAATCGTAACAAATAAACAGACTTATATGCTGCTATTCCGCCCGATATTCCAAGTATAATATGTTTGCCTTTAAGCATAGGGTAAATTATTTTTTGCTGAATTCTATCTTCAATTTTGTAAGAACATCCTTAGTGTTTTGTGTAAAATCGCCTTGGAGCATCCATCCATAATAGCCTGCA
>JBGVPY010000013.1:0-1781 GCA_045127235.1 Eubacteriales bacterium
CGCTTTGTGACGATGCGTGGCTCAGCTTGGTAGAGCGCTGCGTTCGGGACGCAGAGGTCGCAGGTTCGAATCCTGTCGCATCGATTCTTGGCAGGGGCGCCGCTAATTCTTGACTTGTTCGGAATTGGCGGTCTTTTTTTACTTTATAGGAAAGTTCGCAAAATCTAAAAGATAGTGTATAATGAGTAAGAAATAAAAAAGGACATGACAAAAGAGCGAAGGTGCAACTTCGCCATGACGTTGTATATGATGTTTTTTGTTTCGGTTCAGGTGGCTGCACTATCTGACTATATTGAAACAAATGTGATTTTGGAGTTATCCGGAACGCATGGCCTTTCGATATTGTTCAAATAGTGCAGTTTTTTTGTAGTAAACTTCCAGAACCGACATGGAAGAACCACATGAGGAACATCGTAACGGATCGTATCCAAAAGAAAGAAGTATGGATGCACGCCAGTTGTTATGTCTTAAAAGAAACCGTTGCTTTTCTTTGGAAATACACCGACGGAGATTTTTCTCATGTTTGTGGTGTTTGGCATAAAGTCCGTAGTAACGAAGCATTTTAAAGTTCTTTTCAGGGATATGCACGATAAGACGTTTGATGAAGTCCATTGCAGGAATGCATTCGGTGACTGTCTGATTGTCTTCGTGTCTGGTGTAATGAAAAGTAACCATATCGCCATCATAATCATCAATACGGGAAGTTGCGATTACAGGGCGACCAAGATAACGGCTGATATATTTAATGGTTATATCAGGAGTGCATTCATTAGGTTCTGCTCTAACATAGAAACCATCAGGATATTTTTTATACAATTCATTTTTGAGCTTTTTAAAGGATTTATCTAAAAGATTTGCAAGTTGTTCCAAAAGGACTTTTCGGAATGCGAGTCGAAGAAATGTATAATCAAAGTGCTTAATAGAGCGCCAGACAAGGAAGTTGCCAGCGGCACCTTCAGAGATGAGAGCATGAATATGAGGATTCCATTTGAGATCGCGTCCAAAGGTGTGGAGTACACAAATGAAACCAGGAGTAAAGTGTTCCCGTTTATTCATTTTGAAAAACATGCGGAGTATAACGTCTCGAACTGAATGGAAAAGCACATTTAAGAGAGAACGATCCTTAAGGAAAAATATGCGTAATTCTTCGGGGATAGTAAAAACACAGTGTCGATGAGTGCATGAAACAAGCTTAAAGGACATATTTAGAGAGCGTTGCTGATTGTAGCGATTGCCACAAGAAGGGCAGAAACGACTTTTGCAACGAAAAGGAACAAATTTAAGATTACCGCAGCAAGGACAGCCATACATGGCACCACCCTGAGTGGGATCACCACAAGAAATCATTCTGTCAATATTTTCAATAACGGAATGACGAGGATGAAGTTCATATAAAATATGCTCATAATAATCAGAAAAAATATCTTGTAATACATTGCTCATGTAATCATTTTACACTAAAAAGAAGCAAAGAAAAACATACCCCTCAAAGATTGAGGGGCAGGGGAGTTGAGAGTGTGTTTTACACACTATTTTTATGCGAGTAACGAGGAAAAATGTTTGCTTCGTAATGCAACGAAAAAAATATCGTTTCAAACGTAAATGCAACGTAAAATTTTACGTTGCATCAGAGTGGAGAACTTTCTCCAGTTTTTCTTTTTGTCCGGACCGTTGCACTGTAAGTTTTCCAATGATATAATAAAAGGCAACTTATTTTATGTAATGATTATCAGGAGGGCTCAAAATGAATTACGAATTACGTCACTTTAATACACCGCTTC
>JBGVPY010000014.1:0-19779 GCA_045127235.1 Eubacteriales bacterium
AACGCAACCCATCAAAGCAACTTTTATATCCTTGCCGTTTGTATCAATAGATTTTATGGCGTTTTTAAAGCGATTAGATAAATCTATCAAATCAATTTTGGTTCTTCCACATGTAGGACAGGATACAACCTGAATTGAACCTTTATTATAAAGTCCTAACGAAGTTAGAAGTTCCTTTCCTGCTGCAATTTCTTTACACGGGTCAGCAGTTAACGATACTCTTATCGTATCTCCAATTCCATCACATAAAAGAGAACCAATTCCAGCAGAGCTTTTAATTAGTCCTGTGTAATCATCTCCTGCTTCGGTAACGCCTAAATGAATCGGATAATCGCAATTACTAGCTATTATTCTGTTAGCTAAAATCATATTCCTTACGTTTGATGATTTTACTGAAATTACAATGTCATTAAACCCAAATTTTTCAAGTAAATTCGCGTGATAAAAAGCACTTTCAGCTAAAGCTTCAGGAGTAGGTGATATATACTTTTCAAGTATGTGCTTTTCTAGGGAGCCGCCATTAACGCCTATTCTAAGAGGAATTCCTTCACTTTTACAAGCGTCAGTTACCTCTTTAACCTTCCAATCTTCTCCAATATTACCAGGGTTTATGCGAATTTTATCGATTCCATATTTTACACATTCAAGAGCAATTCTGTAATCGAAATGAATATCAGCGACAATAGGAATTGAAATCCCTGCTTTTTTTATCTTATCTATAGTTTGTGCTGCTTCAATAGTTGGAACTGTTATTCTAGCAATATCGCATCCACAATCTTCTAATTTTTTTATTTGTCTAATTGTACTTTCATAATCAAGAGTGTCTGTGTTGGTCATTGATTGAATTAAAATATCAGAATTTCCACCAATTTGAGTATTCTTGATTTTTACAATACGCGATTTTCGTCTTATGTCGTTATAGCTCATACTTCCTCTTACTTAAACAAAAATATGATATCTTTAAATGAAACAATTAATGCAAAGCCCATTAATAAAATGAAACCAAGAGCCTTTATCCCGTACTCAATCTTTTGAGGAATGGGTTTTCTAGTTATCATTTCTATAATCAATAACAATAAAGATCCACCGTCTAGTGCAGGAATTGGTAAAAGATTAAATATGCCCAAGTTCATAGAAATAACAACAACCAAATAAAATAGCGAATAGGTGCTTGTTTTAGCAGCATTAGTAATAGCTCCCGTAACACCGATAGGTCCGGAAACCTGCTCCATTCCATATCTACCTGAAATTAGATCATAAAGTGAATCCCATATCATTTTTATGGTTGATTTACAAGAATAATAAGAATTTTTTACAATTGTAGAAAATGTTCTATCTTCCCCATACACGAAAAAGTCCATAGTACCAAAAATGATACCGTCGCTTGTAGTTTTTGGGAACTTAACGTTGTCAATAACGATTTCATTACCGTTTCTAATAACAGTCAAGGTAATTGGCTCATACCCTTTTCGCATAATTTCATAGCTTAATTCGCTTGCGGTATGAACTTTTGTATTTCCGACTTTAATTATCTCATCTTCAAGCAATAAATATTGACTGCTTGTAGCATCTTCTGAGAATTCACCAATTTTTGTAGTTCCAAAGCGTTCATTAGTTGATGTTAAAATGATCATTACAAGAACACCAATAAGCAAATTCATAACAGCGCCGGCTAAAGTAATAATAAATCTTTGGTAAGCAGGCTTTTTGTTAAAAGAATTTGGATTATCACTCTCTTCGCTCTCTCCAACCATGGAAACAAATCCACCTATTGGAAACAGTCGTAAAGAATAGTCAACCCCGTCCTTTCCTTTTTTAGAAAAGAGCTTAGGACCCATTCCTAAAGAAAATTCAGTAATTGCTACTTCATACTTTTTTGCGAACAAAAAATGACCAAGCTCATGGATAAAAATTAAAAAGCCAAATATTAAAATCGCTATTAAAATATATAAAACTATCATTTATACCTCTTTTAGATGATTATTAAAATGATAATACTTAAATTCAACTAAATTTTTGCTATTAACTTAATTTTTTCTTCAGTACGAATTCTTGCTTCTTTGTCAGCATTTAAAATGTCTTCTAAAGAAGGGTTAACAATATTTTTATAGTTGTGAACAATATTTTCAACAACATCAAAAATATCAGTAAACTTAATTTTATCCTCTAAGAAATATTTTACCGCTATTTCATCAGAAGCATTTAATACAGTAGGTATAATTCCATCCTGTTCAATAGAATAAAAAGCAAGTGAAAGTAAACTAAAAGTATCTATATCCGGATCTTCAAAAGTTAAGCTACTTAATTTCGCAAAATCAAGTGGTTCAGCATAAGAATTAACCCTATCAGGGTAAGTTATAGCATACTGAACACACGTTCTCATATCAGGTGCGCCCATCTGCGCGATCACACTATTATCAGTATATTCTACTGCTGAATGCATTATGCTTTGAGGATGAACAACCACTTTGATTTGGTCAGGACTTACATTAAAAAGTCTAACTGCCTCAATTACCTCAAATCCTTTATTCATAAGGGATGCGCTATCAACCGTAATTTTAGCTCCCATCTTCCACGTAGGATGAGCTAAAGCGTCCTTGGACGTATATTTGGAAAGCTCTTCTCTACTTTTATGTCTAAAAGGCCCGCCGGAAGACGTCAAAATAATTCTTTTTATTTCATTATTTGCTCTTCCTTGTAAGCATTGAAATATGGCACTATGCTCACTGTCAACAGGTATAAGCTCTGCTTTGTTTTTATCGATTTCTTCCTTCAAAAACTTGTATGCAATTACAATAGCTTCCTTGTTTGACATAGCAATACGTTTTCCACTTCTAGCACAAGCTATTGCTGGAGAAAGTCCAGAAAATCCCGAAATTGCATTTATGGCAGTTTCAGCACATGATTCTTCAATTATTGAAAGTAAGTTCTTTTCTCCACCGTAAACCTTTACATCGGTATCTTTTAATTTAATTTTAAGTTCACTAGCGGATTTTTCATTAGTTAAGACACAATATTTAGGCAAAAACTCTCGTGCTTGTTTTTCAATTTCATCAACTGACGAGCATGAAGCTAGTAAATCAATGTTTATATTATGTAGCCTAGCTACCTCAATACTTTGTTTCCCGACAGAGCCTGTTGAGCCTAAAATCGCTATTTTTTTATTTTTCATATACTATCCTAAAAAATGATTTAAAACATATAAAAACGGAGCTACTAATAATACGCCATCAAATCGGTCTAAAACGCCACCGTGTCCAGGGAATATTGCTCCATAATCTTTAAGATTATACTGACGTTTAATGCTTGAAGCAATCAAATCGCCAAATTGAGCTGCAACAGAAAGTAACAAGCCGTAAATACATAGTGTTAAATATGAAAGCTTATAATCAGATATGATATTCCATATTAAGCAGTATATAGCAAAACCAATTACTGTAAAAATTACTCCACCAACAGCACCTTCAACGGTTTTTTTAGGGCTTATTTCAGGTATTAGCTTATGTTTACCGAAAAGCATGCCAGTGAAATAAGCAAAAGTATCACAAATCCATGCACCTAAAAATGCTAGTAAGTAAACTGCTTCTCCGTTAAACATCATTCTTATCATCAAAATAGAAGTAAATCCTGAAATTATAAACGTTGACAAAGCATAGAGTAACACTATTTCCGATAAATTATCCTTGTTTTTTCTTATCATTACATATGAAAGCATGTAAATAAGAACGCCAATGAATATTAATGGAACATGCGATAAGAAAAATGCATTTGTGTTGACAAAGCATCTGAAAATCGGTAATCCAAGTGCAATTAAATACAACGGAATAGTCAAAAATAAGTTTTTATGATAACCTAAGCATTTTGAAATTTCAAAAACTGCAACTACACTTAGCAAAGCAATAGCTATAGGAAATATAATAGTATATGAGTATATGCAAATTGGAATAAATACAAGAATCGCAATAACTGCAGTAATAATTCTTTTCAACATAATCATGTCCCCTATCGGTTATTTAAACCACCAAATTTTCTGTTTCTCTCATAAAAGCTTTGAATAGCCTTTAAAAGCTCTTTTTTGTTAAAATCAGGCCATAACGTTTTTGTAACAAATAACTCAGAATATGCACATTGCCAAAGCAAAAAGTTAGACAACCTAAATTCATTTGCCGTTCTTACAATCAAGTCGGGATCAGACGATAAGTTCGTATACAAATGACTGTTAATGTCATTCTCAGTAACCGACTCCTTGCCTTCACTAATCAATTCATTGCAAGCGTGAACAATTTCTGCTCTTCCACCATAATTAAATGCTATATTTAAAATATTTGGATAATCTTTTGTTGAATTTTCAAGATCGGTCATACGACTTATAATGTCATCTGGCAAAGGTGATTTATCACCAATAAAAATAATGCGTACGCCTTCATATTTTTTAGCTTCCTCAATATAATTTCTCATTAAATCAAGTATAGCGTCGATTTCTTCTTGAGGTCTAGACCAATTTTCAGTTGAAAATGCATACACGGTAACAGTATTAATGCCGATATCATGACAATTTTTAACCGTATCTTCAAATGCTTTAGCTCCAAATTTATGGCCGATTTTTCTAGGTAAACCACGTTTTTTAGCCCATCGACCATTACCATCCATAATAAAAGCAATATGAGAAAGTCGAGAATCAACCTTAAATTCCTTTTTGTTTTTAAATAGCATAAAATTACCTCATTGCAATTATGGGCTGCCCTTTTAGAGGCAACCCAAAACTGTATTTAGATTTCCATAATTTCCTTTTCTTTGTTTGCAGTAACAACATCAACCTCTTTGATGTACTTATCGGTAAGGTCTTGAATTGACTTTTCAGATGTTTTTTGTTCATCCTCAGTCATTTCACCATTTTTCTTCATATCTTTAGCCTTATCCATAGCATCGCGTCTAATATTACGAATAGCAACCTTTGCGTCTTCGCCCATTTTAGAAACCTGCTTTTTAAGGTCTTTTCTTCTATCCTCAGTTAATTGTGGGAATACAAGACGAATAACCTTACCATCATTAGCAGGCGTAATGCCTAAATCAGATGCTAAAATAGCCTTTTCAATGCCTTTAAGAGTAGATGAATCCCATGGTTGAATAACAATAGTTCTTGCATCAGGTACAGATACAGAACCAATTTGATTTACAGGAGTTGGTGATCCGTAATAATCAACGCTAATTCTGTCAAGAACAGAAGCGTTTGCTCTTCCGGCTCTTACTGAATTCAACTCAAACTTGTAGGAATCAATAGACTTTTTCATTTTTTCTTCGAAAACTTTAGTATCAAGCTTCATTTTATTATTCTCCCTTCACAATAGTGCCCATTTTAGCACCCATAATTACATTATAAATATTTTCACATTTATCAAGACCAAATACATGAATAGAAATATTATTATCCATCGCAAATGACGTAGCAGTTGAGTCCATTGCTTGTAAACCTCTTGCTAATACTTCTTTATATGTAATACTCGATATTTTTTGTGCATTTTTATCTTTTCTTGGATCAGCAGTATAAATGGCATCTATATTTTTTGCCATTAGAACAACCTCTGCACCAATTTCAGCTGCTCTAACAACTGAAGCTGTATCAGTAGAAACAAAAGGTACACCCATGCCGCCACCGAAAATAACAACCTTACCATTTGATAGCGCTTTAATTGCGTCATCTCTAACAAACTGCTTAGCAAAAGCCTTCATTTCAACAGAAGTCATAACTTCTGCGTCAATTTCTGCTCTAATAAATGATTCTTGCAATGCAAGTGCGTTTATACATGTTGCAAGCATACCCATATGGTCAGCCTTTACTCTATCCATATCTCCGCCGCTTCTACCGCGCCAAATATTACCTGCACCTACTAAAACTGCAACCTCAACACCATTGTCAACGCATTTTTTAACTGTTTGAGCAATTTCACTGATATAATCAAAATTTAAAATTCCATCTTTCCCATTAGAAATTGCTTCCCCGGAAAGCTTAAGTAATACTCTTTTGTAAACTGGTGTATCCAAAACAAGCTCCTTAATTTATATACAAAATCTTTCATAGTATATAATACTATATTTTTATTAATTTGTAAATAGCAAATTTAAAATATTTCTATATTTTATAGATATTCCGTAAAAAAACTCAAACAATTTATGTTTGAGTTTTTTTATATAATTAGTTGTTTTTGTTGATCATCTTTGCAATTTCAGCGCCGAAGTCTTCTTCCTTCTTTTGGAGACCTTCGCCCTTTTCATACATGCAGTAGCTTGTTACCTTAATGCTACCGCCGAGGTTCTTTGCTGTAGCCTCAACGTATTGAGAAACGGACATTTTGTCTTCCTTAACGTACTCTTGCTCAAGTAAGCAGTTCTTTTCGTAGAACTTACCAAGCTTACCAACAACCATCTTTTCAAGAATGTTTGCAGGCTTGTTAGCGTTCTTAGGATCATTAGCAAGTTGAGCTAAAATAATAGCCTTCTCTTCTTCAAGATCCTTTTCTGGAACAGATTCCTTATTTAAGTAAAGAACAGGTGATGGTGCACCAGCAACTTGAAGTGCAATATTCTTTGCAAATTCAGCAAAGCCTTCATTGTTCTTAACGTTTTCGTCTGCTTCAAATGTTACGATAACACCTGTTGAACCCTTACCGTGAATGTAAGTACCAACAGTACCGTCAACGATTACAAAACGACGAATGCTCATGTTTTCGCCGATTGTGAAAATCATATCCTTAAGCTTAGCTTCAACTGTTAATTCAGCATCATATTGCTTAGTTAAAAGTTCTTCAACGTTAGCAGGTCTTGTAGCAAGAATTGTCTTAAGAAGATTCTTAACGAAGTCTGTAAACTTCTCATTCTTAGCAACGAAGTCTGTCTCAGCGTTTACTTCGATCATTGCTGCAGCGTTCTTGTCATCAGCAACTAAAATATCTACAACACCCTCAGCAGCGATTCTGTCTGCCTTCTTAGCAGCAACAGCAAGTCCCTTTTCACGAAGTAACTTGATAGCTTCGTCCATATTTCCGTTAGCCTCAGTAAGTGCCTTCTTGCACTCCATCATACCACAGCCAGTTGTTTGTCTTAATTCATTTACCATACTTGCAGTAATAGCAGCCATTTTTATATCCTCCGTAAGTTTAAATTTAAATTATTCAGCGTCTTCAGCTACTTCTTCAGCAGCGTCTTCTACGTTTTCAACAGGAGTTTCACCTTGCTTACCTTCAATTACAGCATCAGCGATTGCTGCAGAGATAAGTTTAATAGCTCTGATAGCGTCATCGTTACCAGGAATAATAAGATCAGCATCATCTGGGTCACAGTTTGTATCAACAACTGCAATTACAGGAATGCCAAGTCTCTTTGCTTCAAGAACAGCGTTGTGCTCCTTCTTTGTATCAACGATAAAAATTGCGTCAGGAAGCTTTGTCATATCCTTGATACCGCCAAGGTTCTTTTCAAGGTTATCCATTTCCTTTGTAAGACCAGCAACTTCCTTCTTTGGAAGAAGATCAAATGTGCCATCCTCTTGCATCTTCTTTAATTGTGCAAGACGAGCGATGCTCTTTTTGATTGTGTTAAAGTTTGTGAGCATACCGCCAAGCCAACGAACGTTTACATAATACATGCCGCAACGAAGAGCTTCATCACGGATAGCGTCTGTAGCTTGCTTCTTTGTACCTACGAAAAGAATTGTACCACCATTTGCAGAAAGATCTCTAGCAAACATGTAAGCTTCTTCGAACTTCTTTGCTGTCTTTTGAAGGTCAATGATGTAGATACCGTTTCTTTCTGTGAAGATGTACTCAGCCATCTTAGGGTTCCATCTTCTTGTGTGGTGTCCGAAGTGAACACCTGCTTCTAAAAGTTGTTTAATTGAGATTACTGACATTTTTAATGTCCTCCTTTGGTTTTTTCCACCATCTGTGCTTACAGTTGCGACCTTTTCAGGCACCGAGCAACGCTTCACGGCACTAGATGTGTGTGTTATTATTTTTGTGTGCCTCTCATAGCACGGTCGTTATTATATCATACGAATATTATAATGTCAATTACATTTATTTTAGTTCACAAAAAGTTTACAATTATATTTTGTTGAATTTAAAATGCATTAATATAGAGTCAATTTATATTATACTTCGACCAAAATTACGTCAATACCAATTTTACAGATTTTTTCCCAAGGAATAACAGTATCTTCACACTTTTTAAATCCAAATATACCACTATCTCCCGGTAAAATAATAGCTTTTAGCTTCCCGCTACATGAATCAACAATAAAATCAGTAACATATCCTAAAATTTTTCCATCACATACGTTTATTACTTGCTTACTTGTTAAATCTGTCATACTATCTCTCATGATTTTCTCCTAAATTTAGTTATACATATATTATATTGAAGAAAATCAAAAAAAGAATAAGGGCGTAACGCGTACGCCCTTAGATATTAATTGTACTTGTTTAATAAATCGTTGTAGAGAGCAATGAGTGATTTGTAATCTTCAGAGCTGTTAATGCTTACAACTGCTGTATTTGCATCATATAATGCCTTTTTTGCAGCTGCTGCATTAAGCATTTCTTGGATTTCAGCAATTTTTTCGCTATCCGGTTCTTCCTTTGCTTGCTCCTCAGCTAATTTAGCCTCATAATCAGCGATTTCTTTGTCAAGCGCTGAAACATCTATCTTTAAAAGCTCAAGGAATGCAATAAATTCCTCACTAGTCATTGCACTAATTAACTCGGATACTTCATCTGAAAGTACTTTTACAGATGATGTTAAGGTAGACAACTGTTCCTTTTCCTCATCAGTAGCATTCTCATTAAAGTTCTTTAAGAAATTAAGATACGGATTTACAACTAAATCATAGTTTGAAGCTTTAACATCATCCCAGTTGTCAATAGTTGCGCCATACTCTTTGTACGTTAGGTAACTATTTCCAATATTAAGACCGGACATGTTATATGAACCATCCTTTGCGGCTTCTATTATTTCGTTGCCATCATTATCAATCTCTAACGTATAATCTACATTTTCAACTCCGTATTGAAGTAGTGTAATTATGTCAACATCAGTTTGAAGAAGATATAAAATTTTCATAGCTCTGTCATAGTTAGCTGAATACTTACTAACTGCAAACATGCTTGAAAAAATCTCATCTGAGTAAGCAATAGGCTTTTCAGTTTTTACAACATAGTATTCTTCTTCATATGCTTTAATCTCGTCATTTGTACCATAGAAAAAGCTAACCGCAGCCTTTTCGCCTTCGTTTAGAGTTTCCTTAGCATAGGAGCTTTCTAAAAGCTTCTTGTAAAGCTCAACGTATTTTGTATATGCTTCTACGTTGAAAATGCTTGAAGGAGTAATATTTGCAAGTGATGATCCAATTAACTCAGATTCATCAAACACATATACGCCAGGAGCATCATTTAAGCTACCTACAAATGGAACGTAACCACTTTCAGCAGTAGCACCAATAGAATTTATAAATGCTTCACAGGTAAAAATGTCAGTTATTGAATTAATATCAGCATTTTCAACTAAATTAAAAGCATTTTTATCAATAAGCATGTATTGATATTTTGCGTCAGTATATTGATGATTATTTGGAATAGCATATGTAGAGTTATCTATTAAATATTGCGAGAATATAGCAGGTGAAATCATCTTTCTGATATCTGCGTATTTTCCACCAACGGCTAGATAAGAATCAAGTGCATAAAGATTTTGAGCTTGAACGAGCGCTTTATAGCTATCATAATCACGAATCATGAATAAATCTATTTGTGTATCAAGAACACTTGGATAAGCAAGCTCATACATATAGCTATCGCCATATGGAATCTTAATTGCCTTATTTACATAGCCCTGTGATACGCTTGAAGGAAGCAAGCCCTTCTTAGCCTCAACCTTAGCTTCAATATCAGCAAGGTATGCAGAAAGCTTTTCTTCATATTCATCATTTGAAACTGCTGTAAACTCAATTTCAGTTGATAAATTCTTATCACGCAAGATCTCGTTAATTTTATTTTCAACCTCTGAAAGTCTATCCTTAAACTCTTGAGAACTTGCATCAGAATTTGTTGGAATCCAAACAGAAAGTGTTAACGCAGTTGTTCCGCTATTAACAATATCATTAATAATTTCTTCCTCTGTTCTTTCTTTTTCACATGAAGTGAAGCTAAATACTAGGGGAAGAATCATAAGCATTGCTAATACAATGCTCAATATTCTTTTAGTCATTAGAATATTCCTCCAATAAAATGTTCAAGGTATATTTTACTATAATTTATTATTTTTGTCAAGTTATATTTAAAATTAATCAAGATAATCGCGTAATCTCTTAGAACGGCTTGGATGACGTAACTTTCTTAAAGCTTTCGCTTCAATTTGACGAATTCTCTCTCTTGTAATATCAAATTCCTTACCAACCTCTTCAAGTGTTCTGGTTCTTCCATCTAAAAGTCCAAAACGAAGCTTTAATACCTGTTCTTCTCTTGGAGTTAACGTGTGAAGAACCTCATTTAATTGTTCCTTTAAAAGTGTGTATGAAGCCGCATCAGATGGTGCAGGAGAATCCTCATCAGGAATAAAGTCGCCTAAATGGCTATCTTCTTCTTCGCCGATTGGAGTTTCAAGGGAAACAGGCTCTAATGCATATTTCATTGTATCACGAACCTTTTCAGGTGTCATGCCAATAACCTCAGCAATTTCCTCAGAGCTTGGTTCTCTTCCTAATTCCTGTAAAAGCTGTCTTGATACTCTAGACACCTTATGAATTGTTTCAACCATGTGTACAGGAATTCTAACAGTTCTTGCTTGGTCAGCAATAGCTCTTGTAATAGCTTGTCTTATCCACCAAGTTGCATATGTTGAAAACTTAAATCCCTTTGCATAGTCAAACTTATCAACAGCCTTCATAAGACCTAAGTTACCCTCTTGAATAAGATCCAGGAATTGCATACCCTTACCAACATGCTTTTTAGCAATACTAACAACAAGACGTAGGTTAGCTTCAACAATTTTATTTTTAGCTCTTTCATCGCCCAGCATCATTTTTTCTGCAAGTACAATTTCTTCATCAGCTTCAAGTAGTGGAACCTTTCCTATTTCCTTTAAGTACATTCTTACAGGGTCATCAATAGCAAGTCCTTCTTGCATACGCTCAATTTCTTCAGAGCTAATCATTTGCTCTACTTCGCTTTCAAGATCAGCAAACTTATCGCTTGATATTTCATCTGTAATTTCAATACCGTTACTTTCAAGAGTTTCATAGATTTTATCAATTTGATCCATATCAAAATCTTGATATCCGCTAATAGCATCAAGAAGGTCTTCGTTAGATATCGAACCACCATTCTTTCCTTTTTCTACTAAATCCTCTAAACTAAAATTCTTTTCGTCCATATTTTTACCCCCCCATGGATTTTATACATTTTTATTATTTTTTCTTTTTACTTATAGCACTTAAAATGCTATCAAGTGTATCTTCATCTTTTGATTCTTCCTTTTCCTTAGACAACGAATCAATCAAGTCATTTAGAATATTTTCATCATTATTGGCTAGTCTTTGACGCTCAGCCATCATTTTAGTAATGCGCGATATTTCATCAACATTAAAGCTATCTTGAATAAATGCTAAATCAAATTTTCCAACATTTTCATAACACTCTTTGACTTTTTCAAAAACCTTTTTGCAAAATGGTGTTACAAAATTATCTACAGACATTTTATCCATTACTATCTTAAGATGTGAAGGAAACAGTTGAATTAAGCCTAATATTGCCTCTTCAATTTTATTAGCTTTTAAATAAATTGCACTTGAAGGATTAATTCTATCGCCACTTCCGCTCGATTTTCTAAAAAGCTCAGTCTCTTCCTTGCTTTTTGCTTCCTTATCACGTTTCTTCAAAATTGAAATAACGTCTTTTTTTATACTGTCCTTTGGAATACCTAATATACCGGAAATTTTTTGACAATAAATTTCTCTTTCAATTTCAGAGGGATATGAAGCTATTTCATATGCAAGATCGCGACTAGCTTTTACCTTTTCATCCAAGTTTGAAATATTATATTTTGCAAAAATCCTGTCGCATTCAAATTGAAATTTTGATTTTGATTCATCAATAATTGATTTGAATGCTTGTGAACCAAATTTTTTTATGTATTCATCCGGATCCTTAGCGCCATTCATCTTTAAAATACGAACGTCAACACCAACCTCTTGAAGTAATTTAAACGCTTTATCAGCAGCTCTTTGACCTGCTTCATCACTATCGTATGAAATTACTACCTTCTTAGTATATCTTGAAAATATACGTGCTTGTTCAGACGTTATCGCTGTTCCCAAGGTAGCAACAGCGTTTTCAAAACCAGCAGCATGAAGAGCTATTACGTCCATATAGCCTTCACACAAAATCAACTGATTTTCACAGTGATTTTTTGCATAGTTTAATGCAAATAAATTTTTACTTTTCTTAAACGCAGGTGTATCAGACGTATTTAAGTATTTAGGCTTTGAATCATCTAATACTCTTCCACCGAAAGCAATAACGTTTCCAGTTGTATCTATGATAGGAAAAATCACTCTGTTTCTAAAGTAGTCATATACTCCTCGATCATTTTTCCCACATAAAAAACCAACTGTCATTTCTTCGTCGGTATAACCAAGCTTTTTTAAATGATCGTGGAGCATAAAAAAGTTGTTTGGAGCATAACCAAGTCCAAAATGGTTAATTACCGCCATAGAAAGCTTTCTTTCTTCCATTAAATACTTTCTTCCTTCAACCCCTAACTTCTCATCTATTAAACAATTATGAAAGAATTTAGCGGCTTCCTTATTCATATCTAAAACCCTTTGTCTGCCTACTTCCTTTTTGCCAGGAATTTTATCAGATTCTTCTGGCAAGGTAACGCCACATCTCGACGCAAGCACTCTAAGCGCAGAAACATAGTCAAGATTCTCCGTTCTCATAACAAAGGTAATGGCATCTCCTCCTGCTCCGCAACCAAAGCAATAGAATGATTGTGTTGACGGGAAAACAGTAAAAGAAGGAGTCTTCTCGCTATGAAACGGACACAATCCGTTATAATTCGAACCTGCCCTCTTCAAATTAACGTATGATGATATAACATCCTCAACAGGGTTTCTGAATTTAATATCATCAATAATTTCAGGTGATATAATCATAAATGTCTTCTCCACATACTTGGAACGTAAAGTTCTCTAAACAAATCAATAGCATATCTGTCTGTCATGCTTGAAACATAGTCGCAAACACAACGCTCTACAGATTCATTTTCGAGATTTTTTTGGTATAAAAGTGGCATTTCATTAGGATGCTTCACAAAATATTCAAACAGAATTCTAAGCATTTCTATTGCTTTATCTTCTTCGCTCTTAGCAATTTTATTATGGTAAACATTGTCAAACAAATAAGTGCGTAATTCATTTGTTGCTTCACCCATTTCCTTAGTCATGCCAATATAATTTTTATCGGTGCTTTCCAAAATTACTGAAGATACCATATTATTAATTCTTTCGCTATGACCCTTGCCTAAAACATCAAGTAGTCTTTTTGGAATGTCATCAATAGATATGATTCCACCGCGTACAGCATCATCAATATCGTGATTTATATAAGCAATTCTATCAGCTAAGTTAACAATTCTTCCTTCAAGTGTTTCCGCAACATTATCTCCAGAATGATTCAAAATAGCATCTTTAACCTCATATGTAAGATTTAAACCAGCTCCATCTCTTTCAAGCTTTTCAACTACGCGAATACTTTGCTTATAATGGGTAAAATCTGGTGAATAAAACAGCTGCATTGCTTTTTCCCCAGTATGACCAAAAGGAGTGTGCCCTAAATCATGGCCAAGCGCGCTTGCTTCACATAAATCTTCATTTAATTTTAAAGCTCTTGCAATAATTCTAGCAATTTGAGTTACCTCTAAAGTATGAGTCATACGAGTTCTAAAATGCTCATCCTGTGGTAAAAAGAAAACCTGGGTCTTATGCATAAGTCTTCTAAAGGACTTTGAATGTAAAATACGATCTCTGTCGCGTTGAAACTCTGTTCTATTTGGACATATATCACTCATCTTTTCTCTACCCCGTGTATTAGAAGTTAAAAAAGCATAAGGCGATAGAACAGTTTTTTCGCGTTCACAAAAAATTTCAGCAACTGTCATAGTACCCTCCTAATTTTTAATCATAATTAAAATACGCAAAAAAAGCAAATAATACTTTTTTTGCGTACTCAATATGACATTAATTTTACTATTTCGTGTCAATTCGCTTTTCGATAAATTGAAGAGTAACCTTTCCTGCAAACATATCGGTAATTTTATTATTAAACTCAGATGCAAAGTCTTCTTTAATTGCAAATTTTATAATAACCTCGTCCTCGAATGAAGTATCATTGATTAAAGCCTCAGCATTTTGAAGCTCAGTAATAAATTTTCCGTAATCAGAATATGAGAGTTTAACGGCATAAGCGCAGTAAGGTTCATACACCTTAACGCCACCTTCATCAAGAGCCATCGATGCAGCTGTAGAATACGCTCTCACAAGCCCACCAGCTCCCAAAAGAATACCGCCAAAATATCTAGTAACAACAACTAAAACATCGGTTATCCCAGACATTCTAATTGAATTTAAAACGGGCATTCCTGCCGTTCCCTGAGGCTCATTATCATCAGAATATCTAGCGATAGTGTCTCCAATAACATAAGCATAGACATTATGAGTAGCATCAGAATATTGTTTTTTCTTTTGTTTTATAATTTCCAACGCCTGCTCCTCATTTTCTACAAACGTAGAAAACCCGATAAACACAGACTTTCTTTCAATAAATTCAATATTTGCAGTATTTCTTGGTCTTTTTATCTTTTTTGTAGACATAATACTCCTTATAGATCATATGAGTGTCTATTTGATAAATTTTTCATATTTTCCCTTAGTTTTTTCATCAACCCAAGCTTCGACAATAGTACCAATATCATTATAGCTAGTTTCTAAAATCTCAGCACAATTATAAAAGGCACTAAGCGCTCCTTGTTCTGAGTACGGGAATAAGAATGTAAGGCGTTTTTTACCGTTACGGCATAAAGATTCAAGCTGAGATATTAATTCATCAACACCAAAACCGTTTTTAGCGGACATTGAAACTACTCTTCCATTATGACTGTTAAATAGTCTTAAATCGTATAATCTTTCACTTGTACAATTATCCGCTTTGTTAAAAATATAAAGTCTTGGTTTATTAGACGCCTTAAAATATTCAAGAATAGAATTGGTAACGGTTAAATGCTCTAAACACTCATCATCTGATGCATCAACTACAATAATAAGAAAATCACAATATACTACTTCTTCAAGGGTAGAATGAAATGCGTGTACTAAATGATGAGGCAATTTTCTTATAAAGCCAACCGTATCAGTTAATAACATTTCAAGTCCACTAGGTAATTCAAACTTGCGTGTAGTTGGGTCAAGTGTTGCAAAAAGCTTGTCCTCAGCAAGAATGCCCGCATTAGTTAGAAGATTAAGAAACGTTGACTTTCCTGCATTTGTATATCCTACAATACAGGCTTTAGAAATTGAGCTTCTATCTCTTTGTGCGCGCATCGTATGTCTATTTTTTTCTAGTTCTTTCAACTCGTTTTGTAGATAAGATATTCGCGATGACAATCTTCTTCTGTCAATTTCAAGCTTGCTTTCACCAGGTCCTCTAGTGCCAATTCCACCACCCAATCTAGACATCTCCTTGCCCTTACCAATTAGTCTTGGCGCAGTATATTTTAACTGTGCCAGCTCTACCTGAATTTTTCCCTCTGCACTTGTGGCATGAAGTGCAAAAATGTCAAGAATAAGCATGCTTCTGTCGATAACTTCCGTTTCAACCTCATTTTCGATATTCTTGATTTGTGCAGGGGTAAGCTCACAGTCAAAAACAACTAAATCAATTTGATTATTTTTACAAAGCAAGGCAAGCTCTTCTAATTTGCCTTTTCCTATACACGTGGCAACATCAGGCGTAGACTTTTGCTGAGTTAAAACAGCAAAAGTATCAGCCCCGGCTGTGTCGGCAAGTCTTTTTAATTCTTCAATCGAGCTAAGGCATGCTTCTTCTTCGCCTTGAAGATATATACCAACCAAAACGGCACTGTTTCTTTTTTTATCCATAATAGTCGCTCCTTAAAACTAAATTAAAAGGGCAAGAGATATAGCTCTTGCCCGTTTTAAACGAAAATTATTTGCCGCTAAGTCTCTTCTTGAACTTATCAACACGTCCGCCAGCGTCAACGAACTTTTGCTTTCCTGTGAAGAAAGGATGGCACTTTGCACAAATTTCAACTGAGATATCGCCCTTAGTTGACTTTGTAGCAACTGTGTTACCGCAAGCACACTTAATTGTTGCTTCCTTGTATTCTGGATGAATTCCTGATTTCATTATTTTCACCTCTTTCAACTGATGTAAAATTATTTCGACTTATTATACAACACAATGTATTAAAAAGTCAAGTCTTTTTTTAAATAATTTTAAATTTTTGTTTCTATTTCCTTTTTTAACCTTTTAATTATCTTTTTTTCAAGTCTAGAAATATATGATTGCGAAATTCCTAGTAAATCAGCAACTTCTTTTTGAGTAAGCTCCTCTTTTCCAGAAAGACCAAATCGAAGATTAATAATGGTTTGCTCCCTTTTGTTTAATTTTTTTATCGCTTGTTGAATAATCTTTTTTTCTTCATTTACCTCAATATCTCTGTAAATCTCATCTTCATCTGTACCTAAAACATCAGAAAGCAACAGCTCATTTCCGTCCCAGTCGGTATTTAACGGTTCATCTATTGAAATCTCTTTTATTCGATTTGAGCTTTTTCTAATAAACATTAAAATTTCATTTTCAATGCATCTAGAAGCGTATGTAGCTAATTTAATATTTTTATCAGATTTATACGTTCTAATAGATTTTATTAAACCTATTGTTCCTATTGATGTTAGATCATCTATTCCTACGCCCGTGTTCTCAAATTTTTTAGCTATGTAAACAACCAAACGTAAATTATGCTCAATCAATTTCGAAGCTGCAGCGGGGTCTGAATTCATTTTTTCAATAGCTTCCATCTCTTCTTCATTAGATAGAGGCGCTGGTAAAAGTTCAGGACCGCTAATATAAAAAATGCCTTTTTTACTAAACTTAAATATCATTTTCTTAAACAAGCGCTTCAAGTTAATCATAAAACCCTCCTTAAATCAAGCTTGACGGCACAATCGCATCAAATCCATTAGAGCTTATATTTTCAACTGGTGCAACAACCGCCGAAACTTCACTATTATCAATTATAATTCTATTTGGAACTATACCTTTTAAAACTCCATTACTATTAATAGTATGGTACGGAATATATTTTTTCTTAACTTCTCTTTCTTTTTCTATCAACTTGCCAATTAAAGAGTTTTTATCAACCAAAATTACTGATTTTCCTGTAAATGGTTCTTTTAACAAGTTTCCAGAATCACATATACCTTTAGTTTTAAAAACCGTTCCATTATACTCTATTACGACGTCTAGCTCTTCTTTTTCTTTTCGTGTAAAAAAAATTTTATTTAATAGCAAAGCAAAAATTAAAGACAATGATACTACTATAAAAAATCTAGCACCAGTATAAATTTCTTCATACGTATAATTTTCAATGTACGTGTAAAAAAATTTATTGATCAAATTATATAGTAAAGTCATTATCCCCCCCAACGTTGATGAAACACCCCAAAATATTATTAAGGTGGATAAATATTTACTTAATTTGCTTTTTTCAAAAGCGATTGTACACATCAAAAATGTAACTGCAATATTTGTAACTATTGTCCACATAAAATTTAAATCAACAAAGAATTCCAAAGTACCATACAGACCGCCTATCAAAGATGCAATTAAAATTCTGACTTTATGAATTTTTTTGAATAAAATCAAATTTGTTAAAAATAATGCTAAAAAGTCCATGCTGAAATTTATAGCAAATAAAACATCTATGTAAACTGTCATCGAATCACCTCAACTTGATTATACACATAAAATGTAAATTATTTGTCGTTATTTGTTTTTGAAATAAATTATTCTTGCAATTGTTACAAATATGTACTATAATGAATGTATTAAATATAAGGAGAATTATATGTACGGACCACCCTTAAGAAAAAGTCCAAACGACAATATAGAAAAGCCCAAATCTTTAAAAGGAGTACCTAATTATTTAGGCAAACTAATTAAAAACTTCTTTTCAAGATACTATTTTATTTTCAAGCTTGTTTGGGAAACTAATCCTTTTTATCTTTTTGCGATGGCATTTGTAGCAATTTGCTCGGGTGTATTTCCGGTTGTAGGCGCATACATAACCGCTGAGCTTTTACAATCAATCACCGATGCGTATATAATCGCAAAAAACTTTATCGACTTGCCTGTTGCAGACTTAATAGAAAAGGTTTCAAGTGAAGTCAATGTGTTTTTATGGATTGGGCTTCAATTGGCTTATTCTATTGCTAATTCATTGTTAAGCGCGTTAAACTCAACAGTAGTTTCAATCTCAGGCGAAAAGGTTGCTAATCACATAAAAACCAAAGTTATTACTAAATCTAAAGAAATGGATTTAGCACAATTTGACATGCCTGAATTCTATGAAAAGTTAGAAAACGCTACACGAGAAGCTTCATTCCGTCCTGTTCAAATTCTTAACGCAACGTTTAATATGATAAGCAGCTTCATTAGTATGATTTCATTTATCATTGCTCTCATTGTATTAAGTCCTTGGGCCCCTATCATTATTATAATTTTTGCACTTCCTGCTGCAATCGTAAAATTTGTTTATGGAAGAAAAAGCTTCCTATATATGAAACGCCACTCAAAAGACAGACGACAAATGGATTACTATGCCGTCCTTTTAACAAATAAAGACATTGCCAAAGAAGTAAGAATTTTCAATTTATCCGATATTATTTTAGGAAAGTTTAAATCTACCTTTAAAAAGTATTTTAAGGGCTTAAAAAAATTAATTTTGCGTGAAAATGCATGGCATATCGCTATTGCTATTGCACACGCCATGGTAAATGCAGCGCTATTTGTTTTTATTGCTTATCAAGTATTTCAAGGCAAAATGGACGTAGGTAACTACTCATTCTATTCTGGCGCACTTACATCAGTTATTTCCGGAGTTTCTGCAGTTGTAACTGCAACAGCAACAATTTATCAAGGAACGTTGTTTATTGATAATTTGATTGAATTTAACAAAATCGAACCAAAAATTGTTCCTAACGTTAATAAACCATTAGACATTGAGAGACATATTGCTCACAAAATCGAGTTCAAGGACGTTTGCTTTTCATATCCCGGAAGTGATAAGCAAGTAATTAACAACGTAAGCTTTGTTTTAGAGCCTGGCGAAACAACAGTATTAGTAGGTTTAAACGGTGCGGGAAAAACAACGTTAATAAAGCTTATGACCCGCTTATACGATCCAACAAGTGGTGTAATTTTACTTGATGACAAAGATATTAGAAGCTATGATTTAAAAAAACTTTATGAAATATACGGCACAATATTCCAAGATTTCGGCAAATATGCAATGACCGTTGAAGAAAATATTTATTTTGGCGATATAAATAAAGATATTATTGATGAAAATATTATTCAAGCAGCCACCGAAAGCGGAGCCTCTGACTTCATCGACAAACTTCCTAACACTTACAAAACACCATTAACCAAG
>JBGVPY010000015.1:0-40415 GCA_045127235.1 Eubacteriales bacterium
TTTCCTCTGCGCTTCCGTGTAAAAGTGAAAACATTACAGCGCCTACCGTTATTGCAAATGACAATTTATAATCTCTTGCTATACTTGTTGTAAAGTAGCCAAAGAAAAGTGTTGTTTCACAAAAAGCATGTATTAAAAAGCCTATTAAAAATAAAATTATCATAAAATCAAAGCTTCCGTTTGGTTTTATTGATACAGAGCCTGTTAAAAATGCAAATAATACGGTTAATGAAATTAACGTACCGCCAATTAGTAAGCCTAAAAGCGATTCGGTAATTGCTCCCTTTTTGCGAATACCCATAGAGGATAGCGGTCTTTTTTCAAATTTTTTACAATAGAAAATTGCAGCTGCTCCAAGGCCTACAAATGAAATAAGTGTTGCAAGTGTTAGCCATGAGGGCATATTTAAAACCATTTCATTTATAAATTCAATTACGGAGCTATCGTCCTTATTGCCTGCCACTACTGAATTTGTATATTCTCTCATTGTATCAATGAAGCCGTCATAGGTAAGCATCCAAATTGTGCTTGGTACTGACAAAATAATTTTAGATATTACCTCGCCTATGAAAAATACTACGTAGAAGATAAGAAGCAATGTGAGTATGCTTTGAGGCTTGTGGTCTAAAACAGCATCATCAAGCATTTTTGTTCTTCTTAATTTAAAAAAGTTCATTTCTTTACCTGCTTTGATTATTTATTTTTGCGCGATGCAAGTATTTTTTCAGCCTTTAAAATAGCTATCTGTGTCTTTGAATCGGGAATTTTGCCATCCATTACCATGTCAACAAGTGTTTTAAGGGGAATCTTTTCAACCTCTAAAAACTCACCAGCATCGGGATGGGCATCTTGATAAGTCAAATCCGTTGCTAAATACATATGAATTTTTTCATCTAAAATTGCAACGGTTGTGTACATTGTTCCTATATATTCAACGTTACCTGCAACTACACCGCTTTCTTCCTCAAGCTCTCTTTTAACAGCCTCGAGCGGGTCCTCGCCCTTTTCAAGCTTTCCTGCGGGAACCTCAAGTAAAACCTCAGAAAATGGATATCTGAATTGCTTTACCATTATTACATTTTCATCGCTATCTACCGGAATTACGCACACAGCTCCCGGGTGTCTTACAATCTCACGGATTGATTTTTTTCCATTTGGTAATTCAATATCATCAACGAAAAGCTTAACTACTACTCCGTCAAAGATTTGCTTTGATGATAACTTCTTTTCAAAAAGCTCCATTATGCTTCCCTTTCAAATTTAATTTCTATTTTTTTGCCTTCCTTATCCTCGCCGTACATTGTGAGGATATTGTTTTCAATTTTGAAATTTGAGGTTTTTACCATTTCCTCGTATCCAATCATGTATTCAATAATAATATTTACCTCGTTATTTTTGTAGGAATAGTAATATTTATATTCAACTGCTTCGCCCTTGGAGTTGAGCCCCACGCTTTTACCTGTGAAATCATTGTTAAAAATAAATTTTTCGTTTGGGTTGTCAAGGCTTTTCCATGTGCCGATAAGATTGTTTTCGCCCCTGTTATAGTCAAGGTCATACTTTTCCATAATTCTTTCGCCCTCGGCGGGTAAATTCATATCGTTAAGGACTATAAGAACTAATTTGCCATTCTTGGTAATTGAAAAGCGAATGTATTCCTTGCCGAATTTTGATTGAATTACGATTTGATTATTGTCTGTAACGGTGTATTTGCCCTCTAATCTATCTAGCTCAATGCCGCGACAGTTGGTTGTTAAAATTACAGTTTCATTATCAATAAACTCATAAACATCGTAGGAATTTGGGTCTAAATCATCATCCATCCATTTACCTATTAGTGATGAGCCATCATATACATAGTCCTCATTGTAAAGGTCGCATCCCATTAAAAGTGTAATGGAAATCAGACAAACAATAATGGATAAGATTAAAATTATTCTTTTCATAAAATATCTCCGTTAAATTCGTTTGCTTCAATATTATAGCCTTGCAAAAGGATATTTTCTCCGTCATAAGAGTATAAGACCATATTGCAATTACCAAGCATGCCTATATCAATCTCACGCGTCCTGTCCGCTCTTTTTGCATTTCTTGCGTAAATTCTTGAAACAGCTCCGTGTGTTACAAGAATTACATTTTCCCCTACATTTACGCTATCCTTAATTAAAGAATTTACTCTATCAAGAAGGCTTTGTACAGTTTCTACCGATTTTTCATCGGTGTCCTCTAATACCGCTTTACTGTATCTGTCATAATGACCGCCCGAGAGAATTCCAAAATCTCTTTCAAGAAGTCTATCATCGTAAATAAGACCATCAAAGCCGATTGCGCTTGCAATCTGCTCTGCGGTATAGCTTGCGCGAGAAAGTGGGCTTGTTATTATTTTGTCAAATTTAAAATCACATCTGTCAAGTGCGTTTTTTAGACACGCGGCTGCATTTTTTGCTTGATTTTTGCCATTTTCGTTAAGCGGCACATCATCTCTTCCTTGCATAAGCCCCTTTGTATTCCAGTCAGTTTCTCCATGACGGATAAATGCTATTATGCTTTTCACTTTCTACTCCCTACTTTGTACCTGTTGAGCCGAAGCCGCCCTCGCCACGAACCGTGTCGCTTAGGCTATCAGCCTCGGTGAATTCGGCTGTGATATATGGAGTGATTACCATTTGGGCAATTCTTTCGTCCTTAGCTACTGTCTGTGGCACAGTGGAGTGGTTGTGAAGCGCTACCATAATTTCGCCACGGTAATCAGAGTCAACAACGCCTACCTTATTGGCAGGAGCGAGCCCTCTTTTGGTGGCAAGACCGCTTCTTGCGTAAATTAGAGCCACATATCCACAGCTAAGCTCCATTGCAAGTCCTGTCTTGATAAGCACGGTTTCGTTTGGTGCGATTGTGATTTCATTATCTATGCAAGCGTATAAATCTGCGCCTGCAGAATATGGAGAGCCATATGTTGGTATTTTTGCGTTTTGATTTAGCTTTTTAATTTTAACTATCATATTTACCTCATTTAATTTTTAACGTGCGCAAATATTCTTTTTGCTCTTTTGTAATTCTAAAGCTTTCTATTGACTTTTGAATAGCCTTATTGTGTGTCCATTTATCAAGAAGCTTATTTTCTATTACCTTTACTGTTTTTTCGTATTCCTTAACTAAGCATACACTATATAGCCAAGCTACCGCCATTTTTATGTAATATTCATCGCTTTTGATTTTTAACGTTTCCTCTATAATTCTATCAATATAGGTATCGTTTACATAATAGGAAATAAGGGAAACGATACCGAAGCGTACCGTATATACATTATTACTGTTAAGGCAGCTGAAAATATGACTTGATACTAGCTCGGTATCCTTAAAATACCGTTTCAAGCCGCACACCATACTGTCGCATACTGCCCAGTTATCTACATAAGGCAAAAAGTCGTTTATACGTTTTTTAAGCTCTTGATTGTCGCGCTTTAAAAAGCCCAGCATATAGCCGTGAACTAAATTTTCATCATAGTATGTGTGGGGGAGTGAATTAAAAAACTCTTCCCCTGTGTCGGTATTTGCGTGCTTTTTTGCGATAGATTTTGCAATAGGTCCGCGAATGCCTAAGATATTATCAATACCGGGAATAAGCTTGGCTTGAAAGTCCCTATATTCCGTATCGATATTTAAGATTATTTCTTCTAAAATTTTATCCATATAAGTATATCACAATATAAATATTTTTTCAATATTATTTATTATCTCTTATCCAATGAAGTAGGTCCTCATACTTCATTTTGCCTGAGGCTACACCTATGCCTGTTTCAAAAAAGCTTTCGTTAGTTGGATTTATTCTAACTCCGTTTAATTCTAAGAAAACCATCATACAGAGCATGCCTATTCTTTTGTTGCCATCAACAAATGCGTGGTTGGATATTAAAGCATAGCCAAGCCATGCGCCTTTTTCTTCTACTGTTGGATATAGCTCTTGACCGCCAAATGTTTGATACGCGGACTCAAGTGCGCTTTCAAGCAAGTCGGTATCTCTTATTCCAGTTGAGCCGCCTGTTTGCTTTGCTAGCATTTCGTGTAATAGCATTACATTTTCTTTGCTTAATTTTATCATTTTGCCAACTCCTCAAATGCAACACGGTATTTCTTTAATACTCGCATTGCTACAAATTCAATTTTTTCGCTTTCTGTCATTTCAACAGTTGTATCCTTTTCAAGATCTATAAGCTTATACTTAGGCTTATTGTTTTTAAAAATGTAAACCTCGCCTTCCTTTTCGGCTTGTCTTGCAACCTTGGAAAAGTTTTGATTAGCCTCGGATATAGATACGATTTTCTTTAAATTCATTTCCATTTTCAAGTCCCTCCTTAAATTCGTTGATATTATTATACAATAATTTTAGGATATATTCAACCTATTTTTCCAAAAAGTCTTATTTTTATTGAAATGATAGGTGGTTTATGTTATAATATTCACATGTTAGTACAATAGGAGGGACAAAATGAAGCACGAAATTTTTCTTAACACAAATAACGGAAAAATAGCATATGAAAATTCACGCGTTACTTTAGCATGTGAAAACGATAGCTGTGATACAAGATTTTCTATGACTATAAAGCTTACAGAATGGGAAGATGATGCTTACATTTTTTTGCCCGCTTGTGTTTATGACGGCAACAGATTTAAAAAATCTTTTTGCTCCTACCCGCCTATGTACCAAAAGGACGAATTAGGCATTTGTCCTGCACCTGTGATCGCCGATATTCCTGCTTTAAATCCAGACGGAAGCGGTAAAATTCAGGTAACAAGTGGAGATTTATCTGTGCCCTGTGTCGGTGTTTATTACAAGAACAAAAAAGAGGGATTTTTTGTTTTTTGTGAGCAGGAATGCATGGGCAAAAATATTGGATTTTCTATATCAAGTGGAGAGATTGAAATTCAATTTCCTGTAATACGCACAGGCTGTTACAGAATGTGCCGCACAAATGAGATTTCAACTGATAGCGGAATTGTAACTCTTGAGGATGAGAAAATTACGTCAAGTGTGATAATTAAGGAGCTTGAGTGTAGCTCTATTAGTGAATTTTTTAAGTGCTTTTTTGAAAATAGAAAATTGCTTTTAAGTAATGAGCCTTGCAAGGCGGAATACACGCCTGAGCTTTGGGACATACTTGAAAGACATATGAATAATGACAATTTTAGCGGCGAATATTATGCGGAAACGTCAAAAAAGTATCAGCTTGGTTGGGTTGGTGGTGGAATGTCATCTTTACCACTTTTACAGTACGGTAATGAGACTTCAAAAGCAAATGCAATTAAGACGTTAGATTTTATAACCTCAAACATTGCGCCAAGCGGATTTTTCTACACTATGATAGAAAATGACATTATTAAGGACGACAGTTTTAACAATGAGCATATGAAAAGTGCTATGCTAACACGCAAATGCGGCGATGGACTATATTTTCTATTAAAGCATTTTGACGTAGTTACGCCAAAGGAAGAATGGATAAATGCTGCAAAAAAATGCGCCGATGCTTTTGTAAGACTTTATGATAGATACGGCGATTTTGGTCAATTCGTAAATATCGAAACAGGAGAAATGATGTTTGGCGGTACAACGTCTGGTGCATCTATTATTTCCGCATTGGTTAAAGCATACCGTTTCTTTAACGATGAAAAGTATTTAAGAGTTGCAAAAAGTGCAGGCAAAAAATACTACAATGATTTTATAGCTAAGGGGCTTACTTACGGTGGTCCGGGTGAGGCACTTTGTGCTCCTGACAGTGAAAGCTGCTACGCTATGGTTGAAGCTACGGTGCTTCTTTATGAAACGACTCAAAGCAAGATGTGGCTTGACTATGCTACCGATAGCTTACATTTGCTTTCAAGCTGGGTAATGACTTATTCATACCGCTTCCCAAGAGAAAGTGAATTTGCAAGGCTAAAAATAAATACGGTGGGAAGTGTGTTTGCAAATGCACAAAATAAGCATTCTGCACCAGGGCTTTGCACATCATCGGGAGATGCGATTTATAAAATTTATAAATATACGAAAAATGAAAAATATCTTGAGCTTTTATATGATATTGTTTCATTTATTCCACAGTGTGTGTCAACTGATTCAAGACCGATTTATTCTTGGGACAAGGAGCCACGCGCACTTAACAGCGGTTGGATTTGCGAAAGAGTTAATACAAGCGATTGGGAAGGAAAAAACGGAATTGGCGGAGTGTTTTACGGCTCGTGCTGGTGCGAAACCTCTCTACTCCTTACATATTCTGAAATAATAAAAAACGATGAAATAAGAAAAGCTCTAAGGATATAAAAAACCAACGGTCAATTCCGTTGGTTTTTGTTTTTATTTATGCGAAAGGTTATTTCTTCTAAAACCGAATTGTGATTAATATGCTTTTCTATAAAGCTCGAGAATATCGGCTTCTGTAATTTCTCTTGGATTGCCGCCTGTGCAAACATCGTTAAATGCATCGGATGCAAGCTGTTCAAGTGCTTCTTCAGGAATACCGATTTCACGGAGTGTTTGTGGAATTCCAAGGTCTATTGAAAGCTTTTTAACAGCTTCAACTGCTGCCATAGCGCCCTCATCCTCTGTCATGCCTGCAACGTTAACGCCCATTGCGCTTGCAATTCTGCAATACTTAGCCTTGCACGCAGGCATATTAAATTCCATTACGATTGGAAGTAAAAGCGCGTTTGCTACGCCGTGAGCAATATCAAATCTTGCGCCGAGTGGGTGAGCCATTGAGTGTACGCATCCAAGACCTACGTTAGAAAATGCCATGCCTGCAACGTATTGACCAAGAGCCATTTGTTCTCTTGCATACATGTCTCTGCCGTTGAAGGTAGCATTTCTTAAATTATTGGAAATGATTGCAATAGCATTGATTTCGAGTATGTTTGAAAGCTCCCATGCACCTTTTGTGATGTATCCTTCGATTGCGTGTGTAAGGGCGTCCATGCCTGTTGCGGCTGTTAAGCCTGCCGGCATTGTAGCCATTAAGTCAGCATCAACGATTGCAAGTACAGGAATATCGTTAGGGTCAACGCATACCATTTTTCTGCCTGACTCCTCGTCTGTGATAACATAGTTGATTGTAACCTCAGCTGCTGTGCCTGCTGTTGTTGGAAGAGCCATAATATCAACACACTTATTCTTTGTATCAGCAACGCCCTCAAGTGATAATACGTCGCTAAATTCCGGGTTATTAATAATGATAGCTATTGCCTTTGCAGTATCAATAGCGCTTCCGCCGCCGATAGCGATAACAAAGTCAGCACCTGACGCTTTGTATGCTTCAACGCCTGCTTTAACGTTGTTTACTGTTGGGTTTGCCTTAAAATCAGAGAAAATTTCGTAAGGAAATTCGCTGATAACGTTAGTAACAAGTTCAACAATGCCGAAGCTGATAAGGTCCTTGTCAGCTACAATGAACGCTTTGTTATAGCCTCTCTTTGCAATTTCAGTAGCGAGGTTTTCTCTTGAGCCTGCGCCGAAGTAGGATGTTTCGTTTAAGATAAATCTTGCCATTGGAAAAATCTCCTTTTTAATATATATTTTATTGATTACAGTATAGCATATTATTATATGGGATTTCAATATGTATTTTGTTGTGAAAATGTAGAAAATTTTATTTTTTATCAAAAAATTATTGTTAAAAAAGACTAACTCATATATACTTGACAAAATTTTCTTTTTGTAGTATAATATTAGTTGACCAGTCAACACAAAGGAGGGTTAAATGGAAAGCGAAAGATTTGTACCATTCGTATTATACACCGAAAGAATTTCAAAAAATATTAAGAGGCTTGCCGACGCAAAAATGGAGCCTTACGGCATTAGAAGCGCACATATTATGTGCATTTTACAGCTTGCAAAAAGCGAAGAGGGACTTTCCTCAGCAGAGCTTTCAAGAGTTTGTGGAGTTGACAAGGCCTTTATTTCCCGTATAACAAGCGAGCTTATGGAAAAAAATTATATTATCAGAGATATTGGTCCTAAGCAAGGAAAATACAAAACTAAATTTTTACTTACCGATAGTGGAATTGAGATTTGCAAAATTATAAACAATCTTATCAGCGAGTTTATACGCAAAATCAACAAAAATACGCCTGTGAAAAAGCTTGAGACATTTTATGAGGTTTTAAGTACCATTGACACAGAGCTTGATAAAATTACAAATAAGGAGATTGATAAAAAATGATAGAAAAGGTTTCAACCATATATGGCTTATACCATGATGTTGCAGAAATTCAACCTGACCATTCACTTTATAGATTCAATAATAAAAGCGGAGAGATTACCGTTACTTACGGGGAAATGGATGAGCTTTTAAAGAAAATGACTTGCGCTTATAAGCACATGAACATTGAGGGTAAGAAGGTTATTGTAATGGGCGAAACAAGCGTGCAATGGATTGCAACTTACGTTTCAGTAGTTACTGCCGGCGGTATTATCGTTCCATTTGACCCACTTCTTTTACCCGATGAAATGATTAAGTTTATCAATATTGCAGATGCTTCCGTTGTTGTTTACTCCGATCATTTTGCTTCTCTTTTTGAGGAAAGAGGAAATGAGCTTCCAAATGTTGAATGCTTTATAAAGACAGACAAAAACAGCTTTACTCTTGATCCAGAGGAAGCTTATACAGAAGAAAAATATACTACCTTTAACAATATTTTATCATTAGGCAAGTATTTATACGAAGCAAACGGCGCGCCTGATGATATGCTTTGCCATGATACAGAAAAGCTTTCTATCCTTTTATTTACATCAGGTACAACAGGCACATCAAAGGGCGTTATGCTTTGCGAGAAAAATGTTTGCACAGTTCTTACAGGCATCATTCCTGTGCTTAATGTTTTAACTGAAAAGGATTCTGTATTATCTGTTCTTCCAATCCACCACACTTATGAAATGTCAGCAGGTATTTTAGCACCAATGATTTACGGTATGACTGTAAATATTTGCGATGGTATTAAGTATGTTGGTAAGAATATTAAGCAATTTAAGCCTTCAGTTTTAGCTCTTGTTCCTATGTTTGCAAATCAGCTTTACAAGACAATTTGGAAGTCTGCTCAAAAGCAAGGTAATGACAAGAAGTTAAAAATGGGTATTAACATTAGTAACTTCTTAATGAAGCTTCATATTGATGTAAGAAGAAAGCTTCTTGCTCAAGTACACGAGGCGTTTGGTGGTAATCTTAGATACTTCATCGTTGGCGGTGCAGCATTAGCGCCTGAATTAGTTGATGAATTCAGAAGCTTTGGTATTCAAGTTTCACAGGGCTACGGTATTACAGAGTGCGCTCCACTTATTTCCGTTGTTCCACTTACAGAATACAATCCAACATCCTGTGGCAAATTAATGCCGGGTATGCAAGCATTCATTGACAAGGAAAAGGCTGATGATACATTCGGCGAAATCGTTGTTAAGGGTGATAATGTAATGCTTGGCTACTATAACGACCCTGAGCAAACTGCAGCTGTTCTTAATAATGGTTGGTTTAGAACAGGCGACTACGGTTACATTGATGAAAAGGGATACCTTTACATCACCGGTAGAAAGAAAAATATTATTATTTCTTCAAGCGGAAAGAATGTATTTCCTGAGGAAATCGAGGAATATCTTGAGGCTATTCCACAAATTGAAGAGGTTGTAGTTGTTGGCAGAGAAAACGCTGAAACTAAAGATGTTGAAATCGTTGCTATCGTATATCCTAACGAAGAAGAATGCAAGAAATCAAATCTTGAAGGTGATGCGATTTACGAATACATCAACGCAGAAATTACAAAAATCAATAAGAAATTAGCTGCTTACAAGCACATCAATAAGCTTGAAATAAGAGAAGAGCCGTTTGAAAAGACAACCACAAGAAAGATTAGAAGAAATCTTGTTAAATAACAAAAAACCATTGTCCGTCTGGACAATGGTTTTTTGTTATTAGTGGTCAGGAGTTCGCTTCGCTCACAGCGAGCAGCCGTCAGCAGTTAGCAGTCAGCAAGATTAGAATATCGCAGATGTTTCAAAAAACGGTTTTAAGCGATATAGTCTTGTAATAAATATCATGTTTTTTACAAAAATCTTTACTGCAACCACTTCAACCACTATTCTCTGACGACTGGCGGCTATCGGCTGGCTGCTATTTATTCAACTTCTCCGTTGATAATTCTTAACATTCTTTCGCTTAGGATTTTTCGTGTATCATCATCAACTAAGCTAAAGCGGTTGCCATCGTTCGGTGTGCTTAGATAATTCCATACGGAATATGGAATATCCTTTTCCTTGCAGAGCTTGATTACATCGTTCATATAATTTTCGCGGGAATTTATATCGGCGTGTCGGATTGTGCCAAACTCTCCGCACCATAAAATTTTATCGGGATGTGCATCTATCCACTCATAAACGGGAGCAAAAAGCTCTCTTAGATATTCAATATCCATTCTTTCAATGTGGCTATATGCATCCTCTCTATTAAAGAGCAGGCGGTAATAATCTCTGTACCTTTCAATATCATCGCAGGGATATGTCATTTTTCTGTTATAGTAAAGCTTTGTCCAATGCAAAACGGCTTTTTGATGTGTAAATTCGCTTGGGTCGTACATATGGAATGTGTAAATTACATTTTCATCATCTAAAACTACAAGGTCCTTTAAATTGAAGGTTCTTCCCCAACATGTTGAGCCAAGAATGATTTTTCTGTCCTTGTTTAGCTTGCGAATTGCATCAACGGTGCGCACGGCAAGGCAGTTCCATTTTTCAGGGTCAATATCTCTTACCTCATTTAAAAGCTCAAACATAATTTGTGGCTTATTTGAGAATGCTTTTTCAAGCTCCAACCATAATGCAATGAAGCGATTTTGAAGCTCCTCGCTATCAAATAGCGACACTTCCTCCTCTATATCGCAGTAATTGCCTATTGATTTATGTAGATTAAGGACTATGCCAAGGTCATATTTTTCGCACCAAGAAACAAAGCTTTTAAGGATTTCAAAAATGCGTTTTCTATATACATATGGGCTTTCCTCAAGCACAATTTGGTCAAAGCCAAGGCGTATGTGGTCAAGTCCCATTTCCTTGATGTTTTTAACATCATATTCGGTAATATATTCTTCAAAATGCTCCATATCGCCGATGGTTATTTCTAATCTTTTATCGTTGGGCAAAACATTAAAGCGCTTATAGTTGGTAAGCCAGCCACCAATGCCCATTCCCTTTTGAAAGTTTTTTATTTTTTTCATTAGTTACTCCTATTTAATCTCTTTAATTGAGCCTTTTTTCGCCATTTTAACGATACGGGTAAAGCCTACGGTTGCTTTATCAAAGGACATTAATTTTTTCATATTTTCATCGTAGAATTTTATGGTGTTAATCTCGCCGTATTCGTCTCTTTTTAGCTTTTTAAATTTGATATCCTTCCATTCTACCTCTTTTATAACCTTGAAAAATACAATTAAGTATTCCTCTCTCATTGTTTCACGGCTTATATATCCTTTATAGGAAAGACAGGTTGGTAAATAAAGAAGGCTTACTAAACCAAGCGCTATGACAATACCGCTTAACCATACTTCTTCAACAAAATTTAAAAGAACTATACCTGTAAGCACGCATATAATTCCCACTAACAAAAAGAGAATTTTGTATCCCTTACTTATTGTTGCAACGAAATTTCCGCTTGGTAAATCAAGCTCTTCCATTTCTGCTTGGTTATCTAATATTTCGTCTATAATTTTAGCATTACGTCCCATAAATTTCTCCTGTGTCTCATTATACAATAAGTCTAAGTTAAGTATATAACATTTTCAAATCTTTGTCAACTAAAAAACAACGCCGAAGCGTTGTTTTTAGTGTTTAATATTCGTATGTGCAGACAACCGATTGATCCATTTCCATATATGAGGAAACGGTGCTTAAATATACATCTGCGTAAAATGTGTAATGGTAGTACACGATTTTGCCGTTAAACAATTTAATTGTTAGTGTGGAGCTGCTTTCTTCTACATGTCCACCGTACGCGTCCACAATAGCCTTGTACGAGCTATCGCCGGGCTTTAGTGTAAATATGTATTCGCCGTCGCTTACCTTTTCAATATTTCTTATAATATCGATTTTATATCCTGCCACATCCAGCATGCTTTCAAGGTATGCTCTTGCTTCCATTTCGCTTACCGCTTCATGCTGCATAGTGCCACTTTCATCTATAAGATCTTGGTAGCCGTTGGCATATAAAATCTTGTAGTTGCCTCTGTTTGACATTGACTCAATTTCATATTCAAGCTTTCCGTCTTTGTTTTTAAAGGTAATGTTGTCTGTTTCTTCCGTTACACTAACCATTCCTCTATAATCTACATCGCTTTTAATTCCAATTACTACCTTCGCTTCTTCGCTATTTTTAAGCTCATCAAGCTTCTTTTGGATGTTGTAATAATATCTGAGGTCTTCCACTTCCTTATATCTTATGCTACCTAAATCTATTTCTTCCATTACTGTAAGTGGGTTATAGTCGTACGATATCTCTATGTAAAGCTTGTTTTTTCCTTCTGTGTCTTCGGTCGCTGATAATGGTGTGGCGCTGCCATTTATGTCTTTATTTTTTGCGAATTCAAACTCCATTGTGGCGTTTTTTATAGCAAAATCGCTCATAATATTGATATCAATTTTCACATCGGATATTAAATACGATTCATTAAGCTGCTCATCAAGATTTTTTAGCTCACTTAATAAAAGCTCTAATCTTTCCTCGGTAAATTTAGCATAGGTGATAGTCCATGTGCCGTCTTCGTTTCTTTGAGCAGTAATTTCCTTGCAGCCTTCTCTATCAAGCTCAAAATCTGTCTCCACTTCCATATCCTTCATATGCTGCAAATATTGATCCTTGGTAATAGGAGATTTAAAGGTGGTGGTAATGCTGCCATTCTTATTGTAAATATACATATATCCATTTTGATAGCCTTCAATTAAGGTCGTAACGCTTTCCTCGCCTTTATACTTAGATGTGCTTTCAAGCTTTTCTTGATACACAAAATCATCAGTATTGCCAAATAAATGTGCGCTCTCGCCTTTTATTTCGCCGATTACAACATTGCCCTGTAAGGTTGTTTGTATCTCTCCTATCATTGTTGTTTTATATGAAAGCTTTTCACTCATGGCAATATCAGATAGCCTACTTAATTCATCGGCTCTGTCAAGCTCGTTCATTTCAAGAAGAAGCTCCTCTTGTGTTTTATTGTCAGGATTATCGCTTACTGAATCCGATAAACTTCCCGATTCATCACTTTTGTCAGGTTGTTGACAAGACGAAAAAGAAAATAATGCTATAATCAATGCAAGTATAATACATAATGAACTTATAATTTTTTTCATAACAGTTTCCCCTTGTGTTATGTCGTTAATACAATTATAGCACACAAAATTCAGATTGTAAACAGCTTGGCAATATTTTGAATTCTTGAAATTATTTATTCGTTGGTAAATTATTTATAAAAAATTCTTGACAATTTCTTATTGTTATGATATAATCATTGTCGCATTGGGGATTTGTGTAATGGTAGCACAGCAGACTCTGACTCTGTATGTCTGGGTTCGAGCCCTAGATCCCCAGCCAAAAAATCCTGAAAGCATCGCTTTCAGGATTTTTTCATTTGTGCCGTCAGACACAACATCGTTTGCGTGGCACACGCAACATCATTTCGAGAGAAGCGAGAACATCATTGCCGCTTGCGGCACAAATGAACGAGGTTGAGGCTTTGCCTCAAATGATGTTGCACCAGGTTGCAAATGATGTTACGCCTATGGCGTAAACGCTGTTGCGCTTCGCGCAAACGGAGCGGTAGTCGTTTGATTAGTTCACTGATTGATAGTTGATTTTTAATCGAAAGTATGATGTAATTGGTTTAAGAAAGGTGGTGTGGTTATGAAAGAGGATAAGCTCGGGAATCTGTCTATGGAATTATCCATAGAAGCTTTGAAGCTGACAAAAGAGTTACGCTCAAAGCATGAAACCGTTATCTCAAATCAAATCGGCAGAAGCGCGACAAGTATTTGTGCAAATATTGCCGAAAGCAAATATGCTCATAGTCGCGCCGATTTTATTGCAAAGCTTGAAATCGCACTCAAAGAAACAAACGAAACGAGCAAGTGGCTTGAAATGCTTTGGAGAAGCGAGTATATAGATGAAGCAAGGCACAAGGCACTTGACAAGAATTGCTCGACAATAAGATTTTTGCTTGTCCGCTCTATTCAAACAGCGAAGCAAAATGCAAATCAAGGTAACAAATAATCCAGAAAGGCGGTGGGGATATGAAAGACACATCTACAAAAGGCGCAGCAATATTTGCAATGATCATAAGTCTTATTAGTTTTGGATTGATGATATGCTCATTTATTGCTTTGATAACAGAGCCTGCCCGCGAACAAGGAGGTGTCAGCAAATCTTTTGCTTTCTGGGTTTTCGAAATGATAGTTGCCTATTTCAGTTTGATTTTCTATTTTATTGATGCCATTCTTTCAGCAATAAAGGTATTTATGAAAATCCATCCTATTTTCAATGCAATATTGTCAATATTGCTTTTTGGTGCTATACCGATGGGGATTTTTATCGGAGGCGGACTTGGTGTCAACATCTATATATGGAACGCTTATTATTTGGCAATTTTCATTTTAGAAATCGTATCTATCGCAAAACACATAAAAATGAACACTTCAAGCGATGTCCCTCCAAGCGAGTCCCTAGCCACTCCCGTTTGAATTCGATATCAATGCAATATGCAAATTTTCACAATTAGAACTCAGTTGAACCGCTTAGGTTTGACTGAGTTTTTTGTTTTATTTTTGGAAAATTATGTTGATAATTTGTGCGCATGCATGTATAATTAAAATAGATTAAGTTTTAAAATTAAGGAGATATTTTATGTTAAAGGGAAAAAAGTTATCAATTTTGGGGGACAGTGTATCTACATATTGGGGCGTTTCAAACGATAAAAATGCTAATTTTACTATTTGGGGAAACAGGTGTTATTATGATGAGCCGTTTCCGCTTGAAAAAACTTATTGGTCCTTGGTTATGAAGGAATTTGGACTTGAATTATGTGTAAACAATTCTTGGTCAGGTGGTAATTTAAGTGGCAGAGATATTGAAGCGGCGGGCGTTAACCGCGCTAACTACTTATCAAGGGATGATGGCACTAAGCCTGATTTTATAATCGTGTTTATGGGTCTTAATGATTTAGGCCGTGGCATTGAGTATAATGTTTTCGCAAGTGATTACGAAAGGACGCTACTTACAATTAAAGAAAAGCATCCAGACGCTACTGTATGCTGTATCAATATGCCAAACAGACACCCGTCTGTAAAGGAAAGAACTATAAAGTTCAATGATATTATTGAAAATGCAGTTAAGGTGGCTGGAGATAATTTCTTTGTTTGTGATTTATTTAGCAGCGATTTTGCAAATGATAATTATTACAACAATACGACAGACGGATTACATCCCGATGAGGATGGAATGAGAATGATTGCAGAATGTGTAATAAAATCAATTAAGGAGAATGTAAAATGATGTGGAATGGTAAGAAAAAGGCGGTAACATTTAGCTTTGATGATGGTGTTACACAGGATATAAGATTAATTGAGATTTTAGATAAGTACGGCTTAAAATGTACATTTAATTTAAATTCGGAGTTTTTAGGGCTTGATGGCACGCTTGACAGAAACGGTCATATTGTGCGCCACGATAAGATTGCAAGGGAGAAAATCAAAGAGGTTTACGGTAATCATGAGGTGGCGGTGCATACGCTAACACATCCGTTTTTGCCTTCCCTTGAAAAGGATGAGATAATAAGGCAGGTTGAGACAGACCGACTTAATTTAAGTGAGATTTGCGGTTATGAGGTGAAGTCCATGGCTTATCCTTGCGGTGGAGAAAATAACGATGACCGTGTGGCTGAAATTATAAAGGAAAATACGGGAGTTAAATTTGCAAGGGGGCTTGAGTCAACATATAATTTTGATTTACAGGACAATTTATATAGATTTAAGCCTACGGTTTACTATATTGAAGATTGTCTTGATGAGGTGGTTGACAGATTTTTATCTCTTGACAGAGATGAGCCCTCTCTACTCTACATTTGGGGACATTCCTACGAAATGGATGCGGAATATATCTCTTGGGAGAAATTCGAGGCGGTGTGCAAAAAATTATCGGGACATGATGATATTTTCTACGGTACAAACGGCGAGGTGCTTTTAGATGAATGAATATAATATTTCCGTTTATCAAGGATATGACAGCGATAAGGAGCTTGACAAAATCATAAACACGGAAAAAAGCGATTATTTTTCATTATCCTCTTCTAGGATAAAAAACGATGGTTATCTTAGCGAGGGAGATTTGATGTTAAAAAATCTTGATGAATTTATTGCTCTTATAGAAAGCAGTAAAATTAAAGCTTCAGCTTTTATCTATGGAGTTTTTGACAAAATTGAGGAAAGCATCAATATTACACCCTTCCTTGAAAGATTAAAAAATACAAGCAGAAATGTTTACATTTCCGTGTGCAAATCTTATCCTACGGAGAAATTTGAGGGATTTGCTAAAATATTTAAAATATAATAGTTGACAAAATAATATTCATATGTTATACTTTTGACATAAAAAATAGAGGTTGCGAGTATTATGACAAGCAAGAGTTGGGCTTTTAGCTCTTGTGGTAAAGGAATACTTGCCGAAGGTATGGATTTTGCCCGAAAATCTGTATCTGGGTATTGCGAGAATATCGCAATAACTGTCGCATGGTTATGCGGAGTGCTATTGGATATTATGATTTTTTAATCACGGTATTTGATAGTACCGTGATTTTTTATGCTTCCATTAAGAAAATAAAATAAATTTAAGGAGGAAATCATGGAAGGTACATTTTGGGCGTTTTTGCCCGCTATTGTTGCCATAGTTCTTGCACTTATATCTAAGCAGGTTTATATTTCTCTGTTCTTCGGTATTTTTGTAGGTGCTATGATGTATGCCGGCGGTAATCCGCTTAAGGCGTTATTCACTCTATTTAATGTAATGAGTGAAAAGGTAGGAGCTAATGTTCCTATTATCGTATTCCTTGTTGTTCTTGGAATTTTAGTTGTTCTTATGCAAAAATCAGGTGGCGCAAGAGCCTACGGCGATTGGGCAGGAAAGAAAATCAAAACTAAGGGTGGCGCGCTTGCTGCAACTGCGGGTCTTGGTTGTCTTATCTTCGTTGATGACTATTTTAACTGCTTAACTGTTGGTTCAGTTATGCGTCCTGTTACAGATAAGTTCAAGGTATCAAGAAGCAAGCTTGCTTACATTATTGACGCAACTGCTGCTCCTATCTGTATTATCGCTCCAATTTCAAGCTGGGCGGCTGCAGTTACAGGCGAGCTTGAGGGTAATGGTCTTGTTATGTTTATTAAGACTATTCCATTTAATGTTTATGCACTTTTAACTATTGCAATGGTATTTGCTCTTTGCTTCTTCAAGTTTGACTTTGGTAAGATGAAGAAAAACGATGATGTTACAGAAGCAACAGGCGACGTTCACTCAGGCGTTGAGTCTGATGGCTCAAATGGTGAGGAAATTCAAGCAAATCCACGCGGAACTGTTAAGCATCTTTTAATTCCTGTAATTATTCTTATTCTTTGTTGTATTGGCGGTATGATTTATACAGGCTTCTTCTACAACTGGGATACAGGTCTTATTGACACAGAGCTTCAATCTGCAAATATAATTGAGGCATTCTCTAACTGTGATGCAGGTATGTCTCTTGCTATCGGTTCAATTATTGCTTTATTCATTATTGCAATTTACTACATTGTAACTAAGGTTGTTTCCTTTAAGGATATTATGGGTAGCTTTACTGAGGGCTTTAAGGCTATGGTTCCTGCTATTCTTATTCTTACATTTGCTTGGACAATTTCAGGCATTATGGGTGCAAGAGGCGGATACCTTGATGCTCAAGCATTCGTTCAAAACAATCTTGAGGGCAGCAGCTTCCCACAATTTATTTTCCCTGCAATATTCTTTATTTTAGCAGGCTTAATTGCTTTCTCAACAGGTACATCATGGGGAACATTCGGTGTTCTTGTTCCTATTGCAGTTACACTTTTAGGTGGAAGCGCAAATGTTACAACTCTTATGCTTATTACAGTTTCTGCAACTCTTGGCGGTGCTGTATTTGGCGACCATATTTCCCCAATTTCAGATACAACAATTCTTGCTTCCGCAGGTGCGCAGTGCAACCATGTTGAGCATGTTAATACTCAGTTGCCATATGCTTCACTTGTTGCAGGTATTGCGGTAATTTCTTACTTAATCGCAGGTGCTTGTGCATCACTTGGTGGAGTTCTTAGTGCGCTTATTATGTGGGTGGCTACAATCGCTATCTTTGTTGGTGCGATATTCTTAATAAAGTATCTTAACAAAAAGCAAGCAACTAAATAACAAATAAAGCTGTGTGCTTCGGCACACAGTTTTTTGTTGACTTTTTTACCTTCCCATGTTATACTTTTTTTGAAGAAACGTCTTTTTGGAGGAATTTTATGTTTAACGATAAAAAGGATTTTTGGCGAATTTTATTCAAAGTTGTTTTTATTTCCTTATCAATACTAACGTTTGCATTTGGTATTGTTGGCGGCTTAGCTGATGCTACATACTCATTTTGGGATATCGGTCTTGGCGGGCAAGATGATGGAATACTTGATTTTATAGCGTGGTTTATTCCTTGCACTGTGATTGCATTTCTTGACTTTTTATCATGCATGGCAATTTCAAATATTATGTATAACGTACAAACCATTCGTAAAAAATTAGAAAATATTGAAAACGATAAAAATCATCAATAAAACAATATCATAAAATATTTAAGCTGTGTGCTTCGGCACACAGTTTTTTGTTGCTTTTTTTAGGATTGTGCTTTATAATGGGTATGAGGTGATATTATGGATATTTCAAGCGTTGATAAAAACTTTAAGGTTGAAAGCAAATTAAATAAAAAGGATATTGTTTTTTATGATGTAAAAAGCGAGCCATTTAGCGTTTATGGTGTTTTTTATGAGAATGGGAAATTTAGAAGAATGAAAGAGGATGTGGCTAAGAGTGTAAGCGAGGGTGTTTATTGGCTACATTCAAATACTGCCGGTGGCAGAGTTAAATTTAAGACAGATAGTAAATATATTGCTATACATACAAAAATGTCCCATATTGGTAAAATGCCACATTTTGCGCTGACTGGCTCATCGGGCTTTGATTTATATATAAGTGAAAAATACTATGCTTCTTTTGTGCCGCCATTTGAGTTAAATGATGGGTATGAGGGTGTTATTGAGTTTAGCTCTAGGAAAATGCGTGAAATTACAATTAACTTTCCATTATATAGTGATGTTAACGAGCTTTATATTGGTGTTGGAAAAAATGCGAAAATAGAAAAAGCAGAGTGTTATAAAATAGATAAGCCGATTGTATATTATGGCTCATCAATTACACAAGGCGGTTGCGCTTCAAGGCCTGGAAATGCTTATGAGGCGATAATTTCGCAAAGACTTAGCGTTGACCATATAAATCTTGGCTTTTCGGGTAATGCGAGGGCGGAAAAAGAGATATCACATTACATTTGTACCCTTGATATGAGTGCTTTTGTGTATGATTATGACCATAATGCGCCGACTATCGAGCATTTAGAAAGCACTCACGAAAGAATGTTTAAGGAAATAAGGGAAGCAAAGTCGAATTTGCCTATTATTATGATGTCAAGACCGAAGTATAATTTGACTAAGGATGAAAAAATTAGGCGTGAGATTATAAAACGCACTTATGAAAATGCAAGGGATAATGGGGATAAGAATGTGTACTTTATTGATGGCAAGACTCTTATGAAAATTTGCCATGATGAGGGCACGGTGGACTCCTGTCATCCTAACGATTTGGGCTTTTATTCAATGGCGATGGCGATTATTAAGGTATTAAAAAATGAGGTGAAGCTATGACAGAAAACGAGCTTTTAAAATGTACTCCTGCGGAGCTTACAGACATGGGAATTTGTCCTACCTGCTTTAACAGGTCTCATAACGGAGCAATTTACGGCGATGACAGTGATATTGTAATTTACAAGGACAATGATATTGAATGCTTTTTTGCTAAAAATCCAAGGGCGAAGGGGCATATGTGTATTTCAACTATTGAGCATTATCACGATATGAGTGAGGCTCCCGACTATATTAACGAAAAGATTATTCGCTTTGCAAAAGCTTTTATGAATATTATAAGAGATGTTTACGGTTGCGTAAGAGTGTATATGTGCACTATGTGTGATGGACCTGCAAATCACTACCATATTCAGTTAATTCCACGATACGATTTTGAAAAGCGTGGAAGTGGAAATTTTGTCAAGGAAAGACAAGCGTACGAATTTGACAAGGAAAAGTTTGAAAAGGTACAAAAGCTTATAAATGAGTATGCAAGTAAATAAAAATAGCCCTACAAGTGTTTAATTCACACTTGTAGGGTTGTTTTTTATGGGTTGCGTTTCCAGCAATCTAAGCAATAATAAATCCTTAAATTTTTTGCATTTTTTGTTGCGTCTGTTACATCAACACTTATTCCGCTTGTTGCAGTACTACTACTTGTTAGATACCAACCATTTGTATTTTCAAAGGTTACGCTTGCTAAAGATGTGCAATTATTGAACGCCCATGCTCCTATACTTGTTACATTTTTCGGTATTGTTATGCTTTTTAAGGATGTGCAACTCTTGAACGCTCCTGCGCCTATGCTTGTTACATTTTCGCCTATTGTTACGCTTGTTAAGTTAATACAACCAAAGAACGCTTGTATGCCTATGCTTGTTACGCTTTCGCCTAGTATTACACTTGTAATTTTAGGGTAGTATGAACAGAATAAATAGGCAGGAATTTTTGTCACCTTATCGCCAAAGGTTACTTTTATTCCTTCTCCGCTTTGTCCTGCATTTGAGAATACATAGCTAACATCACTTAAATCATCCATATTAATTGCATTAAAGTTAATTTCGGTAAGAGTTTTACAATTTTTGAACGCACCTTCGCCTATGCTTGTTACATTTTCGCCTATTGTTACACTTATAATTTTTGGAGTTTTAACACTATTTAAAAGACTATGTGTATAGAATAGATAAGCAGGAATTTTTGTCACCTTATCGCCAAAGGTTACTTTTATTCCTTCTCCGCTTTGTCCTGCATTTGAGAATACGTAGTTACCATCGCTTAAATCATCCATACTAATTGCATTAAAGCTTATTTCTGTAAGATCTAAACAACCGTAGAACGCATAAGAGCCTATGCTTGTTACATTTTCGCCTATTCTTACGCTTGTTAAGTTAATACAACCAGAGAACGCTTCTCTGCCTATGTATGTTACACTGTCAGATATTTTTATGCTTATTAAGGATGTGCAACTATCGAACGCTCTTGCGCCTATGCTTGTTACTCCATTAGGAATTGTAAATTGAGTATCCTTTTTACCTATGGAATATTGTATAAGTTCTCTTTCGCCCTTCGTATAAAGGTTTCCATCTATTGATTCGTAATTGGCATTTTCTGCTGATACAATGATGCTTATCAAATTGTCGCACCTATAGAATGCTAAATCGCCTATGCTTGTTACATTTTTCGGTATTGTTATGCTTGTTAAGGATGTGCAATTAGAGAACGCATATTCGCCTATGCTTGTTACATTTTCGCCTATTGTTACACTTGTTAAGGATGTGCAATTTTCGAACGTACTTGCTCCTATGCTTGTTACATTTTTCGGTATTGTTATGTTTGTTAAGGATGCGCATTTATAGAACGCATATTCGCCTAGGTATGTTACGCTTTCAGGTATTGTTATACTTGTTAAGGATGTGCACATGCTGAACGCATATTCATCTATTCTTGTTACACCACTAGGAATTGTAAATTGAGTGTCCTTTTTACCTATGGAATATTGTACAAGTTCTCTTCCGCCCTTCGTATAAAGGTTTCCGTCTATTGATTCGTAATTGGCATTTTCTGCTGATACAATGATGCTTATCAAGATGTCGCACCTACAGAATGCTAAATCGCCTATGCTTGTTACATTTTTCGGTATTGTTATGCTTGTTAAAGATGTGCAATTATAGAACGCATAAGAGCCTATGCTTGTTACATTTTTCGGTATTGTTATGTTTGTTAAGGATGCGCATTTATAGAACGCATATTTTCCTATACTCGTTACATTTTCGCCTATTCTTACACTTATAATTTTGGGAGTTTTACCACTATTTAAAAGACTATATGTATAGAATAGATAAGCAGGTATTTTTGTAACCTTATCGCCAAAGGTTACTTTTATTCCTTCTCCGCTTTGTCCCGCATTTGAGAATACGTAGCTATCATAACTTAAATCTTCCATATTGATTGCATTAAAGTTAATTTCGGTAAGAGTTTTACAATTTTCGAACGCACCTTCGCCTAGGTATGTTACGCTGCTAACGATACCGAGTTTACACCCCCTATAATAGACTGTCCCGATAAAACGGTTTGGTCTGTTCCACAAGCTACCATAGGGAGATTGTCGTTGTCCTCAATTTTCGCGGGAACTGTTATGAGTTCGCTTGTCGGAGCTTGCAACCTATCCGACAAGCCGTTCTCATACATATCCATTTTAATATTGACGTGAATTTCAACTCTATCTCGGTAAATGTCTATGCGGTCAACAACTTGATACAACATAGCCTTTTGTCCGTCCACGCCTTGATCTTCAAAGTCAGTATCCCAAGATTGCATTTTACTGTTGAGTTCAAAAACGCTATTGCGGCTGCTCGTCAAGCCCTCAAGTTCTCGTTCCTTGTTCTCGATCTGCTCGGCACTACTCTTGACTTCAAGTTCTTTTTTCGCCAACAGTTCTTGTAACATTGAACTGTCAAAGCGGCTCTCTCCGATAAGAGATTTTACAACCTCGTCTTTTAATGCACTCAATTCCTTTACCGTTCTTGTTTGGGCGGCAAGCAACCTTGACAATTCGTTCTTCGCTATCTTGATTTGTTCCTCAACTCTTTCAAGATACGAGACGGACAACTCTTGCGTATTCAGAGTTGAGATATACTTTTTAAGAGCGTCTATCACAACTCTTTCTACTTTCTTTGCACTATACGTTGACTGTCCCTGACAAGGATTTTCAGTCGGATACCTTACCGAACGGCAACGGTATTTAGGAATATATGTTCTTTCTTCCTTACCGTCCACAACAACGGTTTTGCTTTTGCCTTGAAACGAGGTCATCTTCTCGCCACAATATCCACAAAACATAAGTCCCGCCAAAAGCATAGAGCCGTAGTTGGTGTTCTTGATACCTTTCTTTCGGGTTGCTCGTTTCTCCATAACCTCTTGTGTTGCGTTCCATTCTTCTTCAGGAATGATAACGAGTTCAGGCATAAACGGAGATACAACTTTGGGATTTCCTCGCTCGTTCTTTTTCTGTCTCAACTCATAGTAGCCTTTGTATATCGGGTTGGTCAAAATCTGTCTTACTTGGGTGTTCGTCCACAAGCCGCCGTGTCTTGTCTTGTAGCCGTTATCGTTAAGGTATTTTGCGATAGCCCAACAACCCATATTTCGCTCTCTTGCAAGGAAATATATCAGTCTGACTACGGGAGCTTCGCCGTCCTCGTCCACCGTAATATCAAGTACGGGTTTTCCTTTATAGTTGTTTCGTCCGTTGTTTACCATTTTATAACCGTAGGCGGTAGCACCACCACGATAACGCCCCTCGGTAACGGCTTGCACAATAGCGTCCGATACACGTTGAGAAGTCTTGCGGCTCTCGCCCTCGGCTTGCCAATAACGGATATAGGTTATGAGCTTGCTTGTATGGTCTTTCGCACTTATTTCCCCCTCGGTATAGGAGAACACCGTAATACCTCTTTGGTTGAGATAAGATACGATCAACGGCGTTTCATCTGCGATACGTCCCAGACGGTCTGACATATAAATTACGAGTATGTCAAACTCTCTGCGATCTGCCATTTTCTTTATGTCTTGAATGGCGTCTCGGTCATTTGCCGATACCTTAAAGCCCGATACACCGCCCTCGGTAAATACCTTTACTAAATCCCAACCTTTCGACTCTACGAACGGCAAAAGGATAGATTTCTGTTGGGGTATGTCAAAGTCGTGTTCTCGGTCTGTCTGTTGTTTAGAGGACGCACGAAGTAATACAACGGCTCTTTTTGCTAATTCTTTATTCAATGCTAATGTCATATTTTTTACTCTCCTTTTACAAAAAATAGAGGGTCTGACTGTTCTTCTGAACAATCAAACCCTCCAAGTTATCCAACGGATTATGATTATCTTTATTTAGTTGTAACGGATTTTCCGTCTGCGGTTGTATATGTTTCTGTTGCACACGATAATCTTAAACCGTTTTCGATACAGATCGGGTAACATATCGGGGGTTATTTCTCCCTCGTCCACCGATACTATTCTTACGCCTCGCTCATTGAGATATTTAATTTCCTCTGTTGTTACATCAGGCGAAAAGTCTAACACATCAAAGTTCTCAACGAGTATCACATCACACTCATCATACCTTGCCATTTGGCGAAAGTTCCGTAGCTTCAATATATCCGCTTTTCCATATTCAATGATAGTGCGAACTGCTTTCATTCCTTGCTCTTTACAATAGAAAGAGAGGACTTGATTTTGTCGTGTCAAGTCCTCTGTGTTTCCCATTTCAGACCGACACCATAATACTGCTCTTTGGCTCATATATACTGCCTCCTTATGATATTCTTTTATCATAACAGTAACAGATTTTAGTGCCGTTCGGTTAGTTAAACTGTTATATTCGATTTTGATTTATGCGGTTTGGCGAGACTTGATATAAAGGTCAATATCATTGACGATATATCTTGCTCCCGTAGTATGCAACACCTCATAAAAGTCTTGGATATATTCGCATACCGAATACTTGTTAAACAAGGTCATAACTTCCTTGCCCGTAAGTCCTTTTTGGTTTTTGTATTCTTCAACACAAAGCACCATAAACGGTAATTCTTTACTCATAACTCATTCCTCCGGAAATACAACTTCTCCCGTCTCTTTTTCGTGTTTCCACATTGAATAAACGGTCATAGGGCTGAAATGCCACATCTTTGTTTCTTCTTTAGCGAGCATTTCATAGGTTTTGGAGTGATAAAATTCATTCATAGCGGAAATATCATCAAGTCCTTCATTCTTCACAATAAGGTCAACCGTCTGCGGTATAAGCGCGATACTCAATATAGAATTGAACTTCTCGTCCATATATCACACCCCCTCGGATTTGACGAATTTCAAGAGTGAAATTGCCTCGTTTGTCGCAAACACATATTGGTCAAACAATTTCTTGATCTTCAAGGCTTCAAGTGCTTGTTCTTTGGTCAAAAGTCCCGTAGAGTACACTTGGAGCGTTCTGTAAACATCATCATTTGCAACTGCACCGATTATAAGGTCGTATTGCTCTCCGTCATACGTTCCGTTTCTATGTTCGGAAACAAAGTCGAGCCATTCCTCATCGGGAGCATTGAAACGCTTGATTTTAAGTAGTTCGCTACCGATATTATCGTCTATCTCATATACGTTGACTGTCGGTGTACCGCCTCTGCGTACTACAACCTTTTGGGCGAAGTTCTCGGCTTGTGCCTTATTGGTTGTCGTATAGAAACCGTATCCGAAGTCGAGGAATCTGTTCTGTTCGATAAGTCTCGGCTTTTCCACTACCATATTACTACCGTGGTATAATATCATAACATAGCCTCCAACTTCTTGATTTGTGCCTTTTCTTCTTTCAGCTTCTTTATAATTTCTTCTATCTGACTACGGCGAGTAAGTTGTTCACGAACTGCGGTTAAACTTTCCTCGTCCTTGCCGATATATTTACTCACTACCTTTTTTCCGTCACGGTAATACAGATAATAATAAGTTTTGCCGTTTACTGTTTTCGGGGTTATTTTTCCTCTCGGTAGTGTGTCAAGCTCTTTTGTATATTCGGTTATCATATTCTCGTTTCGGGTTTCTTCACGAGAGATAACCGTCATAAGCATACTCATTCTTCATCACCCACTATTATTATACCCAACTTTTATATTTTTGTCAATAGTTTTTGTTGGATAAATGATGAAAAACTATATTTTATTAAAAATGGGAGCTTTCTCACGAAAGCCCCCAAGTTTTTTATGCGGCTTTCTTGTCGTTCTTGTGTTTTTCCAAGCAAACGCCGACATCAAAATTATTGCGAATACTACTGCGGATTCTGTCCTCAACTCCGCTTTCCACATTTGCGGAAAAGACGAGAATTGCCCACATTTCCGCTTCGTCATTATATCGGACAAGCTCGCCCGATCCGTCCACATACACTCTCCGTAAGAACAGATCTCCGCGCACCTCTGCAAAGCCCTCACTAACGAGGGCTTTGCCTACGTTCTTTGCGCTTCGCGGATATTCGTGTATCTCAAATTCTCGGTGTATTATCTTTTTTCTTCCCAATATCAACCTCCTTTTTATGCTATTTCAACTTCTTCTTCGCTCTCGTCCAAGATTTCGATTTTTGGAATTTCTCCCGTTTCGTCCTCAAGGACAATGTTTTCTTTGGTATGTCCTAAATCAAGTTCCGCATTGATTTCCGCAAGCTCGGATTGCAGAGCTTCCATTTCCGTTTGGTGTTCAAAGGGCTTGTCAACCTCGGATTTCGCAACAATCAATTCTTGCTCGGCGCGTTCCTTGCGCTCGTAACCGTATTTGATTTCCTTTTCAAAATCGTTCGTTACGTTCTCCATACGTGAAATTGTACCCACATCACTATCGGAGATTTCCACCTCATACTGTCCGTTTCCAACCAACTTTAAGTAATATTTATCCCACCGTTTCTCCGTAGGTACAATGCCAAAGCCTCGGAAATATCCGATTGTCTTTCCAACGTACTGCCCGGATTTCACGGCTTTTATTAGTAACGCGCCCGCGTCCTTACGTTCCTCAAAGAACTGTTTACCAATCTGAATTTGGTCTCCCTTATGTAAATCTCTTGTTTTTACATCGGCTTTCAAACTCTCAATGGAACGCACGATTGCGCCTATCTGTTCGGGAGCGCGGATTATAGCCTCTTGCATACGGTAACGGTTGTTGCGGTGGTCTTTTTCAAGAACACTCAACTGTCCGAGTTGTTGTTCTATCTCCATTTTACGCCGTATCTTCGGGTTGTCGGAAACGATTGCTTTGACTTCCGCATAAGACAAGGTTGCCTCGTCTATGTCATCAGCTTCACGGATAGTATAATCTCCCTTGTTGATCTGCGAGATAAAGCGTTGTTTGGATTCGAGCAACTGATAAGAGTATGCGTCAAAGGTACGTTTGGTAACGTAGGTGTAGATTGCCACACTCTCGTTCTCGTTGCCTTGTCTTACAATTCGCCCCTCGCGCTGCTCCAAGTCAGACGGTCTGTATGGGGTGTCAAGGTGGTGTAGAGCCACCAACTTGTTTTGAATATTCGTGCCTGCACCGCATTTCTCGGTAGAGCCTATTAACACTCGGATTTCGCCACGGCGCACACGGTCAAATAGGTCTTGTTTCTGTTGATCGGTCTTGGCATCGTGAATAAATGCAACCTCGTCTTTCGGCACACCGAGATTGACGAGCTTTACCTTTATATCGTTATACACATCAAAGTCTTGTGTGGGGTCATAATCCTCAAAGTTTTTCTTCGGGGTTGACATATCACAAAAGACTATCTGCGTACTACGCGCCTCTTGGGTATCACTCCATATCTTATAGATATTGCCAATACATACGTTTACCTTGTGTTCTGCTCGGTCAGGTAGTGACGGGTCATAGCAACGAGGGTCAAGGGCTATCATCTTGCCATCGTGCGTAACGCATAACATATTGTCTATGTTCGGTTTTACACCGCCGCCGGCTATTGCCTCGGAGCGTTCCACTATCAAGTCATTTAGGCGTAAAATATCGTCTGTCGGCTCTATCTCAACAAGATACCTATTCGCGTCAGGAACGGGCAAGTTCAACATATCTGCCGTTTTTACATCGGCAAAGCTACGATACATTTTCAAGAGTTCGGGTAGGTTTTTGAACTTTGCGACACGGGTTTTAGAACGGTAGCCTTGCCCACTCGGAGCAAGTTCAAGAGCCGTTATCGTTTCGGTAAAGTTCGCCGCCCAAGTATCAAAGAACTGTAAGCCTCTATCTTCAAGCTCTCGTCTTTGCAAATAGGTCTGCAACGTGAACATTTCCACAAGTGAGTTGCTGATCGGCGTTCCCGTTGCGAATACTACGCCCTTATCTCCACCCCTCATTTCATTGATAAGCTCACATTTCATATCCATATCGGTTGAGCGTTGAGACATAGCGCGGCTGATACCCGACACATTGTTCATTCGTGTAAAGATGAACTTGTTTTTGTATTTATGAGCTTCGTCCACAAAGAGATAATCTACGCCTAAGTCCTCAAATTTTAGAAGATCGTCTTTCTTGCCCTCTGCGGTCAGTTTTTCAAGGAGCGCACGTTTATTCTTCAGAGTTCGTTGCAAGTCCTTTACGGTATGGCGTTTATTCTCGTTTTCCTTTTCCTCAACGATAGCACGTTCAATCATATCTATCTCTCGGTTAAGGCGTTCTTCTTGCCGTTCCTTTGAAATGGGAACTCGCTCAAAGCTCGACATAGCAATAATAACCGCGTCCCAATCTCCCGTTGCCACCTTTGCGACAAACCTTTTACGGCTCGTTTTTTCAAAGTCCTTTTTGGTTGCCATAAGTAAGTTGGCGTTGGGGTAAAGCGTTCTGAACTCGTTAGCCCATTGAACTACCAAGTGGTTAGGTACTACGATAATCGGCTTTTGGGCTGTGCCTATCTCTCGTAGTTTCATACAAGCAGCGGCAATTTCAAAGGTTTTTCCCGCACCTACGGAGTGGTGTAATAACGTATTGTCTCCCATAAGAATACGGGCTACCGCGTCCTTTTGGTAAGGCTTCAAGGTTATTTCGGGATTCATACCCGGAAATTGCAAATAACTTCCGTCATACTGCGGTACAACCGTTGTATTGAATATCTCGTTATATTTTGCAACAAGGTATTCACGGCGTTGCGGGTCATCGAAAATCCACCTACGGAAAGCCTCTTGTAATTTCTTTTGTCTTTCGCGTACCGCTATGGTTTCTTCCTTGTTGGTTACGCGCTTTTTCTTTCCGTCCGCTTCTTCGATCTCGTCCGTTATGGTCGGGGTCTGTTGATTAAGACACCGTTCAAACACCTCGTATGCGTCCATTCTGCCCGTACCGTAAACTTGTCTTACGTTGACACCGTAACGCATATTGCTTGATTTGTGTACTTGCCATTCTCCCGTAAACTGATTTTGGGAAACGGTCAGATCATCTTCATAATAAGGATTGATACCGATTGTCTCGATAAGGAACTGTCTGTAATATTTCGCGTCTATCCAACTCGCACCGATATTTACACCGATCTCGCCTGCGGTCAGGGGCGCGGGTTGTACCTCTCTTAACGCATACACGTTGTCTCGGTACTGTTCGTCTCGCGCGGCAGCTTCTTCCGCTATCTGCAACTTTCGTTTTACGTTGCCCGAAAGATATTCAGAAGCGTCCTCCCAACCAAGATATTTGTCTCCCTCGTCCAAGATACATTTCTGCGGATTGCGGAAAATCTTGCCTTTGAGTTCTTCCACAATATCATTGAAAGGCTTGTCCGTCAAAGCCTCCATAAAGCGAATATCTACAAAGCCTTTTTCGCTCTTGCTGACTTGCAGAGCCTCTATAGCGGTCTCACAATGGGTAACTCTCTGATAGGGCTTTATAGTACGTTTGGAAAATACATCTGTTTTCTTTGCCGTACCCGTTTTCTCGTCCACATCTTCGATTGATATTAAAAGCGCAAAGTCTGCGTCATCACGAAAAAGACTGCGGTTGAGTCTTGAATTGATAATGCCAAACCTCTTGACAAAAGAATCATAACGGTTGTTTAGCTCGGTCTGTTGCTCTCGGAGTTCTTCATCGGAGCAGTTATCAAGTTGTACGTTCAGCACTCGTCTTACTTGCTCACGAAGTCTGACAAGTCCGCGCATACGCTCAATATTGGTTTTTGCAAGATCACAAGCTATCAGACGGTCTTTTTCTCTTTGGTAAAGGTTATCTCCGACAAAGGTATAGCAGTAGTCCTTTAAGCCCTCGTGTTCCTCGGTAATTTCAAGCTCGGCTGCCGCTACCTCTTTACCCGTAGGAACGGCTTTTTTCTCGTCATAAACAGCTTCGGGCAGGTTGCCGATAGCCTCGGCTATTGCCACACCGAGATCACGCCCATCGGGGATTAGCTCGGTTTCATCGTCTCCACCGTACATTGACTTGTGCTTTGCCATTGTTCCAAGCAACATTTCGGGGTGTTCAATAAAGTATTGGTTTACGGGTACGCCGTTCTCGTCCTCGGCTACGTTTATCCAACTGTCTTTTGCTTTCTCCACCATTCTATCTCGCTTTTGGAAAAACAGAATATCTGCCGTAACCTCTGTGCCTGCACTCGTCTTAAAAGCGTTGTTCGGCAAACGGATAGCACCGAGAAGTTTCGCTCTGTTGGCAAGGTATTCACGGAAAGAGGGATTGGCTCTGTCCATTGTACCTTTCGTTGTAATAGCGGCTATGATACCGCCCGGTCTGATACGGTCAAGAGATTTTGCAAGAAAGTAATTATGGATATAAAAGCCAAAACGGTCATATTCCGCATCGTGAACTTTGAACGAGCCGAACGGCACGTTTGTAATAACCGCGTCAAAGGAATTTTTTGCAAAGTTCGTTTGCTCAAATCCACACACCTTAATTTTTGTTTCGGGATAAAGTAGTTTTGCAATTTTACCCGTAACCGAATCAATCTCTACTCCGTAGGTCTCTTTGGGGTCAAATGTTTCGGGCAACAGTCCTATAAAGTTACCGATACCCATTGCAGGCTCAAGGATTTTTCCTCTCTCAAAGCCGAGCCGTTTCAAGCCCTCATATACACCGTCTATAATGCTCTTTGGGGTATAGTGTGCCGAAAGTACCGATTCTCTCGCAAGTCGGTATTCGTCTGCGGTCAAAAGCTCTCGTAGTTCTATATATTCCTTTTGCCATTCGGGTTTATCGGGGTCAAAGGCGTTGGCAATACCGCCCCAACCAACGTAACGTGCAAGTATCTTTTTCTCGTCCTCGGTGGGCGGTCTTTCTTGCAGTTGCAAAACCTTCATCAGACGGATAGCCTCTACGTTCTGCTTATAACGTGTTTTCGCGCCCGTAGAGTATTCAAAGTTTTCGTCTGTCAGTCGGTAATTACGAGGGGTTGGTACACCACTTCGGTCAGCACGATTTCCTCGATCTGTTGCTCGGTCATTCTGTGGCTCTGCAAGTTCGTCAAGAACTCCGTTGACGGATTCTTCATCATCTGTGCTTGTAACCGTCTCTTTAACCTCGCCGCCGATTTTTGCACCGTCATCAAATAGGGTTGCAGTTCGCCCGTCATCAGTAGTATCTGATATTGCAACGGAAACTCCGTCTTGATATACTCCTTGTGCAAGTTCCCATAGCGAAACTTGATACCCTTGTGTTGTTTTCTGCTCATTGTTTACCTCTCTTTCAACTCTAAAACCGCACCGCCGTATTGCTTGGCTTTGGCTGCCTTTGTTGTGGGCTTCTGTCCGTCTTGTCTTACCGTCTGATTTCTCGTACTGTGGATTGACATATTCAAACTTTCGCCCTTTGTGTTTCCTTTTTTAATTCAAGTATCATTTTTGTTTTTCCTCTTAATTCATCAAATTAGAATTATATTACTTTTTTTGTTTTACTTTGTTTACTACAAAATTTACACCCAAGCCTATAAGCAAGCCAACACCCGACACAACCAAATACCAAACCGAATGTATTAAAGCTGAACTGTTGTAATAGATAGGAACTGTTGGCAAAAACACAACTGCCGTAACAATCGGATATAAGTATTTAATTTTGTTGTTTGAAATAACACCGACAACAAGCGAAAGCGTAAAAGTAGTTATTATGATCAGATATACCAAACCCATTATATCCGTAGGTCCGGCAAACAGGGGTAAAATGTAAAATGCCAATAATTGAAGTACAAATATAATCAATTCTTTTATATATCGTTTCATACGTTTTCTCCTATTCTTTATTTGTGCTACCGATTTCAATCAAATTGCCTTCGGGGTCGGTCACATAAAAATTGCGAATACCAAATGAATACGTAATTGGCGCACCTGAAGGAAACTTCAAATCCAACTTTGACAGTCGTTCATATTCCGCGTCCACATCTGCATAACACGGCAACCACAAAGCAAGCTCAAACGTTTGATTTATACCGTTGGGTAAAACGTATTTTTCTCCGAAAGCCTTTGCAAATTCTTTTCTATTATAAAGCCAAAAGGCTAACTCTCCGCTTGCCGTTATAAACTCTGCAAAATTTCCACCGTCCCACTCTGTATTAAGCCCTAATATATCTCGGTAAAAGCGCACCATTTTGTCCATATCACAAGCTAATATGCAAGAGCCAACTCTCACTTTTTTACTATCCATTGATACTATCTCCTTGTTCATTTATCTATAAGATTGCACTCTTGGGGCAATATAATGTTTGATCTAAAAAATCCCGCAGATAGAAGTTTGCCGTTCGTTTAATCTCATTACAATCCGATTGACTGAATTGATCTTCTATTGCGACTGTAACAAAGCCTGCTGACCTCGCAGACTTGATTGCGTGTAACACATCTTCAAAGACCGCCGTTTCATTCGGTACTGTGCCAAGAATCTCCGCTGCTCGTAGATAGATGGTCGGAACTCTTTTGTTAGTTTTCAGTTCGGAGCAGGTTAGGATACCTACGAAACAATCAGCAACACCCAATCGTGCCAAAGCAGTATTCAGTATCCTTCTGTCCCCCGATGTTGCGATTGCCATAGGGATATTTTTGCTTTGCATTTTCTTTATAAATGCCAACGCGCCCGGTTTTGGGGTAGCTTCATATCGGTAAAAGTCATTGAGAATTTTTATCGTATCTTTCGTAATCTGTTCTACTGAATCTTGAAGATTATATTCATTTTTTAAGTATTCGCTACTCTCGTCCAAGCTCATAGGAAAGAGGATTTTAGCCAATCCCGGTTTTGCTTCAATGCCGATTGATGACAGATAACGTTTTCCCAACTCACTCCATATATGCATAGAGTCAAGCAACGTTCCATCTACATCGAAAATTATTCCTTTAATCATCTTTTTGTTTTACTTGTTTCTATTTGTATTTTTTCTCCAATTTTGGAATATCGTCCTTATCAATCCATTCTTCCGAATAACCACAATTACAACAAAGATAACGGTGTACCAATACGGCAGAGAAGTTTGTAAGTCCAACTTGTATGTTGTTTCCCACACCGTATGCACCGGCTTTGCCTTCGATTCTGACAATATCCGAACTATTACATTTAGGGCAAATATGTGTGTTCTTCATTTTCTAAAACCTCCTATCAATAATCACAAAAAGGTTACTGCAAGTTACTCTCCTTGCTCCAAAAGCAATTTAACGCCCAACACGCTTGCAGGGATTCGATAGCTTGCGGGAAGGTTGGAAAGCACGACTACTGCCGTTCCCGTTTCAACATTAAATCCGAGATAACTGTTATAATCTCCCGTAGCTCCGTTGTGCCATATAATGCCGTTTTCGCTATCAATTATCCACGCCATTCCAATCTCGTCAAGACGAATATTCAACTCCTTGTACGAATCGGGCGTTGCATTAGGTGTCGCAAGGCTCTTGTGGCACTCGGCAAAATACGGATTGTTTTCAAGTTGCATTTGTGCGTAGGCAAGCATATCCGTTATATTTGATGTGATAGCTCCCGCCGACAAATAGGCGTCCTCGTATTTCCAATCCCAATAATCTCCGAGATCTCCGTCCTTTTCGGAAATCTTCGTGTTTTTTAATCCCAACTCATTTTGTGCAAAATCATTTACTAACATCGGATAATCGGTATCATAGACCGTTTCAAGAACAAGCCCCAAAACCGCATATCCGAAGTTGGAATAATTAAAGCCGTAGCTCTCCTTATAAAATATCTTCCCGTGTGCTTTTTATATTCGGTGTATTTCTCTCCGAAGGTTTCGGTCAAATACTTTTCCTCTTGCAATATCTGCAAATGGAGCATTACAACGGCGTAAAGCACGAAAATCAAATGCAGATAATTGAAAAATGCGATAAGCACACCGAGATACATTAAATCAAAGCCGAGAAAAGCGGGGTTTCTGCTGATACGGTATATTCCCGTTGTTACAAGCTCTGTTTTGTCCTTTTCGGGTATGCCTGCTCTCCAACTATCCCTCATCGTTACCATGGCAACGATAAAGACGAGAACTCCGAGAGCCGCCACAACTATACCTATCCAAGAGTAAGAGGATTTCCACATACGGAAATTCCATATAATGCTGATTACCTCTACCGCAACGATTGAGTACGTTGCGATCTTCATCAGTATTTCAATAACAAGCAATTTTCGGGGCTTGTTACCTTTGCCGATTTGGTCTGTTTTTACACCTTTTCGGCGTTGCAAAATCATTTTAGTAAAGTATGCGATATAGAATACCGCAATTACGGCAAGAGCCGTTATTTGTATTGGTTTCATAATTTATATCTTTCTTATCGGGTGTCTGATAACCGTTTTCAGTTTTTCTGGTACAACCTTTCTTGCGTCCGAAAGATAGATTTCGTGATGATAGCGCGTGTTGGTTATATCAAGCTCATAGCCGTTATCTTTCATATATTCGTGCATAAAAGCAACGGTAGCAGGCTCGTCATCATAATAGCCAACGTGCATACATTGAACACACAAGCCCTCGTTGTATGTAAGAAATTCAACCTTTGAAAAGTCGGTTTTCTTTTTCTTTGTTGCCTCGGCAATAGCCCATTCAAAATCCTTTATGGTTACAAAGTCGGGCAATCTTATAAGTGAAATCCATTCAAAATTTTCTTTGTGTGCATAGTCTATCCCGTCAACGCCATTCTGCCACCAAAAGCCTTCAAGTGGGGGTACAACGTAGTCAAAATAACCGTCAATTTTATATTCGCCTTTATAACTCATTTTTATTGTAAATGCAATTCCGTAAAGCAAACCGATAGCCGCCTTATATTCTCCGTCTTCAGCGTTAGGATCGCCCTTGCCGCGAACGGCAATATAGTTCATAGTCGGTACATCAACGATGCTCGGCTTGTTCTTCGGCATATAAAATTCTTTATATTCTTTCTTATAATCAAATGACATTTGCACACCTCTATTTCATCTGTTCAAACCTTGCCGACATTCTCGCAACAAAACGCCATTGCCGTATCATATAATCGTGTATTTCGGCGGTATTTGTCTTGTATGTAGCCAACAAGTGTTCTTCGTTATAACCGTTTCCAATATCCACCGTTTGAATGGCTCTTGCTAATTCATATCCGCTTTCCATACCGCAAGAAATACCTTCTCCCATAGGATTTAGAAAGCCTGCGGTTTCGCCTGCAAACAATATTCTGCCTTTACCGTAGTCAATCTCACACCCCGGCATAATATGTGGCATAATCCAACGTTCTGTCTTTTCAATTTTCTCGATATTTGCGTTATGATTAACACTCATATAGCGTATAAACTCATTATAATACTGTTCAACTTTTTCGGGATTTTTTACCGCAACACCAAAAATCAGATAGTCGTCTTTTACATTAAACCAAGCATCATATTCAGATAAATATGGCTGAAGATAAGCGTAGAAATAATGATAATCTAAATCCACCTTGCCTCTGCAAAAACTCTGATAGGTTGTAATGAAGTTTTTGGGTGTGCCTAACACTTGTCTTTTGACGATACTCACCGCACCATCACAAGCAATTAGCAGCTTGCTTTTTTCAACATAACTACTTTCACCCTTGAGTTGAACTTCAACATAACTGTTCTTGTCCTCACAAGAAATGAAGGAAGTGTTTTGGCGAAGTTCAGCCCCTGCCTCTACTGCTTTTTGTGTCAACCAATAATCCAATCGATCTCGCCATATATTCAAGCCCGGTTGCTCAAATTTATACTCTTTCCCCTCGTCCGTTGTAAATATCATTCCTCGGTTATCGTTCGGAGTGCACTGCGTATGTAATGGCGCAGGCTCTCCAAAATACTTTTCAACCAAATCCATTGATTTTTTAATAAGAACACCTGAACAAGATTTTTGTCTTGGTAAACTCATTTTTTCTACAAGTAAAACCTTATAACCTTTACTTGCCAATTCTTTGGCGGTGCTGCTCCCCGTAGGGCCTGCACCGACAATAATTATATCGTACATATAAACGCCTCTTATCCTTAAATCAACGTAAACAAGTATCCAACCGTAGGGCCTGCGAATATCGCAAGATATATGAGCGTGATCCACGGTTGGTAATCAACGTAAAACTCTTTGAAAGATAAGCTCCACGGGTGTTTGATAAGTACCCAACCAAACACGTCAAAGACGATACAGATACTCGCCCATATTGCGCCCGTTATCAGAGCTTCGGTCATTGTCGGCTCGGTAAGACCGTTCATATATGCAAAACCAAAAATCGAAAAGGATATGATGTTATAAAGCGGGTGATACGGTTTTGTTTTCTCGTAGCCTTCGCCCATACCATTCTCGTCCATTGGCTTCATACCAAGCACGTAAATATTGATTATTGTATGGACAATGCCCGCGCAAGTTACTAATATGTAGCTAATCCAAAACCATAGCATTGACATTCCAAAGTTTTGCATTTTATATTCTCCTAAAATTTCGTTCTTTTTACAACATAATATTATATCAAAATCATCAGCTTTTTTCAAGTTCTTTGTATGAACGTGAAAAAGATTGTTTCAAAAAAATTAGGCGTAGGATTACACCTACGCCCATATCAGCTAACGCCACTCTTTCAGTTCGTACTGTGGCTGAAACGATAGACTGTTGTCCTGACATTTATCATTGAAAAAACAATGTTGCGGGCGCACTACCGTTGCTCACGGAAAAATTATTGTGTGTTGGCGTTGCAGATACCTATGTTATGGTGAATCTGTCTCACTTGTTTTGAGTATTCTATTCTTCAAATTTCGCAAGATTAAAAATCTCCTTGCCTTTTCTTTTAGCGTGTTTATATGTCGTGTACGCTCCACCCCAATCGTGCGAAACGTAAGCTACCACATAATCAGCCTTTTCCACCATATATTTGTTTCGGTACGTTATCGCATACCGTTTGGGTTTATCTTCGATTTCAGGATAGAGAATTGAATCGTACCTTGTCTTTTGATAGTCCAAATGATTTTTCTGATAATCAATCGTCAGGTACGGTGTAACAAACACAAGAGATACGTTCGGGTGTGTCTCCTTGTATTTCTTGCAACAGTCGTATGCAAAACTATCAAAGCTGCCGTAACCGCCTAAATACATATCGGCGGGCTGATCTCCTACCTTTTCTTCCAAAAAGGCGAGTATTTGTTGCTCATATTCATCTAATTTAGAGAATTGAGCGTGTCCGCAAAAAGTCACAATCATATCTCAATTCTCCTTTATGTAGGTACACCTACATATTATACTACGTTTTCTGAAAAAAGTCAAGGGTATGTAGGTACACCTTCTTATATTTTTTCAGTTTCTTGATAAAATATATATGTAGGTAAATCTACGGAGTTAAATCTTCTTATCGGGGGTATCAACTTGACAGTAAATGACGCAGTTGCAAAGCGTATTTCCAAATTGTTGCGTGAAAAAGATATGTCCCAATACCGCTTGGAGCAGGAATCGGGAATACAACACGGAAGTATGCAGTGTATTATGAATGGACGAAACAAAACGGTAACTTTGAGTACCGTAATTATGCTTGCAAGAGGTTTCAATATGCCGCTTACAGAGTTTTTAGATGACGATATTTTCCGTTCGGAAGATTTAGAGGTAGAGCAGTAAAAGCCGCCTTGTGTGTAGGGCGGCTTTTGTCAATATAAAGGGATAGCCGATGTGCCTTTCGACACACCGGCTATAAACTCTCCAATTAGCATTTTCCACAAATTGTGAATCCCATAATCCTTATATTATGGCGATTTTATATTTGAGGGTAATTTTATCAGTAATGACATTATCTATAGCGATACTTAATGTCACCAATTTCACATTCCGTGGTTTTCGGTATTTCAACGCAATACGACATCACAATAATATCGTCTGTCACAGGTTCGTCTTCGCCAATCTCGTTTACCTCAAACAACGGATAAATCGTATTATCTTTTTTTAATATTTCGATAAACTTCATACCATCTGAAGATCGGCATGTCACCACAAATACCAACAAATTGTTTAATTCAAAATACGATTCTGTATAGTCAAGATTAAAGTTATATGCAGCATAACTCTTGTAATCAGAAAGTAGTTCTACTCTATCGTACCCAAAAGAATAATTGTCATTCTCATAGTCAATTTGTATACATTTTACCTCGAACCCCGAAGCTGTATAATTTTTATATGGATCAGTAGAATCGTTCGTACAAGCTGAAATGGTGAATACCCCACTTAATAATAGCAACATTGAGATTATCTTTTTTTTCATAAAAACCTCCTATATACCTTTATCTTAATTTCTTATAATAATATCGTTCGGCAAAAGTCGTCTCATATGTACAATTGGAAACAAACACCCAAACACAGAAAACAATAGAATAACAGTTAACATTATCGGGAAAATTAAAATGTTTATCCCGAAAACAGCAATATTTATGAAGTATCTACTCAAGAAAAAACATATAGCAGATACCAAGATTGAAACAAATATAAAAATAGCACAAGCAATGACAATTCCTTCGACTATAAGAATTTTACTTAATAGAATATTATTGCATCCATTAGCTTTTAAAATGCCTATAGTTTTTGTTTTGTCGGTAACACTTTGTAGCAAAAAATTAAGCAATAATCCTATGGAAAAGAATGCAAATATTGCAGACATAATATTAGCAATAGATTTAATTGTATCAATTGTGTCCCAATACTTAATTACGTTTTCCACAATAAAATTATTAAGACGAAAAATACCATTTTGACTAATTAGTTGCTTCACGTTTTCGTTGCTTACTGTTATAAAAACCCCATCATATTGCCCACCGATTTCTTCATAAATAGTTTGATAAAGTTCATCGGATAAAATTACAGCAGTATCATCACTATGATTCGTAAAAAAACCACTTACAGTTATATCGTGCTGTAAACCGTATTTTTCATCTACCAAGGAGCAGTTAAAACTCGTTGGAAACAAATATCTTTCTTTATACTTTTCATAAATCTTTAGATATAAATTGTCATCCGTATTTGCTTCAATCTCACTATCTTCATTGCATAACGTTCTAAACAACTCACCATAATTTGAAAACACTGCGTTGTTATACTCAATATTGCATTCTATCAATTGTAAAACGGTAGGAATTAGATTTGCCGATATAAAACTGCCATTTTCAAAATTATTTAATACATAAACATCAAATGAATTGTCTTGTTTTGTCAATTTGGAAATTTCAACCGAAAAGTTATCGGTAAAATATAAACCACAGGTTTCTTTGTCAAATAAAATACTCTCATTGCAATAATCAATGATATTATTGACATAAATATAATTATGTAGTGAAGAGTGTACTTCTTTTTGGAATGCACTCAAAAGATGTGTATCTATATTTGCTTGAACGTTTTTGACTGGAGAATACTTATCAAAATCAAAGTTCGTATCAATTATAGATGTGATTATGTATTCTTGTTCATTGATTTCAATATAGTTTCCAATTATATTTTCTGTTTTTTCCTCGTTATAATTCAAATAATTTATGATATCAGCAGAAAATTTTGTAAGCCCAATCTCATTATTCTCACTTGGCAGACGTCCAACAAATGAGAATCCAAATCGTTCAATTAAATCAGATGATATTTCGGCAAATCCATTAGGAGTAACGGAATAATAACAATTCTCACTCTCACTCTTAATCTCATATTTGATATCAATTGAGACACATGTTACCCCCAAAGATTTTCCAAACTGCTTTTCTATATTTTTCTTTTCATTTTCTTTAATCGGAATTACAAGATTATCTTTATGATATTTGTTAACTATACTATGTTTCAATTGATTACTCTGCATTGAGTTGAAAACCACATCTTGAAAACCATTAAAACCAATATTCAAAGAAACACCAAGAAAAGTAAAGGCAATAACCGATAAAAGTATTGTAGCTACAAGCCGGATTGGGTGATATCTAAAATTACTACACCCGATCTTTAACGCCATTTTCATCGGCAGTCTCGGCTTTTTCCAAT
>JBGVPY010000016.1:0-13159 GCA_045127235.1 Eubacteriales bacterium
TACCTGTATGTGCAAGTTGCCCTTCCTTGATTTTATATACAAGCTTTAAAGTTTTTTCTGTTACAGTAACGTTATAAGATATTCCGTTATCCTCACAAATTTTATCAATAAGTGCAATTCTAATTGATGTCCAAGGAAATACTCTTTCTACGCCCTGTGGTGTGAGTAGCTCAAGGTTCTTATCTATTCTTACAGTAATTTTAATTTCAATAAAATTATTCATATCTCTTTTTACATATAAATCAACCGGTCTTTTCGGACTAGTTTCGTTCATCATGGTAATGCCGCACATAATAAGAGATTTAATTATTGATTCATTTACACATACAGTATCGTTTAATTTGATATAAGTATTAAGATAATGTCCCTTATTTATAAACACATTTTTTATCTTAAGCGATAGCTCCTCTAATAAAATATTAGAAATTTTTCTGTTTAAACTTACGTTATTCACAACAGATAAAATATTCTTTTCCAATTTTAAAACCTCATCGTTTTTTCCTATATTTGATTTAAAAACAAGCTTAATAATCTTGTTTAATGCATCACCGGAGGAAGAAATAATCGCGTATTTAAATTCTGGATGTAATGTATTTATAATATCAACCTTAGAAGAAAACATTGAAAATTTCTTTATATCATCAAGATTAAGTAAATCGGAAATATCCTTTTTAATTTTTAACTTAAAAGCTTTTCTTGCACTTTCGTTAAAATACATTAATTCTCCGTTGACGTTGACTAAAATTTGAGGATCAACGTCAAAAATATCGTTACTATTAATTTTCATAAATTTCTCCTAATTTATTGCATTTTTTTATTGTGTATGTTAAAATATCCCTAGATAATTCATTAAACGAGGGATTTATAATGAACAATACAATCGGTAATTCTGTAAAACTTACTAAAATAATTCAAGAATTCAACCTTGAATCTATATATTTACCTAAAAACATTGATGACGTTTTAATTACAAGATCCGAAGTAAACAGACCTGGTCTTTCACTTACAGGATTTTTTGACTATTTTGCCCCTGAGCGAATTCAATTAATCGGCAGAATGGAAAGCATTTATCTCGAACAGCTTGATGACAAGCAACGCTATGAGAGCCTATACAATTTGTTTGAGAAAAAGCCTGCATGTATGATTATTGCAAGAAGTATTGAGCCACCAAAGGAAATGCTTGAGGTAGCAAAAATATTTGAAGTTCCTCTTCTCCGAACAGCAATGGCTACAACAGATTTTGTTGCTTCTTTGATCGCTTCTTTAAAAATTCACTTAGCGCCAACAATTACAAGACACGGTGTTTTAGTTGAGGTTTACGGTGAAGGTATTTTAATTTTAGGCGATAGCGGAATAGGTAAAAGCGAAACTGCTATTGAATTGATTAAAAGAGGACATCGTTTAATTGCTGATGATGCAGTTGAAATAAGCAAAGTGTCAGAAAAAACTCTTGTAGGTAAAGCTCCAAGCATTATCAAACACTATATGGAGCTTCGTGGAATTGGCATAATTGATGTTAAAAGAATTTTCGGTGTCGGTGCCGTTAAAGAGACAGAAAAAATTCAACTTGTTATAAAATTTGAGCCTTGGATTGAAGGCAAGCTTTATGACAGAATGGGACTCGACAATGAAACCGTTGAAATTCTTGGAATTACCATTCCTGCAATCACTATTCCTGTCCGCCCAGGTAGAAACCTTGCAGTTATTCTTGAAATTGCTGCTATGAATCAACGTCTCAAAAAAATGGGCTATAACACAGCAGAGGAATTTAACAAGCAATTAGAGGAAGAATATCTAAACGGTAACAAATAATACTTAATAATCCACACAAAATTGTGTGGATTATTTTTGCTGTATTATCAGATAATTATGCTAACGTTATATAATATAGTCTTGCTGGATATTCAAAGAAATCATATTCCATCTTTAAACCATGCTCCATTAAAGCAGCACCTAAATATAATCGCTCTGAGCCATTAACTCTATATAGCTTATCTTCAATCAGACCTTTTATCTTAACGATTTCGTGAATAAACGCAGCCTCGTTTCTGTTGCGAACAGCGGCTACTATCGCTTCGCTACCATCTTCTTTTGCAACTTCCCATACCGTATAGTATTTAGAAACATCAAACGGTCCCTGTAATCTAAAGTATTCTCCGTATTGAATAAGATCGTAATACTTTTTAAATTCAACAATTTGACGCTGAATTTCTTTCTTTTCATCTTCGGTCATCTTTGTAATGTCAAGTTCAACTCCATAAGTACCAAAGTACGCAACAACACCTCTTGTTGTAAGTGGCGTAACTCTAGCGTTACCGTGATTTGGAACTGTTGACACATGAGCTCCCATTGTTGAAATTGGATAAGCAAATGAGGTGCCGTATTGAATTTCAAGACGGTCTATTGCATCGCTATTGTCGCTTGTCCAAACCTGTGGCATATAGTGTAGCATGCCCATATCAAAGCGTCCACCTCCACCGGAGCAGCTTTCAAACAATATGTCAGGGAAATTAGTTGTTATTCTTTCAAGAAGCTCGTATAAGCCTAATACGTATCTGTGGAACACTTCTCCTTGTCTATCCTTTGGTAAAGCTACGCTATAAAGGTCTGATATGTGTCTATTGAAGTCCCACTTTACATATGAAATATTAGCGCTATTTAATACTTTTTCAAGTTGATTGTAAATATTATCTCTAACTTCTTTTCTTGACATATCAAGAATTAACTGATTACGGCTTTCTGACGGTGTTCTGTTAGGCATTTGGAATGCATAATCAGGGTGCGCTCTATAAAGATCACTATCAACAGAAATGCATTCTGGCTCAAACCAAATACCAAATTTCATTCCTGTTTTGTTAATTCTTTCAGCAAGCTCTCCAACTGTTCCCTGAAGCTTTTTTTCATTTGGAGTCCAATCACCAAGTCCCGATCTATCATCATCACGCTTACCAAACCAACCGTCGTCCATTACAAATAATTCAATACCGATTTTAGATGCATCATTTGCCATAGCTACAAGCTTATCTGCATTAAAATCAAAATACGTACCTTCCCAGTTGTTGATAAGCACAGGTCTTCTAGCAGTTTTAAATTTTCCGCGGCAAAGGTTGTTTCTAATAGCTTTATGATAGCATCTTGACATTTTGCCAAATCCTTCATTACTATAAACCATTGCAACCTCAGGAGTTACAAAGCTTTCTCCTGCTTCAAGAACGAAATTAAAGTTTTCTGGGTTTATACCAATATTAATTCTTGTACTCTTTGATTGTGATTTAGATGCGGATATTAAAAAGTTTCCACTATATACTAAGCCAAAGCCATAAACATTTCCGTATTCTTCATTTGCATTTTTATCGCATAAAATAGCAAATGGATTTTGCATATGACTCGATGCGCCTCTTGAGCTTCCAACGCTTGACGTTCCATAAAATACTTCATTTCTTTGAAGCATTCTTTCTCTCATATGCTTGCCGTGGAATGAAACAAAATCATAGTCGCCATTTATAAAATCAAGGCTAACCATTGCTTTTTCAAGATTGATAGCGCTATCAGTCTTATTCTCAACTATATATGCTCTGGTAATTAAATCATATTTTTCAAATACACCATAGTAAAGATGTACGTACACATCGTATATCTTATCCTTTAAGGTAACAACTAACGTTTCAGCATCGTCACCATAAAAAGATGGTAAGCCTTTTAAGGAATATTTTCCTTTTTCAATTTTATATGAATCAAATCTCAACTCAAGTCCTAAGGAGCCGTCTGCTTGACGAACGTTTATTGCGCTTTCTCTAAAATCACCATTTCCGTATGTAGATATTTCTTGAGGAAGAATATCTACAGAGTGTGGATTCCACGGTTCGCCAATAGCATCATATGGAGAAAACGATAAATAATATCCGTTTTCAAAATTATATGACATATCTGCTACTGGAATCTTCTTTCCGTAATATGTATGTAAAAGCAAACCATATGAATCAACCTTCATTTGGTAGCTTGTAGAAGCGGTTTGAAGAGTAAATAAGTTTTTTTCTTCATTAATTATAATGGACATAGCATTCTCCTTTGTTTTTATAGAAATAGTATATCATTTAAAAGATATTTTTTCAATAGAAATTAATCAAATAAATAGAAAAACCTATCACAAAAAGATAGGTTTTTCATATTATATTAAATTTTAGTCTTCGTAAATGTTATATGCATATGACCAGTCGCCAAGCATTTTTTCAGCTTGAGTTCTACCTTGGTCAAGTGCATTAGTAAAGTTATTGATATTACCTTCAATAGAAGCAGCTTGAACTGAAACTGTGATAAGACCGCTTCCGTCTCCACCGTAACGACCGTAGTTATAACCAATATCGTACATAAGGTTAGGGAATATTTGCTTTTCTATAACTTCCATAGCATCGTCAACACGATCAGTACCTAAACGTTCTCTAATTGCCTCTAAATAAGCAGGTGCAATATATTCGCCAGCTGTTTTAGCGAGAATTTCCACCATGCATTCAGAAAGAACTCTGTCACTTGTAGCTCTAGGAATACAAACGATTGAAGCTTGTTGAGCACCTGGAACATAGTATCTGTCTTGACTTGTTGAAAGCTTAGGGAATGGAAGAATACCGTAGTTTACACTCTTGTCGATATTAAATGTCTTTTGAAGAACTTCGTGATAGAATAGAAGTCTGTCTTCAGCAAAGGCTTGACCCATTTTTTCCCAGCCACCCCAGCTTGTTCTAATAGAGTTAGGGTTCTTAGTAGCATAAAGCATCTTTTCAATAATAGTTTGAACCTTGTCGTTTTCGATAGTAAGAGCAAATACTTCATTGCCAGCATAGTCAGTTCCCTTACCTACTTGATATACACCAAAGTATTGGAAGTAGCTATCAAGCTGTGAAGTACCAAGACCGTATATATCAGCATCAGTGTACTCATCCTTACCATCACCGTCTTCGCTAACTGATCCAGCTAAATTATATAATGTATCGATGGTCCAAGTACCATCAAGAACCGCTTGGTAAAGATTTGGGAAAGATGTTCCATACTTGTTAGCAACTGCATTATTGAAGAAAAGAACGTAAGCAGTTTGCTCATCAAGGAAGCTGATATCACCGCCAGCAAAGAAAGTGTTGCCAGCAAGAGTATATTGTTCAACTGATTCTTGGCTAAAGTAATCTGCGTCAAAGTTAATGTAGTCACTACCCATTGCATAAACAGTGTCATCAACTACAATCTGCATAGCCTCGAACACGTGTGGCATAGCGATATGAATAATTTCCTCGCCTACTTCACCCTTGTTCATTGCTGCATTTGAGAGCTTACCGAGCATACCAGCTCCACCACAGTTGATCCAGTTAAGAGTTACACCGTATGTATTTTCAATGTACTCTTTTCTTTCCATAACGCCGTTATTAATTGTTGTACCATAACCATTAGCGTTAAGATCCCAGTCAGTAACGCAAAGCTCAACCTGTGACCAAGGAGCTCCTGCCTCACCGTTACTCCAAGTAGCAGCCATAATATTAATGGTTGAACCTGCGTATTTTTTCATTTCTTCATTGACATCCTTTTTGTTACCTGTAACTGGCGGAACGTCAGTGTCTGTGTCTGTATTACCTGGTTTGCTTGTATCAGTGTTAGTGTTCTGTGTTGATGAATTTGTATCTGTATTAACAGGATCTTCACCACAAGCCATAATGAAAGGAACTAACATAAGCACTACAAGTAATAATGCGAAAATCTTTTTCATTGTTTACCTCCTATGAATTTTATGCATATTTCGCTATTGTGATTATATCATAAATTTATATAAAAATCAACAGTAAAAATAAATATTTTAGTTAATATTTACTATTCAAATGTGAAATCTTTTAAAATAAATAGCCAAAATTCTCAATTTCGAGAATTTTGGCTACAAAATATATGCTTTTTATATAATTATACAACACCTTGTGCAAGCATTGCTTCTGCAACCTTAATAAAGCCTGCAATATTAGCACCTGCTACTAAGTCGTCTCCAAAGCCGTATTGGTTTGCTGCCTTGATTGAGTTTGTAAAGATGTTCTTCATTATCATCTTAAGCTTTTCATCAACTTCTTCAGCAGTCCAGCTATATCTCATTGAGTTTTGTGACATTTCAAGACCAGATACTGAAACGCCACCTGCGTTAACAGCCTTAGAAGGAGCAATAATTACGCCGTTAGCCTTTAAATATGCAATAGCTTCGTTAGTTGTAGGCATATTTGAAACCTCAACGTAATACTTAACGCCGTTAGCAACAATTTGCTCTGCTTCCTTCATACCAACCTCATTTTGAGTAGCGCATGGCATTAAGATATCAGCCTTAACCCCCCATGGCTTTTGACCTGCAAAGAATGGAACTCCAAACTTATCAGCATAGTCTTGAACTCTGTTACGGCATGAAGCACGCATTTCAAGCATAAAGTCAATCTTTTCCTCTGTTGCGATACCATCTTCATCGTAAATGTAGCCATCAGGACCGGAAATTACAACAACCTTACCGCCAAGTTCATTAATCTTCTTAACAGTACCCCAAGCAACGTTACCAAAGCCTGAAACTACAACTGTCTTGCCCTTAATGGAATCTTTAAAGTAATCAAGCATATTTACAGTATAGTAAACAGCGCCGTAGCCTGTTGCTTCTGGACGGATAAGTGAGCCACCATATGAAATGCCCTTACCTGTTAAAACACCTGTGAATTCATTACGAAGTCTCTTATATTGACCAAACATATATCCAACTTCTCTTGCGCCAACACCGATGTCGCCCGCTGGAACGTCAAGATCTGCCCCAATATGTCTTGAAAGCTCAGTCATGAAGCTTTGACAGAAGCGCATAACCTCTGCATCGCTCTTACCTTGCGGGTCAAAGTCTGAACCACCCTTACCACCGCCCATAGGCAGTGATGTTAAGCTATTTTTAAATGTTTGTTCAAAGCCAAGGAACTTGATAATTCCTTCGTAAACTGATGGATGGAAACGAATACCACCCTTGTATGGACCGATGGCGCTATTAAACTGAATTCTAAAGCCGCGATTTACTTGAACATTGCCGTTATCGTCAACCCATGGAACTCTAAACTTGATGATTCTTTCAGGCTCAACCATTCTTTCAAGAACGCCGCTTGTAATAAATTCAGGACGTGCTTCTACAACTGGCTCGATTGATTCGAGAACCTCTTTTACAGTTTGATGGAATTCAGGCTCATTAGCGTTACGCTTTACTACTCTTTCCATTAATTCATTAAGATATTGATTTTTGAAACTCATTTTCTTTCCCTCCGTGTTTCAATTATTATGTAAATTAATATGCTTTTCCCCAATATACCATTTTATCAGTTGGCTTACCGCAGCAGATACATTTTCCTTCTGTGCCCTGCTCGCCAAATGGCATACAACGGGATGTTACGTCTGCAAGCTCCTTTAATTTAAGCTCGCAAGCTAAATCGCCGCACCAATGTGCTCTTATATAACCTGACTTTTCTGATGCTGTCTTAACGAAGCTATCAAGCTCAGTTTCAGTATATGTGCGATTCTTTCTGTTTTCAGATGCTTTACTGTAAAGTGAAGCAGTAATATCGTTAAGCAACTCAGGAATCTTAGTTTCAAGCTCATCAAGAGAAACAAAAACCTTTTCTCTTGTGTCTCTACGAACTAAAACACATTGATTTGCTTCAATATCTCTAGGTCCGATTTCAAGACGTAGTGGAACACCCTTCATTTCATGTTCTGCATACTTCCATCCAGGTGAATTATCAGAAATATCAATTTTCGCTCTTGCAAAATTATTAACCTTTTCCATAACCTCAGTAGCCTTTTCAATAACGCCAGGCTTGTGCTGAGCGCAAGGAATAACTATAACCTGTACAGGAGCAACAGATGGTGGTAACACAAGACCATTGTCATCGCCGTGTGTCATTATGATAGCACCGATTATTCTTGTAGAAACACCCCAAGATGTTTGGTGTCCATACTTTAAAGTGTTGTCCTTATCAAGATATTGAATACCAAATGCTTTTGCAAAGCCGTCTCCGAAGTTGTGAGACGTACCACCTTGTAGCGCCTTACCATCATGCATTAAAGCTTCAACAGTATAAGTTGCTTCAGCGCCAGCAAACTTTTCTTTATCAGTCTTTCTTCCTTTTAGTACAGGAATACCGAGATCCTTCTCAAAGAAATCTGCATAAACGTTAAGCATTTGAAGTGTTTCAGCCTCTGCTTCCTCTGCAGTTGCGTGAATTGTGTGTCCCTCTTGCCATAAGAATTCGCGGCTACGAAGGAATGGACGTGTTGTCTTTTCCCATCTAACAACGCTACACCACTGATTATACATCTTTGGTAAATCTCTATATGAACGAACAATATTAGCATAGTGCTCACAGAAAAGTGTTTCTGATGTAGGTCTAACACAAAGCTTTTCTGTAAGAGGCTCGCTACCACCGTGAGTAACCCAAGCCACCTCGGGTGCAAATCCCTCTACGTGATCCTTTTCCTTATTCAAAAGGCTTTCAGGGATAAACATTGGCATGTAAACATTTTCAACGCCTGTTTTCTTAAATCTTGCGTCTAATAATTTTTGAATGTTTTCCCAAATTGCATATCCATATGGGCGAATAATCATACAACCCTTAACGCTTGAATAATCTATAAGATCCGCTTTTTTTACAATATCTGTATACCATTTTGCAAAATCTTCATCCATTGAAGTAATTTGCTCAACCATTTTCTTATCGTTTGCCATTTTAAACCTCTTTTTTCTTTTTCTTAATCAATAAAACCGCCAACGCAGCAGCTACAATTACTACTCCAATACCTATTGAAATCGGAACCGTTGGACTAACTGGTGCTTTCACACAAACGTGATCAGACAATGAATTATCAGACTGAACTGTATCGTTGATTTCAACCGAATTAATGCCAACAAACATAGGTGAAATTTCACTTGAATAAATTTCAAGCTCCTTAACGTTAGGAATTGCACCACGAGCTTCATTTATCACAACTCTTACATCAGTAGTTTCTATTTCATTAAATGTATATTCTGTTTGATAATCGCCATCATAGGACTTACCTTGAGAAACAGTAACATATTCGCCATTCACAAGAGCTTGAATTTCAAATCTCATGACCTCTTCGCCGTTTATTCTGCTATCCCTAACCGTCACAGCTACTTTATTTATCTTATGCGGATAATCAAATGTAATTCCACAATATGCCGGTGCATCAATCGTTCCTGTAAACCATGATTTAGAATCTTCATTTTTTAACCCATCATTTATAAAGCTTTCATCTGAATAAGGTGCGAAGCTCGCGCTTGAATACGGTTTTCCGATCATTGCTATATTATTATGAGATGCAGATGCTAACTGCTCTATTGAAAAGCGATTTTCATACGCATACGTTTTTGCATCATATAAATGCGCTTCAATCGAATAAAGCTTTAATGAATCAGTTGCGCGTTTAAATTTCACCCTTATTCCGCCTACAACAATAGACTCAAATTCATAGTCAAGTCTATAAAAACCAGCTTCAGCATTTTTAAGAGTTGGAGTTGTACCACTCATAATCTGCCAGGAACCATCTAAATAATATTCAAGCGAGGTTGCTTGGATTTTGTTATCGCTTTGAGTTCCCAAAAGCATTTTAATTAAACCAATTTCATAATTTTTATCAAACATAAGCGTGAAGTATTCTCCACCCTCATAATTAGCATATTCCCAATAAGTGTCATCCTTACCATCTATAGCTAGCATAGGATAAGTCCCATTAGATCCTTGACTTGCGCTTGGGTATGAAAGGAGTGCCACGTCAGTTGTGAATGCAGCTCCCTCTGGCAAAATCATGTCAGGCGTATCTCCTTGCTTACCAAAAAGCTCAAGCTCATATACAAACGGAAATATTAAAACGTCTCCACCCTCATAATTTTTCGCATAATCTGAAACTGTAACTCTTACGTTATTAGTAGAAATAGGCTCTTCAAGTGTGTAGTAAAGAGTTGCATTAACACGCGTTGAAGCGTTAGGATCATTCATAACCGCGTTATAATCAGCATATTTCGCTGAATCTGTTGGTATAGCTTGATCGTCCTTTAATACAACAAATTGCTCCCACTTACCTTCTATTAAAGCTTCAAATGTATACGTGGCATTTTGACCACCCGCAAGTGTATGTAAGCCGATATTCATTTTAATTTCATATATATCATAAAATCTACTTTTAAAATCAATACCAAAATAATCTCCGCTAAAACCATTTGACGTATCTTGACCGACGCTAACCTCTGGATAAGCACACTCCCATCCTTGCCACTCTCCGTCAACGCCACCATATTTACCGTTAATAACCGACTCAACCGGAGTCCACAAGCTATTTTTCTCACTTGAGGAATATGCAACACCTTTAGGTGCAAAGTTTGTTATTTGATTTTCTACCTCGTCAGCAAAAGCGAAATTTGCCATTAAGGTTAAGAGGAATACTAATGATAGAATTACGGAAAAAAGTTTTTTCATAACTGCTATTTTCGCTCCTTAATAAAATATATTAATATATTATCACACACGCCTAATAATTGCAAGAATTTTTTAATAAAAAAATAAAGAAAAAACGGCAATTTTCCGTTTTTTCTTTATTTTTATGCATATTTATTCGTATATTAACAAAATTATACATTTTTCAAATGCAAGTTAACTTTATTTCATCATCAACAATGTCAACTGAAGCACCGGCTAAAGGTCCTTTAACCTCAAAAATCATTGCATTTGCAAGGCGATCCTCAATTTCCTTTTGGATGTATCTTCGCATATTTCTTGCTCCAAATTTTGTGCTAAATGATTTTTCTGCTACAAAATCACATACTGCATCTGTATAAATAAACTTAACTCCTCTTTCTGCTAAAGCTTCGCTTAGATCATTGAGCATTATGCGTGAAATTCTTGTAAAATCGTTCTTTTCAAGTGAACGGAAAGTAATAATTTCATCAATTCTATTTATGAACTCAGGTCTTAAAAATCCTAACAATGCCTTCTCGGTTTTTTCTTTTGCTACTTCATGTGCACTACTACCGAAGCCGGCAGGAGATGAACCACCACTTGAACCAGCGTTTGTTGTCATAACTATAACAGTATTTTCAAAATTCACTACTCTTCCTTGAGAATCAGTAATTCTACCATCATCTAGAATTTGAAGTAAAATATTTAAAACATCAGGATGTGCCTTTTCAATTTCATCAAACAAAATCACAGAATAAGGAGAGCGTCTAATCTTCTCTGTAAGCTGACCTGCTTCATCGTAGCCAACATATCCCGGAGGAGCTCCTATAAGCTTTGATACAGAATGCTTTTCCATATATTCAGTCATGTCAAGACGAATTAGATTTTCAATAGAATTAAACAGTTCTTTAGCAAGTGTCTTAACAAGCTCGGTTTTACCAACACCTGTTGGTCCTGCAAATATAAATGATGCCGGTCTTTTCTTAACACTTACACCAGCTCTGCTTCTTCTAATTGCAGAGCAAAGCGAGTCAACTGCTTCATCTTGTCCAATAATTCTTTCCTTAATATTATTATCAAGCTTTGCAAGCTTTTCAAATTCTTCCTCAGAAATATTACTTGCAGGAATACCAGTCCATATCTCAATGACTTTAGCTAAGTCTTGCTTTGTCATATACGTATTATCGCATTCTGTGTCAAGACGCTCTTTTTCAAGAAGTAATTGTGATTTTTCTGCTTTATATTCAGCTAAAGCCTTATATTCCGCCTCGCTTGGCTCTTTGCCGCTCTCTGCGATTTTTGCGTTTAACTCGTCAGCTTTTTTGTCAACTACTGCGAGTTTATCAATCAAAAGATGTCTTTCGTTAATATGAGGAGAATGTAAAACGATATGAGATGACGCTTCATCGATCAAATCGATGGCCTTGTCTGGTAAAAATCTATCGGTAATATAGCGTTCACTCATTAACACAGCACTCTTTGCAATTTCATCAGGTATTATTACGCCATGATAAATTTCGTAATAGTGCTTTATTCCCTTTATCATTTCTATACATTCATCAATGGTGGGCTCATTAACCTTGACAGGCTGAAATCTTCTTTCAAGTGCCTTATCTTTTTCAATGAATTTGCGATATTCATTAAGCGTTGTAGCACCAATCACTTGAATTTCGCCTCTTGATAATGCAGGCTTGAGAATATTTGCAGCGTTCATACTACCTTCTGAATTTCCTGTACCTACAATATTATGAACCTCATCAATAACCAAAATGATGTTTCCTGCAGCTTTTACTTCATCTAAAAGTCCATGAATTCTTGCTTCAAACTGACCTCTAAATTGCGTTCCCGCAACTAGTGAAGTAAGATCTACCAAGAAAACTTCACAATTTTTTAATTTATAAGGAACGTTGCCCTTAACAATTCTTTGAGCGAGAGCCTCTGCAATGGCAGTTTTACCTACACCGGGCTCGCCAATTAAACAAGGATTGTTTTTTTGACGACGGCTAAGAATTTGAATTACTCTTTCAAGCTCTCTTTCTCTACCTATAATTTTATCAAGCTTTCCGTTTAATGCATCAGCGGTTAAATTATGGCAATAGGTATTTAAATGCTTTCTTGAATCCTTTTTCTTAGCTTTTTTATCCTTTTTATCACTATTATCTCCACCTAGACCCGTTTGTCGCATAAGCTTAGCAAAATCAATAGTTGGAGAGTCTTCACTGTCATCATCATTGTTTTCTGATAATGTAGGTAGCATATCAGAAAACATTTTTTCCATATTTTCAAGCTCTTCCTCGCTAATGCCCATTTTACTCATTATATCGTTAACAGGCTTGATTCCAAGCTCCTTAGCGCACATTAAACAAAGTCCCTCTTGCTTTTGCACGCCATTTTCCAGCTTCATAATATAAACTGTAGCTGGTCTTTTTTTGCATCTTGCACACATTTCCATGGTTTAATTTCCTTTTATGCTATTGACCCTGTAATTTGATTTTTAATTCCATCAAACATATCAAGAAGCCCCGCTTCTCTTAAAATGTTAATTATCATAGAATTTTCTGTCAAGCTACTATTAATAATGTCCGGATACATTGGTCCTATTGTTGAAATTGCGATTTGTAATAAAAAGCTAATTACCCAAATAATAATAC
>JBGVPY010000017.1:0-8945 GCA_045127235.1 Eubacteriales bacterium
TAATTTTGGTTATTTCCATTCTTATTTGTTCTTGCCAAACAAATAATGCAATAGAAGTAAAATATAGTGCAACTGAAGGCGGCTATATAGAAGGCATAACAACCCAAAAAATAGATAAAAACAGTGCAACATCATCAGTTACTGCTATTGCAAATGAAGGATATGTTTTTATAGGTTGGAGCGATGGATACACAGAACCTACAAGAAGTGATACCTTGACTGAAAACTCATCTTTTACTGCAAGCTTTTCTAAATCTACGATTGTATCAGTTACCTATATGGCAAATGAAGGTGGATATATTCAAGGAAATACATATCAAACAGGTGATGGTAAAGTAAACACTACATCCGTTAAGGCTATTGCAAATAGTGGTTACCGCTTTGTTGGCTGGGATGATGGCTTCAGTAATGCTTTGAGAAATGATGAGGCATTTGAAAATAAGGTTTACATAGCCATATTTAAAAGGCTATATACTGTTGAATTTTCATGTGATAGCAAGGAAGGAGAAATCTCTGGAAGAGCTAAGCAAGCGATTTTAGAGGGTACTACTACAATGCCCGTATCCGCTTTACCTAGGGCAGGATATAAATTCATAAAGTGGTCAAATGGAGAAACATCTCCTTCAATAGTTATTACTGCAACTGAAAATATTACCATCCATGCAATATTTGAAAGAGAGTTTAGTGGGTTTCCTGTAATTTCAATTGATACGAATAACGGCGTGTCCATAGAATCAAAGGAAGAATATGTTGTTTGTACCGTAGATATAGGTAATACCGTAGATGCTTATTTATTAAACAACGTTGCTGCTAAAATAAGAGGTAGAGGAAATAGCTCATGGGAATATCCAAAGAAGTCGTATAAATTAAAGCTTGATGATTCAGCTGATTTATTTGGCAATGGTAAAGCAAGAACGTGGACTTTAATTTCAAATTACGGTGATTTAAGCCTGCTTAGAAACTATCTTGCATATTCTATCGCATCATTATTTGACACTCAAAAATTTACAACAACGACCCAGTTTGTTGACTTATATTTAAACGGCGAATATCTTGGGGTTTATCTGCTTTGTGAACAAAATGAGGTGCATCAAAATAGAGTTGATATAACAGAAAACGGTACTGTTGATACTGGATATCTTGTTGAGCTTGATTCAAGGGAAGATGGCGAGGGCTTTTATTTAAACGATAAATTTTATTCTATAAAATCTCCCGATACTGATAGCAGATTATTTACTGAACAAAACAGAGAATTTATTAAATCATATTTAGAACAATGTATTGATGCTATAAATGGTGATGATTATAGCAAGATTGAAAGCCTTATAGATACCAAATCATTTGCTCAAGCTTACATTGTTTTTGAATTGTTTAATTGTGTTGATGTTGGTTATGCTAGCTTTTATATGTATAAGGATGCGGGTGGTAAGCTTCAATGTGGTCCGGTTTGGGATTTTGACAGAAGTCTTGGAGTAACGGGAAATCAACACGGCGCTGATGATTTTGCAACATTATGGGCAAAGGAAAATAATGCTTGGTTTAAAGGACTTTTAAGCCACAACGAATTTAAGTCTCTTGTATCTGAGCAGCTTATAGAGTATAGCGACAGGATTATTTCAACTTTAAATAGCTGCTATGAGTTTGCATATTCAAATGAATCATCGTTATTACACGAATTTGATAGGTGGGATATTTTAGGCTCATATGTTTGGCCTAACTCCGGTCCAACAGCTAATTTAAAAACCTGGCAAGCTCATGTTGAATTTACAAGACAATATTTAAATGATAGCTTAAATTATTTAAAATGGATCTATATTGAAAATTTATAAAAGCGTGCAAAATGCGCGCTTTTTTACTTGATTTATAATTATGTCTATGATAAAATATAATCATATTGTTAATGGGGGTATCTGCTTTATGGAAATTATCAACGGTACTGTTGTAAAGCTTATTTATCAAAATACAGATAATTGGTATAGTGTTTGTGATATTGAAGCTGATACCGGTAAGCTCATTACAGTTGTGGGAATAATGCCTTATATTTCAGTTGGAGAAGGAATAAAGGTAACGGGAAACTGGATTTCAAGTAAGGATTACGGACAACAATTCAAGGTTGAAGAATATGAAAAATTTCTTCCTCAGAAGAAGAATGAAATTTTACGATATTTGGCTTCAGGCGCTATTAAAGGAATAGGTGCTAAAATAGCACAAAAAATAGTTGAGCTTTTTGGCGAGGATAGCTTTGATGTAATTGCCAACCATCCCGATTGGCTTGTGAGTGTTCGTGGTATTTCTCGCAAAAAAGCATATGAAATAAGTCTAGATTTTAAGGAAAAATCTGATATTAGAGAAATTTTAACATTTTGTAATGGAACAATTTCTTCAAATGTAGCTGTAAAGGTTCATAAAAAATGGGGTAAAAATGCTCTTGGTATAATACAACAAAATCCATATACACTATGCTCAGGAGATTTTGGTATTGGCTTTAAAAGAGCTGATGAAATTGCGTTAGGTTTAGGATTTGACCCAAGCCGTGATGAAAGAATTATCAGCGGAATTAAATACGCGCTTGAGATTTTTGCATCTAGAGATGGCCACACCTTCGTTAGTGAGGATTTGCTTTGCAATGGTGTATCAAAGCTACTTGAAATTGATAAATGTAGAGTAGTTGAAATATTAAATAATGGCACCGTTTTAGATTTTGTTCATATTGATAACATGCATGATGGCGAAAAAAGAGTTTCATTAAGATCTCTATATAACGCGGAATCTTATATAGCAAAAAAATTAACTGATATTAATAGAAGAGCGATACATCTTGCTGATGGCAATATTGAGCATATAATTAATCGTATTGAATTGCAAAATGGGATTGAATATGCTAAAATGCAGAAGCTTGCTATTTTTAAATGCGTAACAAACGGTGTAACTGTTTTAACAGGTGGACCTGGTACAGGAAAAACAACAGTTATTAAGGCTGTTTTACAGATATTTAGCAATTTTGGTATGAAATGTGCATTGTGCGCCCCAACTGGTAGAGCGTCAAAAAGAATGAGCGAGGCAACCTCTTGTGAAGCAAGAACAATACATCGACTTTTAGAGGTTTCGCCAAATGAAATAGATTCTGCGCCAAAATTTCAACGAAACGAAAACAATCATTTAGAAGAGGATGTAATTATAATTGATGAGTCATCTATGATAGATGTTTCTCTTATGAATGCATTGCTGCTTGCGATTAAACCTGGAGCGCGATTGATTTTAATTGGAGATACTAATCAGCTTCCGTCAGTCGGTGAAGGAAATGTTCTTAACGATATAATAAAATCAGAGAGCTTTTGTACCGTGTGCTTAACTGAAATTTTTAGGCAGGCAAGAGGAAGTGGTATCGTAATCAATGCTCATAAAATAAACAACGGAGAGTATCCTGATTTAAGTCATAAATTTGATGACTTTTTCTTCATTCCTGTATATGATGATAAGCTTCCAGAATACGTTGCAGATTTGTGCAAAACAAGATTACCAAGGAAATATAATGAAACTATTTTTGACGGAATACAGGTTATTACACCGCAAAAGAAGGGGATAAATGGTACTTATAACCTAAATTACGTCTTGCAGGAAAATTTGAACCCTCATACCTCTCAAAAAAGCGAATGTAGCTCTACACGAGAAAGAAAAATCCGTCTTGGCGACAGAATAATGCAAATTAAGAATAACTATGAAGCTGAATGGGAAAGCAAAAGGGGCGAAAGCGGAATGGGCATTTTCAATGGCGATGTCGGTATAATAAAGCATATTGACAACGATGAAAAGTTGTTAACCGTTGACTATGGCGACAGAAGCGTGTGTTATCAGTTTTCGTCAATTGATGAGCTTGACCATTCCTACGCTATAACTGTACATAAAAGCCAGGGTAGTGAATATCCAATAGTTATTATTCCAATTAGTAAAAGTTGTCCACCTATGCTGCAAACACGAAATTTGATATATACCGCAATTACAAGAGCTTCAAAAATGGTTATTATTGTAGGCGATAAAACAACGTTTTTTAATATGATTGATAATGACATGAAGCAGGTGCGCAACACGTATCTTGAAGGACTTTTAAAGGAGCTAAACCCAAAGTGAGGCTTGCAGAGTTTTTTAAAATAATGTTTTTTAACCGTCTGTGCTTAATGTGTGATGAGCCAATAGACAGAGATCAAAAGCTACCAATATGTGAGGATTGCTTAGAGGATTGGGATAATCTATTAGAAACACGATGTAATAGATGCGGAGAGGATAGGCATACGTGTAAATGCTTGCCGCGTATAGCGAAAAAGAATTTTAACGTTTGTTGCTGGAGCGTTTTCTATTCGCCCCCAAAGCCAGATGAGTTAAACCTGTCAAACCTTTTGGTATATAGACTAAAATATTCTAAATACAGAGAATGTATCAATTTTTGCGCTGAGGTGATGAAGGACTCTTTGCTTGAATGTTGCCACAAGCGCGGTATCAACTATAAAGAATATGCAGTTACGTATTCTCCAAGAAGATGGCATAATAGGGTTAGATATGAATTTGACCAAGCGCGAGAGCTTGCTAAAAGAATAGCTGAGCTTTTGGACCTTGAATTTGTAGAAACACTACAAAATATTGGTACTGATGAGCAAAAGAAACTTTCAGCCGTTGAAAGACGGAGAAATGCGCAGGAATCATATGCGCTGAAAAAGAACTTTGAAAATAAACATAAAAAGTATTTCCTGGTTGATGATATTATGACAACAGGCGCGACGCTGGTTTATTGCGCACGCTTACTTTATGGAGTAGGTGCAACGGATGTTATACCTGTAACATATGCAAAAGATAATTATAAATATAAAGGAGATTAAAAATGTTAAAGGGAATTCCACAAATTATTTCACCAGAATTATTAAAGGTATTATGCGAAATGGGACATAGCGACCGTATAGTTATTGCTGACGGTAATTTCCCAGCTGAATCAATAGGAAAAAATTCAATCGTTATTAGATGCGATGGACACGGTGTTCCAGAGCTTTTAGACGCCATTTTACAGCTTTTTCCACTTGATACTTATGTAGAAAAGCCTGTTAGCTTAATGGAGGTTATGAAGGGTGATAACGCTAAAACACCTATTTGGGATACCTACAAAGAAATTATCGCAAAGCATGATGATAGAGGAGCAGATACAGTAGGGACAATAGAACGCTTTAAATTCTACGAAGAGGCTAAAACAGCATATGCTATCATCGCAACTAGCGAAAAGGCGATTTATGCTAACGTAATGCTTCAAAAGGGCGTTATTTAATCTAACCTTGGAGGATATCTTATGAGATGGAGTGAAGACAAAGCCTGGGAATGGTACAATAATCATCCTTGGATAAGAGGATGTAACTATATGAGCGCCGACTGCGTAAATAGAGTTGACCAATGGCAAGGCTTACACTTTGAGGAAAGATTAAAGACCACCGAGGAAGAGCTTAAAGTAATGCAAGAGCTTGGTTTTAATTCTGTCCGTTTAATACTTGAATACGTTGTTTGGAAGGAAGAGCACGATAGCTTTCTTGATAGATTTGAAAGATATATTTCTCTTTGTGATAAATATGGCGTATCATGTATGATTGTTTTAGCAAACGACTGTATGCCACCAAAAACAGAGCTTTGGAAAATGCCATACATTGGCGAGCAGCATTACGATTGGGGATATCACGGTGGAAGAAAACACTCACAGCACGGTGGACATTCATGTCCTGCCCCTCATTACTATTTTGACAATGAGGAGTCAAGAGAAGACTATTTTAGAATGGTTAAGGAAATAGTTACACTCTATAAGGACGATAAGCGTATTTTAATGTGGGATCTATTCAACGAGCCTGGTAATAGTAACCGCGAAGAAATTTCAATGCCTCATCTTGTTAGAATGTTTGAAACAGTTCGCGAAATAAATCCATCCCAGCCCTTAACTGTTGCCGCTTGGTGGTTTAATATGGATGATTTTCATACAAGCAAGGTAAACCAATATGCTCTTGAAAATTCTGATATTATTACGTATCACAATTACAGTACTTTTGAAGATCATATCAAAGTAATCAAATATTTAAAGAGGTTTAATAGACCTTTAATTAATACCGAATGGTTAGCGAGATGTACAGGAAATAATGTTTTCGATAATTTTCCTGTATTTTACCTTGAAAATATCGGTTGCTATATGTGGGGCTTTGTTGCAGGGAAATATCAAACATACGAGCCATATGAAGCTCATTGGACTTGGTATTATAACGATAAGAATGCAAACATTGACTTTACAAAATGGTTTCACGACTTGTATAGACCAAGCCTTCGTCCATATGATCCTAAGGAAACTGAGATTATTAAAAGATTTTGTGATTTAGCTGATAGAGAATATAAGAGCAAATAAAAGAAGCGCTTGCAATTTTGATTGCAAGTGCTTCTTTTATTTGTTAATTATTTGTTGTTTACAACTGTCTCTGTATCCATAGCGATCATAAGCTCTTCGTTTGTAGGAAGAACATATACCTTAACCTTTGAATCAGGAGTAGAGATTTCTACAATGTCAGATTGACGGAATGTTTTAGCGTTCTTTTCGTTATCAAGCTTAATGCCAAAGTAATCCATATCTGTACATACTCTTTCACGAAGCTCTGTGTTGTTTTCGCCCATACCAGCAGTAAATACAACTGCATCAAGACCGTTCATAGCGGCAGCATATGAACCGATGTATTGCTTAACCTGGTATGCAAGGATTTCAGCAGCAAGCTTAGAATTTTTTGAAACTCTTGCTTTGCCCTCTTCAGTAGTTGGGCATGTTTTAAGATCAGGATTAAACTTGCCAAGGATAGCAGCCTCAATATCACGGCTGTCTGATGAATATTCAGAAACACCAAGGAAACCGCACTTCTTGTTCATGAAGTCAGAGATTTCATCAACGCCGATATTATGCTTTTTCATAATGTATGGAACAATAGCAGGGTCGATTGAACCACATCTTGTACCCATTTCAACACCAGCAAGTGGAGTAAAGCCCATGCTTGTGTCAACACATTTGCCGTTTCTAACAGCTGAGATTGAAGAACCGTTACCGATATGACATGTTACGATCTTTGAATCTTCTTTGTTAAGAATTTTATTCATTTCAATAGAAACAAATTTATGTGATGTACCGTGAGCACCGTATCTTCTTACGCCATCCTTTTCAATGATTTCCATTGGTAGAGCATAAGTATATGCTTCTGGAGCCATTGTTTGGTGAAAAGCAGTATCAAAAACGGCAACTTGAGGAACGTTTGGCATAACCTTTGTACAGCCCTTAATACCCATTAAGTGTGCTGGATTGTGAAGTGGAGCAAATTCGCTACAAATATCAATGGTCTTTAAAACTTCATCTGTAATAAGGCAGCTTTCAAAGAAGTAAGAACCACCGTGAACAACTCTATGACCGATAGCTTCAATTTCATCCATGCTTGAAATACATCCGTATTCCTTATCTGTTAAAAAGCTAACAACGATTTCGGTAGCAACAGAGTGGTCTGGCATTGCAATTTCCTTTTCAACCTTTTTGTCGCCAACCTTGTGTGTGATTAAGCTTCCACCCATACCTATTCTTTCGCAAATACCCTTACCAAGTACGTCCTTAGTAACAGTATCCATTAATTGGTACTTAAGAGATGAGCTTCCTGCGTTTACAACAAGTACTTTCATAATAATCCTCCAATTATCTTGACATTTAATATTTTTTCGTATATATTATATATGATGCATACGAAAATTTCAAGTGTAAATACAAAATAATGCAAAATTTTATATGGGAGAAGTTTAAATGTCTGAAATCGTTGCCATTATTACAGAATATAATCCGTTTCACAATGGACATAAATACCAAATAGACAAAATAAGAGAGCAGATTAACGATGCAACAATAATTGCAATTATGTCAGGCAATGCAGTCCAAAGAGGAGATTTTGCGTTTGCTAACAAATATTCAAGAGCCAAATGCGCCATCGAATGCGGAGTTGACGCTGTTTTTGAACTACCTTTTCCGTATTCATGCTCAACAGCGGAAATTTTCGCAAGTGCAGGGGTTGAAATAGCAAGCAAATTAGGAGCTGATTATCTTTATTTTGGTATAGAAGCAAGTAGCGTTGAAGAAATTGAGAAAATTGCCGATACTATTGATACAAAATCATATAATGATGAAATATCTGCATTGATAAATGAAGGATATGTAAGCTATCCGATAATGAGAGAAATTGCCCTTAAAAAATTAGGCTTTAATATGTCCAATTCTTCTAATGATATTTTAGCGATTGAGTATATAAGAGCTATCAAAAATAAACGTCTTAATCTAAAATACAGAGCGGTAAAGAGAACAGGCGCGCACTACAAGGATAAAAGTGTGTGCGATATTATGTCTGCAAGCGCTATTCGTGATGAATACTACAAAAACGGAAAACTACTATCTTTACCAAAAAACGCAGAGGAAATATTAAATTTTGAAGCAGAAAACGGTTTGATAAATGATAAATTTGCAAGTAATAGAATATTACATTCAAGTATTATTTTAAATAGTCCAATCAGTATCGAAAAGTGCTTTGATGTCACTTCTGGAATGGGATATTATCTTTATGATAAAGGAAAAAAATGTAAAAACATTACTTCGTTTACTGATGAACTTTCTTCTAAATGTTATACAACCGCAAGACTAAAAAGAGCAGTTCTCTATTCAATGTTTAATGTTGTATCTATTGACAAAGAACCTAAATATACTGTTCTTTTAGGAGCTAACGAAAAAGGTAAAAAAGTAATAAAAGCAAATAGAAAAAAGGAAAATTTTATAATTATAACTAAATATTCGGATTCAAAAAAGCTTGATAAAGCTGTATTTGAGCAATATGAAAAGTCTTTAAAGCTTGATGAAATTTATGAAA
>JBGVPY010000018.1:0-1527 GCA_045127235.1 Eubacteriales bacterium
CTCTGATCATAGCTTATTTAGTGACCGGATTTTTGTATATATATTTTAGCAGATCTGTACGGTTTTGGGAATCGCTAAACTTTAAGGCAAGACCGCCCAAAAGAAGATAGAAAATCAAAAGGATACAAGATAAAATAGAGACATGATAAAACAAATAACCTTAAGTGAGCTAAGCGATGAGCTAGCACAGAGAAAAACAAAGAAAAAAGAATTTCTAAATCGGATAGACCGAATCGTACCGTGGAGTGAGTGGTTAAAGATAGTAGAACCGCACTACTACAAAGGAGAGCGGGGAAATAAGCCGTATGACAAGGAACTAATGCTACGGCTGTATTTGCTACAAAATTTGTACAATCTATCAGATATGCAAACAGCAGAGCAGGTAATAGACAGCCGAGCATTTTCAGATTTTTGTAGTATATCATCGCCAGAAGAGGTACCGGATGGAGACACAATAGGACGATTTAGGAATCTGCTAATAAAAGCCGGAGTGCAAGAGATGCTATTCGCACAGGTAATCATGCTTCTGAGAAAAAAAGATTTGATTCTAAAAAAAGGTACTATTGTGGACTCGACCATAATTAGTGCACCCACCTCAACAAAAAACAAGGAGCATAAACGTGACCCGGAGGCTCACTCTGTAAAGAAAGGGAATGAATGGAAATTTGGCTACAAAGCTCATGTTGGTGTTGATTCGGAAAGCGGTCTTGTTCATAGCCTTGAAGTCACGTCAGCAAATGTCCACGATGTAACCATGACTTCGGAGTTACTAACCGGTGAAGAAGAAGTTGTATATGGCGATAGCGGATATATCGGTGCTGAAAAACGAGATGATGCCATTATACGCAACAAACATGGTAAAAAAATCAAATACAGAATCAATCGCAAACCAAGTCAGATCAAACTTCTCTCCAAAAGCGGTCAGTACAAGGCTAAAAAGAAAGAACACCAAAAATCTTCTGTTCGAGCTAAAGTTGAACATGTTTTCTCTGTTATCAAAAACCTTTTCTCTTTTCGTAAAACTCGATACCGGGGCAAACGAAAGCAGGTTGCTAAATTGAATATTTTGTTTGCTCTTGCAAACCTCTATCTCGCTGATAGGCGTTTTGGCCTCTCGGTCTGATTATGGCTTGTTTTGAGTAGAAAAAACAGGGATGTACTTGTCTCTTTTGCTTTTTTGATACTTCTTGCTTCCTCTATTCTTTTTTATCTTTATATACGCGGTTTTGCCTTAAAATATTTGTCAATAGAGAATTTTAAAAAATTCTAAAAGTGTTTTATATTTCAAACAAAATGAACAACCTCCGTCATATATGTTATTCACAAATATATTTAATTACTTATATATATTATCATAACATAACTATCAGAAGTTTTCAACATTAGCAATTTATGCTTTTATAAATCTAAAATTATTTATATTTTAGTTCTAACATATTGATTGCTTTTTTGAGTTACTTGATTTTTGGCCTTAGATTTTTGAGATTTCCGATTGAAGTTTTCGGTTATCTTTAATATCAGTGCGCT
>JBGVPY010000019.1:0-72275 GCA_045127235.1 Eubacteriales bacterium
AATTACACCGCCACGGTTTGTAGTATTGATTTGAATTTCTGCCTCATAGGTGTATGGAAGTGATGGTAAAATCTTATCCATTTTAGCAGTTGTGGAACCATCAAAGGTAGCGCCAAGCTTTTTCGTTTCCTCTGATGTTGGATCGTAAACACCGCTATCTGCGTAAGCACCCATAAATGCCATAGGTAAAAGCATTAAGGCGATTAAGCATGTGGATAACAATCTTAAAAATTTGTTTTTCATCTTTTTCTCCTTTTACTTGATTATATATTATACTTATGTTATAATACTTTTGACCGTTTTTGTCAATATTATATTATTTTATTGAAAAATATGTGCAATTTATGATTATATCGAGCAAAAATGTGATTATTCAATCAAATATATACATTCAACAATCAATGAAAGGAATAGAAAAATGGCTTTTAAGGAAAGAGAGCTTGCTATACTTGAATATATGAAGGAGCATAAGGAAGCAAGCGTCGAGGATTTATGCAAGGTGCTATTTGTAAGTGAAGCAACTATGCGCCGAGATTTAACAAAATTACATAATGCAAAAAAGCTTGTAAGAACTCACGGTGGAGCAATTTACAGAAGTGAGCCGGGAGTGAATTTACCGCAGGATTTTCGTGAAAGAGAGAATGTTGATGCTAAAATCGCAATCGCTCAAAAATGCTTGCATCTTATAAACGATGGCGATACTGTTATGATAGATGGCTCATCTACCGTGTTACCGCTTTTAAGAATTATAGGAGCAAAAAAATCACTTGTAATTATTACCAATAACGCAAAAGCGCCTGTCCTGCTTGCAGAAACAGATGCAAAGGTTTTCGTTTGCGGTGGAGAGCTTGCCACAAATGCTTATGCTTTAGTTGGTAGCTATGCAGAAAATTTTGTAAAGTCATTTAATGCGGATATTTGCTTTTTCTCTGTGTCAAATTTAACGATTAACGGACACTTAACCGACAATTCCATACAAGAAAACATCATTCGCAAATCTATGATGTCAAGGTCAAAAAAGGTTGTTTTGCTTCTTGACTCTCATAAAATCGGAGAGCCCTGCATTAGCGACCTTGCCACCCTTGACGACGTCGATATTGTAGTTTGCGAAAACGATATATCCTCTCTTTTTGAAAATTATAAATCAAAATTCATTTCCTAATTAAACGCAAAAAAGACATATCTATTTTGCAAAAAATGCAAAATAAACACCTCTATTTTGCACTTTTTGATATTTATTTTCGCTTTATTTTGTGCTACAATAAGATAAAGAGGTGAAAAATATGGATGAAAGGGTAATGGCAAGAGAAAAATTTGAAAAAGATTTTGATAACGCCGTTTTTCGTTCAACGCCAAAAGAGGTATTTGAGTTTTTAAGGGAGCAGGAAAAGAAAAGACTTATTACTCTTTATGCAGGCACTTATTCCTTTGAAGCATCTGTGCTAATGCACAAGGGATGTGAAAAAGCAACATTTTATTTTTACTTAAATGGCTACAACTACGGATACTCATTAAGATATTTTCAAGGCAGATTTAAGCTTGAAAGAGATGAAAGAATATTCTTTAAGGACCATAAAAAAGCATACACCAAAAAAGCATTATCCAACCACAAAACCGATAGGAAGGATATGCGAAGTGGCGAGTATTTCGATAATAATCGTGATTTAGTGAAAAACGAACTGTTTGGCGGAGTGTTTGAAATAATTTTTTATTTTGTAGGCGTAATTTTGCTTGGAGCTATTGGCACAGGCGTGGTTTTCTTGCTTGGTATTGAAAAGGATGTGGACTATGAAGTGGTTTTAATTTTAGGCTTTTTAGCTCTTGTTATAGTCGCGGTTTTTACATTCATAATAGTATCAATCACAAAAAGCCTGAAAGATGCACGGAAGGAGCAAAAAAGATGAGCGAGCTTCTATTTAAGGAAGTACCAAAGGAAAACGAGCAATATCAAAAATCTAAAAAACGAGAAAAAGCATTACTTATAGTTGCTGGAATAGGGATAGCATTGGTTATAATCGGTTTTATTGTTATTGCTATAACCGAGGGTGTAATTTTTGCAATGATTCCTGTGTTGCTTATAGTTGTAATTATCATTGTTAATGGATTAGTAGTGTATAATAACGTGGGTAAATCACTATACATATATTCCGACAAGATTTTAGTTAGCCGTATTTTGCACAAGGATGTGCAAATTGATATATCCCCTGAGCAATATCAAATTATATTACTTCCCGTTGTGGGCAGAAACCTTGGGCTTTTTAAAATGAAATTTGTCGAAAAATCAACTAATAAAGTTATGTTTCAATACAATGTATGCACCCTTATTCCGTCACATTTTCAAGCACCGAGAAATGAATGGGAAAATGATTTTTTGAAGTTGAAATGTGATATTATAGACGATAATGAGATAATTAAAAACAGACCTAAAAGAAACAAAGGAGAGCCGATAAATGAAAAATAACGATAGAACAATATTGTTTTGGGCATATTTTTGGCGGTACGGTATAATTGCGCTTGCCATATTACCGTTTTTGATAGTTGGCGGTATCGGTGCAATTACAGACAATTATAATTACACTTTACTTCTAATAGCACTATTTAATATGCCCTCTGTACTTATAGTAACGGGCATTTACTACATAATCGGCACAAAAATGGAATTTACTCATCTGTGCTGTGTGTACCAATCCATGAGCCACAAAAAGATGGATCCATACCGTGCGGAGTGGACTGACAAAGACAAAAAGGATTTAAAAAATGTGGGAATTGCTTTGCTAATTGTAGGCGTTTTATGCTTTGTCGGCTTTCTTGTTTGCTACACTAATGTGATATAATAGATGTAAGATTGAATAAAACAAATCTCGCTAACGGCTAACCGCTAACCGCTGACGGCTGTTTGCGACTAAAAGGAGCAACATACATGGAAACTAAATTTTATACAGTAACAAAAATCGAGGGCGAATACGCATACATATGCGAGGAAAACGGCGAAAATGAAATATTTATCGCTATGGCATTATTGCCTGAGGGCGTGGATATTGGCACTAAGCTAAAGTACGAAATGTTTTCGTATGAAATCATTTCGTAGTGGTCAGTGGTCGGTGGTCAGATAGCTACATAATGAACAATATCGAAAAGAACGGCTTTTGTACCATTTCTTTTGGTAAAGCTTTTCTTTTTGCAAAGAAAAGGTTGAAAAAATGAGGTTTAAGGAATACAGAAATTTAAAGAAAAGCGTTGATAAGGAGTTATCAACGAGAAAGCATGAACGAGATGAAAACGGAAATGTTGTTATCAATATGACAGTAAATGATGATAGCGGTTTTTTATCGCCGTTTTCGGAAAACAATATGTCGGTAATTAGTACCGATGTTGCGGATTTTATTGAAAATAATACACACTCTCTGCCACCAAATGAAAAGCTCTGCTTGAAAATACACTCAAGTTGCATTGATGATAATGAAAAGGAAGTGTATAAGAACGCCATCAAGGAATATTATGCGGAAAAGTATTTAGCCAACGAAAAGGAGCTAAAGCGTAATTATTTCGTTGCACTAATACTGTTGCTTGCGGGCATTTTCGTAATGACCGTTTCAATCTTTCTAAATGAGCATAATATAGAAATTTGGTCATATGTGGTTGATATCGCATCGTGGGTGCTTCTTTGGGAAGCGGTTGATATTACATTGCTTGTTAATAGAACCTTGTCCGTGCAACGAAAGCGTTATTTATCATACTTATCTATGAATATACAATTTTTAAATAAATGAATTATAAACTCACAAAAAGAATAGCTTTTAGGTATCATTTCTTTTGCTAAGCTTTTCTTTTTGTAAAGAAAAGCGAAAAGGAGAAACGAAATGAAAAAAATTGCAGTATTTATGTTATTCGGTCAATCAAACGCGGTTGGCCACGCTATGCCTATGAGTGAGGAGGACATTATTAAAGTGCCTCTTAAAAATGTATGGGGCTTAAATAGAGAGCCTAACCAATCATACGACACAGAAAAATTAAAGTTTACAGGTTATACCAGCTATGGTATGAACCTTGCAGAGACACAGGATAACACATATTCCATAGCAAACTGCCTTGCTAAGCATTGGCAAAATGATATTGACAGCGGCGTGGAATTGCCTGACCTTTATATTATTCATATAGCAATCGGCTCACAGGGTGTTACAGGTATGTGGGACCCTAAGCGTGCGCCAAAAATGATAAGAGGTAAGCTTGGAGATTGTGATATTTCTATGTATCCACTTGCTATTCACGTGCTAACACTCTTTAAAAAATATATGGAAGAAAATGACCTAACGCCTGACTATGTAGGCATACATTGGCGTGGGGGAGAGCAGGAAACAGACTACCCTGTGTCTAAATTAGAGACATTTTTAAAGGATACATACCTTGAAATCTTCGGCGGTATCCGCAACGCTATTGAGTGCGATGCGCCCGTAGTATTCCACCGCTTCCCATTTAATAAGGTATTTGCTAACCGCGATAAGGAGGATGGCGGCAGCCGTCTTGAAAGCATGCATTATATCAATGATACCTTTGATACTCTTGCTAAGGAAATGAAAAATGCGTCAGTTTATGATGTAAGAACATGCCCGCTTTATGATGAATACGCGTGGGACTGCAATATTTTCCGTTGGGACTTAATCCACTATCAAGGCAGAGTAAATGATTATGTTGCCAAGGAAATTTTAAAGGAATACAAGAATAGAAGTAAACAGTGAACTAATGTAGATAGTATTTTACGACATATGGGGAAGTAAATTGATTTTCGGAGGACAGCATCGCCTTCAAGGACAATGGATTTGAAAATTCCTCGAAGCATACAACATCCCTGTTACATTTATAAATAAAAAAACTAATACAAAAGTGATTTTGACATTCATCCCAAAGGTATCTAAAATTTTGGAATATCATTTTAAGGGTTGATTTTTTCAAAATTACATGTTATAATCAAAATGTTCTATGAGAGCTCCTTACGGCTATGTTTATTTTGCATTAAGGAGAATAAACATGGGACAAACAAAAAAAGACCCAATCATTATGGTTGGGGAAAACTTAAAACGTGCTATCAAGAATTCAAAGTGGAAAACTCAGGCAAAATTTGCAGAAAATTTCGGTACTGATGAAAGAAATGTTGGAAGATGGTGTAACAACGGCATCGACAAGCTGTCCACTATTTTGCAAATCGCAGATTTTCTTGAAATAGACGTTTCTGCACTCCTCCCTTTTTGAGAGGAGTGTCTTTTTATTTTACCGACATTTTTTGTCCTGTTTTTTTTGTAAATGCGGTGATACAATATAGACACAAGGCACATAAGGGTAAAAATCAAATGCGTTTGAAAATTAACTAAAAAGAGGAATTAAACAAATGGAAAACACAAAAAGCTTTAAGGTTAAAGCAATTAATAAGAAGGGCGATAATAGCTTGCCAAAGGACAATGAAATAATAAACGCGATTATAGAAGCGGAAAATGAGGCCGATGCAAGGAAGCAATTTATTGATGAGTATTCAAAACGCTATTATGAAATATCGGATAAATATGATATTTTTATTGAGGAGGTATCAATAAAAGAGCTTATTGATAAAGAACAAAAAACGCTGTATCAACGACTTATATGCAAGCATATTGAGGACAATTACGGAGATTTATCTATCGTGGAATTTAATACGGTGTTTCAAAACCAAAGCGAAGACAAAATGATTTACATGGGATTAAAAGCTTATCTTAAAAGGCTAAGGGTTTCGGAATATCTTCAAAAAAGACTTGATGTGGAGAAAATTTCTCACGCTGAATTTTGTAGAATTTGCGATGCGCTTTGTAATGCAAGGGATAATGATGAAATAGAAAGAATAAACAAAGAAATTAATACAAAATACGGAAAATCAAACGAATAAATTTAGCCGATAATTGAAATCAAAGACATCAAATTGAGTTGAAAAACAAATTAGCGTTTGTTATAATTATATAAATACACATAAGGAGAGAAATAATGGTAAAGCAGTTAGATTTATTAATAAAAGCAAGGGCAAATCTTGTTGAAATGGTATCCTATGAGGATAAAAGAATACAGGGCTATGTAAATCAGGTGGCAAAGCAATTAAAAATGTCGTGGTATGTGTGGAACGAGGTAAACGGATTAACGCGATTTGATTCCCGAAGCAAGCGCTTTGAAAAGGAGGAGGACATTTCCGATTATCTTGATATTCTTAACTTTTTCACAAACAATCTTGAGGATAACGCTATTTTAGTTTTGCAGGATTTTCATCACATTCTTCAGAGAAACGATCCCCGCATTCTTAGAAAAATCAGAGAAATATTGCAGGATAAAAGCATAAACAATAAGATGGCAATTTTGTCTATGCCTATTAAATGCATACCCGATGATCTTTCAAAGGAGCTTTCAGTAATAGAGGTTGGACTTCCTGATGTCGGTGTATTGCGCACGATAGCAAAAAATTGCCTTAATGAATATGATATAGAACAATACGATATAGAGATTCCTATTTTAGAGGCAGCTCTTGGTCTTACAATAATGGAAGCGGAGTTGGCTTTTTCAAAATCAATTATAAAATTCGGAGTGCTTGATAAATCGGTTATCCCATTTATTATTGCAGAAAAAGAAGGAATTATAAAGAAAACAGGACTTTTAGAGTATTACCATTCCTCAACCAAGCTAAACGATGTGGGCGGCTTAGAAAATCTTAAGGAATGGATAGGGAAGCGCGAAAAAAGCTTTACACCGGAAGCGAAGGAGTTTGGACTTGAAACACCAAAGGGAATAATGCTTCTTGGTGTTCCGGGATGCGGAAAAAGCTTGACTGCGAAGGCGGTTGCTAAGGCTTGGAATTATCCGCTTTTAAGATTTGATATTGGCAAGGTGTTCGGCGGAATAGTTGGCGAATCCGAAAACAATGTAAGACGCGCCCTTGATATAGCAAAGGCGATAGCACCATGCGTTCTTTGGATAGATGAAATTGAAAAGGGACTCTCAGGCGTGCAAAGCTCAGGACAGACAGATGGCGGAACAACATCAAGAGTATTTGGAACGCTTCTTACATGGATGCAAGAAAAAACAGAGCCTGTTTTTGTAATTGCCACTGCCAACAACATAAAGGAGCTTCCACCTGAGCTTATGAGAAAGGGAAGATTTGATGAGGTGTTCTTTGTTGATCTGCCAAGCCCGGAGGAAAGAAAAAAGATTTTTGAAATTCATATAAAAAATCGCAAAAGAGATATAAGTAAATTTGATTTTGAAGCTCTTACAGATGCCACAAAGGGATTTTCTGGCTCAGAAATTGAGGAATGCGTAAAGGAAGGCCTGCAAACCGCGTTTAGCGAAGGCAAGGAGCTTACAACCGATTATATTGTCAAGGCAGCATCCTCTACCGTTCCTCTTTCAATCACAATGGGAGAGGGACTTCGTAAGCTTCGTGAATGGGCGAAATTTAGAGCGCGAATGGCAAGCTTAGGCGTTGCAGAAGAGGTAGATGTAGAAAAGAGCAAATCAATTCCAAAATTAAAAAGCGAATTGAATAACCCGTTTATAGATTGAGGGGGATAAAATGTCTAATAAAATGTCTAATTCTAAAATCCCAGAAGAAAAAATGCAATATAGGGAATATAGGGACTTCTTTTACTGTAATGCATATCCTAATGATAGCGATAAGGCAAAGCATATGGGAAGCAAGGTATATTACGACTTGAAGCCGTTTTTGGAATACATCAAGAATAGCATTGATAGCTTAACGAAGGCAGCTCAGGTAAAGGCGGAATGTGTTAAGGTTGACCGTAGGCTGTTGCTTAGCCCTTGCGACACGCTTTTACGAATAAAAGCAAGGGGTACTGTAAAGGTTAAGCTTCCCTGTGAAAATTATTATTATTTTGAATGGGATAATGAATGGGGTAATCACGATAAATTTGATGCGTTGCAGCGGGGCAGAAAAACAATTATAGAGGCTGATGAAATTGTTGATGTATACAATGGATTTGTAGTATTCAAGACAGAGGAAAATATCGATACAGAGACCTCCTATCTTCTGTTTTTAAAAGATGATAATACTCCTCGTAGTTGCGCTGTTTCAAGAATTGACTATTCCAAAATTGATACTTACAGAATTGAAAGCGGAAGCGCTAGCTTTGTTAATGCATATAAGGACGGCGACTTTATGTCGTATCAGTATAAGGGAGAAGTTGAAAAGAATATATGCTTTTTTGGAAAAGCATCATCGGAAATCCTTGGCGCGTCAGCAATAAGTATAAAAGAATCTGAACTTAAAATGGACGGAGGAATTAAGGTAGAGCCATGGAAATACGATGAAAGCATGGCAATTGCACACTGTGATGATGAAGATGTTAAAAAGCTATACATAAACGGCTCCGAGGTTGCCTACGAGGCTCTTAGCAAGGAAAATTTATGCCAAATTTTAAATGATAGCCGAATTGATTTCAAGGATAAGAAAATAGAAATGCTTGATAGATCCCTTGGAGAAGTAGGCGAAAATGTGGTTATAAAGGATGTGAAATTCGCTGTGAAGGATTCTTTGGGCGGTCTTAACTACAAATTCAGGGACGGCGTATATGTAGAGCTACAAGAGGATGAGCATTTTAAGGACGATATTTATTCTAATATATCCCATTTTTTCAAGGAGACAACTGAATTTGTTTTGGATGAAAATGGAAACAGATATAAAATCGGAAACGGCTCGGAAAAGTTTTCTCAAATAGAAATAGCATTGGTTGATGAGAAAGGAAGATTAGCCGGAAAAATAGAAAATATTCCTACTGCGCTATATGTTGAGCCTAATACCAGACAGCTTCGTATGCAACGGAATGCGCTGAGGGTTTTATTAGACAAGCCTTGTAAGGAGCACACGCCTTTACTTGAGCTTATGCAAGATAAAAATTATGCAAAATGGGGAAGAGTTTCCTATCTAAACGAAATAATAACCGAATGGTTCAGACTAACAGACATTAGCTATGAGGGCTGTGAAAGTCAACGAGAATTTGTAAGAAAAGCAAAAGCAACGCCTGATTTTGCTATACTTGAGGGCCCCCCGGGTAGCGGAAAAACTACTACTATTCTTGAACTCATTGCACAGATGATTATGGAAGGAAAAAGAGTTATTTTATCTGCATCCACAAATGCCGCGGTTGATAATATCCTTGAACGCTTGGATGACTTGCCTGAAAAGGTAAGAAAAAAGATTTTAGCTGTAAGAATCGGAAACGATAACGCTATATCAGAATCCGTAGAGCAATATAAGGTATCAAAAATAGAAGATGAGGATATCAAAAATGAGGTTATAAGAAGAGCAAATCTTGTTTGCGGAACGATTATTGGAATTCTTCAGCATCCTGAATTTCAACTAGACAAGCGTGAGCATCAGGTAGTGCCTCTTTATGACTGCTTAATAGTTGATGAAGCAAGTAAAACCACATTTCAGGAATTTCTTGTTCCTGCCATATATGCAAAAAAATGGATACTCTCTGGCGACCTTCGACAGCTGACTCCTTATATTGAGCAGGATAGCATAGCGTCTTCCCTTAAGCAGATTACGGGATTTAACGAATTTCATCAGAGAGCGCAGACTGTTATGATGACGCTTGAAAATTATGTGTATTCAAGGAAGGATAACGAAAAATACAAATTCGTTATTGCTCTTGACAGTGAAACGATGAAGGTGATGCCACAAATTTTAACGGATTATCCAAAGAGAAAAGTAGCATTAATCGGGGACAAAATCAAGGACAAGCATGCCTTGACAGCATCAGAATTTCTATCAGGCGATATTAAAGCTTGTATGGTATATGGCGCAGATATAGTTTTTTGCGACAGTAATGACTATAAAAATGTTGAACAGTATTTACCATCACATTTTATTCCTTTGCTAAATAATAAAAAGTCTCTTTTGTTATACCACAATGATGGTTACTATAATAAGTTTTCAGGAATGAAGCTTTTAAATAATGATGCAAGAAGCTTAGAGGATGCCAAATGCTCAATCGATAAGGAGCTGAGAGAAAAAAGCTGGGCGGATGAGATTGCTTGGAGACTTTGCAGAATTCAGGAGCTGTTTTTGCTTTCAGAAATGAGCGATGATGATAAAAGAGAAAAGTATAAGAAGGAAATCGAAAAAAGGATTCCTGAATTCGCAAAAGAAAATGTTCAAAAATCAATTTCGCTTTTAACAGAGATTGCATTACCGTCAATTATTCAGCTTTTACAAAAGGGCGTTTCCGACAAAAAAATAGTTGAAAACAACAAAATAACAACATTAAATAGTGGCTTTGATGATAGCGTTTTGCGTAATAGACATACGCTTGTTGAATATCAGCACAGAATGCACAGTGATATTTCAGCATTTTCCGCAAAGTACATTTATGAAGGCAAAGCTCTTAAAAACGGAAATCGAATTAACCGCCAGTGGGATTATAAGGAATATTCCAAGAGAGCTTGTTGGTTAGATGTCAAGGGAAAGGGAAATTGTAACAACAATAATCCGGAAGAGGTAAAAGCTATTAAAGAGGAGTTAAGGAAATTTATTGAATTTGCTCGAAGCAATCCTAAGAGTGATGGCGAGCCATGGACAATTGCTTGCTTAACCTATTACCGTAAGCAAGAGGAAAAGCTTAAAAATGAAGTGAAAAAGCTATTAAAATCTGACAGAGCATCAAGCTATCAAAGCACCAAGGATGGCAAGATTGAGGTGATGATTTACACGGTAGATAAATTTCAAGGCAAGGAAGCGGATTTAGTATTTTTATCAATGATAAAAAGCGGACAGGTTGGTCTTGGCTTTATGGATAGCCCAAACAGATTAAATGTTGCCCTTACTAGAGCAAAATACCAAATCGTATTGGTGGGAGATAAGGAATATTTTAAATCAAATAAATGCAAGTCGGAGTTACTTAGACATGTAGCGGAGGAATATTAAAATGAAATTAATTACAAAACAAAGCATAACATATTATGATTGTATTTGTACGGGATCAATGAATTCTTATGAAGAAAACAAGCCGCTTGCCAAGCTGCTTAAAAGGTTTGATGAAAACGAAGTCGGTCATGCACTTCAAGATGAAGCATTATCAAAATTTGCCAATGGCTTAATCAGTAATTTTGAAAGCGAGGGGCTTATGAATTCAGGAGCTCTTACGCCTAAGGCAAAGGAGATTATTAAAAATCAAAAAGCGTGGAGACCTCTTAGAGGACAGTTCAAAATGTCAATTGTACAGGATGGCAATAGCTGTTATATCGTAAATTGTGAGCCATATTACAGCGACAATACAATGGGCTGCCAACTTAATAAAACAGAATTTCAATTCGTTGGCGATTATGAAAATGATAAGGGAATGCATATTAAGGACATTAAGCTCGATCTACATTGTTATCTTAGCAAGGCTAAAACGGTAGATATTGATTGTATCTATGATTATGAAAGTGGACAATGCAGATATTCCATAGAAAATGGAAGAATAGAGTTTGCAGAAAACACATACACATTCAAAATCATTGATGAATCAAAAGCAGAGGGCCATCTAATGGAGGCGCTGAGCAACTACGGATGCTTTTCAAGAAAAAATACAAAAGTTATACTTGACAGCTATGATGACAGAAATCCGTTTATTGATGAAGTGTTGACTCAGGTGTTTAGTAAGGGCTCGTTTTCAACCAGCCTTAACATCAATACAAAAATAGATGACATTAAATTGTCAATAAGCGATTATCAAACCACAAGAAGCGTTTTGCTAGAGTATTTGTCAAGAAAAGCTCAAAATACATATTGCGGAATATCTGAAATTCAAACCGCTGTGTCAGATTTTTATGCGCTTTTTGATGGATATGCAACAATCAAGCAAAAATCACAAAATTTATTTGAGAGCCTTATGGAGTACACCTCCGCTAAAAACCCAATCGCTCATCTCAGATTGCAGGCATATAAGGATTTAATGCCAACAGGCATTGAAAATCTATACATAGCGCAAGTAAAGGATTATTCGGGAGATAACAAGAGTATGGATGATCTTGTAAATGATATGATTGATAAAAAGAAGGTTATATCAGTTACAACAATAACCAAATATGCATATAAAAATCCGGGTATATCGGTAGGCTTATCCTTATTTGCCAATGCACTGAAGAAGCGCAATATAGATTTTACCGTTGTTACAGCTGAGGATACAAAGCAATATCAAAAGCCATATGCAAAAAAATATTACAATGAGCTTTTAGACAACGAAAATCTTAAGGTTATAGTCAAAAATTTTGATGATATAAAGGATATTCACGATAGATATTTCTTGTTTGAAACAACCAACGGAAAAATATGGTATAAGATGTCAGGCGAAATTGATGCTTTGAAATATAATAATACTGATTTTTCAAATGTGGATGAATATACCAAGGGCGAAATAAAGGAAATGACAGTATATATGGTTGAAGAAACAGGAATTCCGGATAAAGTAAAAACAGTAATGGGAGTTTAATATGAGAAGCATAATCCTAAGAAAAAATTATAGTGATGAAATAATAAATAATATATTCGTTCCGGTTAAAAGCAAGAGTGGCGTTTCATTAAAGCTTGATATTGATGGTTATATTTCATCGGCAACGAAAACTGTATGCTTGGTTCTTGAGTCGGGAATGCATGACAGCTTAGCAAAGACGCTTTCTAACATTAAAGCAAGAGTGTATGCTTTAGTTCCAAAAATAGATGAGAACAAATACATAAAGCTTAAAGGAAAGGCTATTATCAGAGAGGTGCCGAGAATTAGGGGGAATTATTGTATTATCGATAATAAAGTGTTGCTTTTCTTCGATAATTCTCTTGAGGGAGTAGTTATAACATCAGAGCCTGTAATCAGTACAGTAAAAAAGATTTTTGAAAAGGAATTCTGGGAGAATTCTACTGAGGAATTTATTGAAAAGAAAGCGCCCTGCGCAGAGATAACCTTTGATGTGCCACCTATCTACGGCGATGAAGCAAATGTTATAATAGATGACGGCTTTGAAGCGGAAACTCCTCTTAAAAAGCTCTTTAATGAAGCAAAAACCGTTGCATATAACAAAAAAATAGCAGCGAATGCTAAACATAACATAATTATATCAAATATCTCTGCCAACTCAGCATATCTGAAAACTGCCACAAATGAAAGCATTTGCTTTTTCCCTAAGCTGCCGTTCTGCTTCATTGAAGCAAGGGGCTCCGCGTATGCAGTAAACTTTGATATTGCTGATTATAATAATTTGCCTGAAAAGGGAAGCGGCAGACTTTTTGCAGTAAAAATTGATAATTATGACCTTGGAGATTATTACAAGTTTTATAAGCACAAGACAATAGGCGATTTAGCAGGACAAACGGTAATTGATGCTGATGGCGAAAGCGTTAAAATCAATAAATATTCAGAAGAAAAGCGCAAAATTGAAGTTGATCTCAGAATCGCCCGTGAGCTTCAAAAAATAGAATCCGATCCGGAAGCTCTTGAAGCGCGTCTTGAAAAAAGAAATAAGGAGCTGTTATGCTGTCCATACATATCACAGGAGATACTGTTTAATATAGAATTAAAAATGCAGTCTAAAACAATCACAAGGCTAGCAGATGTATATGAGCAATTTGATGAGGCGAATAAATCATACGCTTCTAAAATAAATGAGCTTAGTGATTTTATTAAGAAGCTTGATAATGAAGAATTTAAAAAAAGCCTTGATAAGCTGAAAAATTGCAAATTTGATAAGGCTAGTGAATATCAAGAAGCATCAAATTTATTAAACAAGCTTATAGATGAGATTAACAACGATGATTCGCTTGGAGAGCTGCTCGGCGGAAAAAAATCGCGCAAGTCCGTTTCAAAAATGAAAATTATCAATATAAGCATGGATATGCCGCGTTTTGGTAAATTGTATCAGCAAAAGAGCAAATATGAGTATGTGCTGAAAAATGAGCGCGATTTGGATGAGGCTATGAATGAAATGGAAAAGGCAGGTATTGAGCCCACAAGCGTTATATATTTGGAGGACAAATAAGTGAAGGAGTTTTCTATTGAGCTAACACTGGATGAAAACGGATTCCTTGAAGCCGAAACCTTCGGCTTCAAGGGCAAAATATGCGAAGCGGAGCTAAAGGAACTTTTGCAGGGCGAATTTGTAATAGACACCGTAGAGCATAAGGATGATTATTATAAGACAGAGGAAGAGACGGTTATAAATAAGCTTGAAAGCGCAAGGAGAAGAAAATGAGCTCAAGAATTATTATAAGAACATTAAGATTTTGTACATGTCAGATTAAAAATTTAGAGCATACCTTAAAGCTTTTGAATTATGAGTACACTCTTAATGAAAAATGTATTATCGTAAATAATGAGCATATTATTATTGGCGAAAATGACTTCTACATGCAGGTGGACAGCAGAGAAACAAAAGCGATTGAAATGTTTAACCGTATTAACTCCAAGCTTGCCGAGATTGAGCAAATGGTTAAGGCACAGGAGCTTATAAGGCTTAGTCAGGAACAGGAAAATGCAGAGGTGGAAATGGAAGCATACAGAGTACGACGCATTAAGGCTGAAAAAGAAAAAATAACATACGAAAAGGAAAGACTTGAGCTTGAAAACAAAAGCTATATAGAGGCAAAAAAACAATCCATAATTGCCAAGGCGAGAAGCATGGGCTACTCAGTAGAGGAAAAGATGGAAAACGGAGCTGTTAAATTAAAGCTGATTAAGAGAGTGTACTAATGTTAAGTGTATATGCAATTGAAGAAAGTGAAATTTACGGACACGGAAAACGCGCGGTTATATGGTTTTCGGGATGCACGCTTAGGTGTCCTGGTTGTGTAAATCATCATTTGTGGGATAAAAGCAACGGACAGAAGGAAACGGCAGGCTCTATTATAGATAAGATTATGACATATAACGGTATTTCAGGAGTTACACTTATTGGTGGAGAGCCGCTCGATCAGGATATGGAGCTTTTAGACCTTATAAAAGTGATCAAAAAAAGAATGCTTGATGTGGTGCTGTTTACAGGCTATGAGAGGGAGGAGCTTCAAAATTGGCAAGGGGAAGTATTTGATTTATCAGATGTTGTTATCTGCGGAAGATATATAGAAGGGTTAAGAGATACAACCCTGCTTCTTAGAGGTAGCTCAAATCAACAAATAATTGTGAGAAACGAGGAATTAAAAGGCTTTTATAGTCAAGAAGCGCGACAGGTTGAGATAATTATCAGTGATGCTGAAACCGTATATCTTGGCTTTCCAGAGGATTTTATAGCATAACAATAAAATTTTGTAAATTTAAATTTTAAAAATTTCCAACGCTTTTTGTTTTTTAATTGTCTTATTAGACAAAGGCAATGCTTGTTGCCTTGAATTTTATCGCTTTTGGCGGTAAAATAGTAGTTAGCATAGCCGATTTCCTTTCTGTATGCCCGTATAGAAAAGCAAACGGCAGACAATCTACGCGGATAGTGAGATATCGCTAAACGCGTAGCTAACTACACATTATCAAGGGAGAAATGACGAATGAATATTGACAGACTTGCTTTTAAAATCGCAAATGGCGATGAAAAAGCATTTGAAGATATCTATAATGCATTAAATAAATTAGTCTTTTCCGTATGCTACGCTATAACAAGGATAACGGTAATAATGATAACCATTTTGGCAATGAAGAAAAGCCAAGCAAGGAAAATAATGGTAATCATTACATCAACAATAAAGAATCGGATTATAGCCAAGACATAATAGATGGCGAGTAAGTCCGATAATTAAAAAGACTATAACAGAACAATCCTTTCTTTTTCTGTTCTAAAAAACAGCTCTGATTTTCAGGGCTGTTTTCACTTTGTATCATTTTTAGCGAAAAATAAAGATTTTAGAGGTAAAAGCTATGAGCAAAAAATTTGAATTTTCAACAGGCAGCTCCATTGAGCTTGGTGCAGATGGACTAATCACAAGAACGTACGAAGCAAACAGGTTTACGTTTGGCGAAATTGAAAGCGTGTTCATTAAAAAGCCGGGATTTTTGTCAAAGGGCTACGTAAGCGTAAACGATGAATACGTAAGCTTTAAGAAAAAGGATATGAGCTTAGTCCTTGAGCTTGTAAGCTATCTAGAAAAGCTAGGCGTTATCGTTGCTATGTATAGAGGAAAATCAAGCCAAACGTATCTTGAAAACTGCGTAACGGTAGGCGGCTCTTGCTCGTTCTTCACTTTTATTGGTGGCGAGCTTGTTTACTACTATTTTGGAAAGGTGTATAAGGTAAATTATGACCAGATTAAATGCATTTTTGTGTCTAAAAAGCTTGTGGTATTCGCAACGGATAATACCTCATTGTTCAGCGGCGTGGTTATAGACGAAAAGGAAGATTTAAAAGCGGAAATTACCATAAGACCAAGCGATTTTGTAAGCGCAGTAGCATTTGCCAAAAAGGTAAAGGAGCATGCTGAGCATGTTGAAATCAAGGTTATAGCATAAGAAAGCGGGAGTGATACACACTCCTATCTTTTTTTGATTTGATAAATTTGCACATTTTTTTATAATAAAATAAATAAGTTTTTGTATATATGAAAAAATCGTATAAAACTTAAAAAAATTTGTTGATATTGATAAAATCTTGTGCTAAAATACATTTATAAAAATAGCTTAATTTAACTGTGGCAAAGCCACAAGGAGGATAAATCATGGCACAACAGGCAGTAAGACCACAATCAATGAAGGAAATCAAAACAAAAAAGCTTGCAGAAGCATTTATCGCTCAGCAAATTGAAGAAATCAAAAATCAGGTTGGCGACAAAAAGGTGCTTTTAGCACTATCCGGCGGTGTTGACTCATCAGTTTTAGCAGCGCTTTTAAGCAAGGCTATTGGCAAGCAGTTATACTGCGTACATGTAAATCATGGCTTAATGAGAAAGAATGAAAGCGAAGGCGTTTGCGAAGTTTTTGGCAAAATGCTTGGCGAAAATCTTATCTATATTGATGCAACAGACCGTTTCCTTAACCTTTTAGCAGGTGTTAGCGACCCTGAAAGCAAGAGAAAGATTATCGGTAAGGAATTCATTGAGGTTTTTGCTGAAGAGGCTAGAAAGCTTGAGGGCGTTGAATATTTAGCCCAAGGTACAATTTATCCTGACATTTTAGAGAGCATTGAGCAAGGAGAGGGCAAAAAGGCAGTTAAATCCCACCACAATGTTGGCGGACTTCCAGATGACCTTAAATTTGAGCTTGTTGAGCCACTTAAGCTCTTATATAAAGATGAGGTTAGAGTTGTTGGCGAAGCTCTTGGCTTACCACATTCTATGGTTTACCGTCAGCCATTCCCAGGGCCTGGTCTTGGCGTTCGTTGCTTAGGCGCTATCACAAGAGACAGACTTCACGCGCTTCGTGAGGCAGATGCAATTCTTCGTGAGGAGTTTGACAAGTGCGGTCTTAACAAAAAGGTATGGCAATACTTCGTTGTAATTCCTGATATTAAGAGCGTAGGCGTAAAGGACGATGCAAGATACGAGGGCTGGCCTGCAATTATCCGTGCCGTAAACACAAAGAAGGCAATTACAGCAACAATCGAAGAAATTCCTTATAAGGTTCTTCACAAAATCACAGAAAGAATTACAGCCGAGGTTGAAGGCATCAATAGAGTTCTCTATGACCTTACACCAAAGCCAGTTGGCACAATCGAGTGGGAATAATCCTATAAAATCAAAAAGCTCTGCGGATAATGCAGGGCTTTAATTTTTATAGTTGATTTAATGTGATATATTTGATATAATTATTAAAAAGTAACTTTGAGGGGAGCATCTATGTATAACAAGGTTTATGTGGAAATAACGAATATTTGTAATATGAATTGCTCCTTTTGTCATGGGCATAAAAGACCGCTTAAGAAAATGAGCAAGGAAGAATTTGCCTTGATACTTGAAAAGCTTCAAGGATATACGGAGTATATTTATTATCACTTAATGGGAGAGCCCCTTACACACAATGACTTGCCCGAATTTTTGAAAATGGCAGGGGAGAGTGGCTATAAATCCATTATAACCACAAACGGCACGCTACTAAAAAAAAGAGGCAAGGAGCTTTTAGGTTGCCCCTTACACAAAATAAATATTTCATTACATAGCTTTGAAAACGGAAGCGAGTGCGACCACGAAAGATATGTAACAGAGCTTGCTGATTTTGCAAGGGAAGCGTCTGATAATGGCGTTATCGTGGTTTTTAGATTATGGAATAAAGGGTGCGACGGTGGAATAAACGACACTTCCCTTGATATTTTAAGGAAAAATATAGATGGAGAGTGGCAAGAAAACAGCCGTGGCATTAAAATACGCCAAAAGCTATTTTTAGAGTGGGGTGAAAGATTTGAATGGCCCGATATAAATGCAGAAGTAAAGGGTAACAAATTTTTCTGTTACGGCTTAAAGGACCAATTCGGCATACTCTCCGATGGCACGGTAGTGCCTTGCTGTCTTGATAGCGATGGCGTAATAAGCCTAGGCAATATCTTTAATGGGGATTTAGAAAAAATTCTTAACTCCCAAAGAGCAAAAAATATAGTTGAATCCTTTAAATGTGGTAAAGCATCTGAGGAGCTTTGCAAAAGGTGTGGCTATGCTCAAAGATTTATAAAAAAGACTTGATTTTGAAATCAAGTCTTTTTATATTCAAATTCGTGCTTCCTTATTTATATCGTAGCTTGTGTTGTAGGGTGCGCCGAAATATACGATGCTTCCGTTTGACGTTGTAGAAATGGTTTCAAGCATGGAAGCGTATCGGCGTATAAATTCTATTATCGTGTCAATACCTGCTTCTTTTCTTTGTAAATAATCATTTAGCTCAGGGAAGTAGCTGCCAATTTCGCGTTTAGTGTAAAGCTCAACTCCCTCATGGAGCGCCATTGCCTGTCCTAGCTGAAAAGCAAACGACTTTAATAAATCGGCTTTAGTGGACTTTTGCACGTTATCAAAATCAATAGCGTAATAGTCAAGATTTTTCAAAAGGGAAACCTTCATATCCCAGCTACCACGCAGAGCTTCCTTTACGGTTACACGAAACTGAGTTCTTGTAAAGGTGGAAAGAATTTTCCTTATAACCTTAATGTCCTTTAAAATCACATCGCGCTCAACCGTTCTTTCAATGAGTAAAGGAAATTCCTGCTTATGTAGCTTATAGGTGTGAAAAAGCCCGTTGTTTACCTCATCAATGCTTCCCTTATATGCAGAAGCAATAACGCCGTCCTTAATAACAACGATATTTCCATTGTTAGCTCCCTGTCCATCGCAAAAGCTTTTACATTCTTGGAAGGATGGAAGGCTCTCAAAAACATATATTATATCTCTGTCTGTGCTGTCCTCTGAGCCGTGTATGTAGTACATTGTTCGCTCCTTTCAGTTGTTTACAGATGTTAGCTGTTAGTGCGCACGGTCGGTGCATATCACGCTTTCGCTTGGCGAAAGCATATCGCGACCGAATTTATTCGGTTATATCGCGACCGCGCAAAGCGTGGTCTATATCGCTCGCCGCAGGCGTATCTCGCTCTGCGAAGCAGACGTGTCAGCGGTTAGTGGTTTGATATAAACGTTTGTTTAGCGAAATTATTTTGCACATGCAAAATAGCGAAATTACAAAGCTTTTGCTTTGTAGCGAAATTACGTTGCAAGCAACGTAGCGAAATTAAATTTGCTACTTATAGCTGACCGAAGGTCAATTTAGCTTACGAAGTGAATTTAGCTCGCCTTAGGCGAATTTAGCTTGCGTGCAACGCAAATTTAGCTAGTAAACACGGGTACGTGTTTACTAGTCCCAATAGCCGAGGTTTGGCTTTGGAGTAGAGAAAATTGTGATTTCCTTATTTTCAAACACCTCGTGGGCATTTTTGATAAATTCCTCAAATTCAATGCGGCGTGGGCGAATAATAGTTTTAGGACATTCTCTGTTAATTTCGTAGAGCCATATACCTTTATAGTCAATTTCTTTAAGCGCTTTTAATATTCCTTGCCAATCGTTTTTACCTTCTCCGGGCAACCAATGGCGTTCATTTATAAAATCATAGTCGGATACGTGTAGCGTTACGATTTTATCGCCAATCTTACGGATAAACTCCACGTTGTCCTCTCCTAAAAGGTGGTTGGTATCAAAGCATGCTTTGATATCCGGATGTGATGTTAAAAGCTCTAAAATATCGTCAGCGCTTCTACCAAGGCATGTGCGTGGTAAATCCTCAACGCAGATTATAGCTCCGTTTTCCTTTGCAATCTCACAGAGTGTATAAAGACTTTTTTTCGCAGTTTCCATTCGTGCTTTTCTTTGGCTTTCGTCAATAGGCTCTCCGCTTGCATGAATAATAAATTTATCAACGCCAATAGAGGTAGCCTTTTTTATTATATCGCTTAAATAAGATACGGAAAATTCTGCCAATTCTTCACTTGAAATATCAATTTCCTTGAATGGATAAAAGGGTAAATGGAAGGACCAAATTTTAACGCCGTATGTATCCGTCCACTTCTTTAAATCCTCATAGTTTATTTCGTCAGTAGCTTCCTTGCTTGTGGAAATTTCAATATATTCAATTCCGCTGTCAGCATATTCCTTAATTGTTTCCTCATTAATTTTTTCGCCTGTTGTGGATAATCCTATTTTATACATAATATTACCTCGCTGAATAGTATATTTATATTTTATCACTTGCAAGGGGCGATGTCAATTAAAAATTAACCGTGAAATTCCGTTTCCTCAATAAACTTAATAAATGCTTTAAGGCTTTTTGAAAGCCATTTGTTTTTATGGTAGATAAGCTGCTTCCAAACATCAATTTTCATATCATCAACATCAAGATAACAAAGCTGACCCCTTTCTACATATGATTTTGTTACAAAATCGGGTAGGAATGAAATCATATTGCTTTTTGTTAAAAGGGATGTGATAATATCAGTTCGCCCAATTTCAAGGGCAGGGGTAATAGATAATGACCTTTTTGATAGCTCTCTGTCAAAAACGCGTCTGTATCCTTGACCGAACTCGGTTAAAATAAAAGGCTCGTTTATTATATCGTTTATAGATAATTTTTTTCTTTTTGCAAGGGGCGAGGATGCATTTGTAACAAAATGCACGGGAAGTCTTTCTTCCTTATCAATTATATAGTCCCTTTGATAAGCGTGAGAGTCAAGGGTAATTATAATATCAGCCTCATTGTGGTCAAGCATATCAAACATTACCGAGGTATCTGCCGTTGTGAACTTAACGGATATTAAGGGATACTTATTATAAAAATCAATGTAGTAATTGTGGATAAGCTCCTCGCAAACAGAGTCGGGCAAAACTATATGTATATTTCCGTTACATTCGTTTTCGTTGGTTAGATTTTCCTTAAATTCATCAATGGTGGCTCTTACTCTGTGAGCATAGGAAACTAGCTCATGACCTCTTTGAGTAAGCACGATTGTATGATTTATTCTTTCAAATAAAAGACAGCCAAGCTCGTCCTCAAGCTGCTTTATTTGAAAGGATATGGTAGATTGAGAGTAGCCAAGCTGTTCAGCTGCCCTTGTAAAGCTGCCAAGCTCGGCAACATGTATAAATGTTATTAAATTTCTTAATTCCATAGTATCTCCTACATACATTTTTATAATAAAATGAGATAAAAAAACATCATCGAAAATTTCGATAGCAAACATCAAAACAATTCGCTTGACTAATGCTTGAAAGTATTATACAATGTTCTCAGGCAAAAAGCAAGACTTTTTAACCAAAGGGAGGAAAATATGGAAAAAGCGCAATCATTTACAATAGTAGCGTTAGCGTTATACGCCATAGCAATGGCTATAATCGGTTGTGTTAGCTACAAAAAGTCAAAGACCCTTGATGGCTTTCTTATAGGCGGAAGAAAAATAGGAGCATGGTCAACATCGTTTGCGTATGGAACAGCATATTTTTCTGCGGTGGTTTTCATCGGATATGCAGGTCAGCATGGCTGGAATATCGGCATAGGCGCAATTTGGATAGGTATAGGGAACGCACTTGTGGGATGCTTGCTTTCATGGCTCTTGTTTGCTAAGAAAACAAGAAAAATGACAAAAAAGCTTGATGCAAGAACAATGTCCGATTTCTTTGAAAAAAGATATGGCTCAAAATCAATGAAAATTGTAGCGGCGGTAATTATTTTCGTATTCCTAGTACCATACTCAGCCGCAGTTTACAAGGGACTTGGCTCACTTTTTAATGCGATTTTCCCGGGAGTTGAGATTTGGGTGTGGATGCTTATAATCGCTTGCTTAACAGCCATATACTTAGTTGCAGGCGGATATATCGCCACCGCATACACAAACCTAATTCAAGGAATTATTATGATAGTTGGCGTAGTAAGCTTGGTTATAGCTGTGCTTGCTAACGATTCCGTAGGCGGTATTTCAGGCCTTATTGAAAATCTAAGCAAATTTGAGTCCTTGCCAAATGACCCAAATCCTGTAACAGGAGCGCAGCTAACAAGCATTTTTGGCGGCTCTGCATTTAAATTCCTTTGTGTAAACATTATGCTTACAAGCTTTGGCACATGGGGACTTCCTCAAATGATAGGTAAATTTTACGCCATTAAGGATACAGCGGCTATAAAAAGAGGAACTGTTATTTCAACAATTTTCTGCTTGGTAATCGGTTGCGGTGCATACCTAATCGGTAGCACATCAAGATTAGTTTTAGGCGGAAAGCTTCCTGAGGGGGGAATTGATGCTATCATTCCAACGCTTCTTATTAAGATTTTAGGCAACGGAACATTTGGTATAATATTACTTGCGGTAATTATGATACTTCTTTTATCAGCATCAATGTCAACTCTTGAATCTGTTGTATTAACCTCAGCATCAGCCGTTAGCGTTGACTTAATACCGGCTGTGAGCAAAAAGGAAATTCCTCAAAAGAAGCAAATGACATTAACAAGAGTTCTTTGCCTTGCTTTTATTGCTTGCTCATTTATATTTGCAACACAGAATATTCCAATTATCGTTAGCCTTATGTCATTTTCATGGGGTATTGTAGCGGGCTGCTTTATTGGCCCTTATGTTTGGGGTCTTTTCTCAAAGAAAATTACAAAAATCGGCGCATTTGCAGGCGTTATTGCAGGCTTTGCCACCGTTAGCATATCAACTTTGGTAATTTCATTATCATCAGGCTTTAGTAACGCGGTGTCAAAATCTCCCGAAATGGGCGTATGCGCTATGGCAGTTTCCATAGTCGTAGTTCCGTTAGTAAGCATGATTACTAAAAATAAGGAAAGGGATAAGCAAAGAATTGATGAGATTTTTGCTAGTGTATGTAAAGAATAAAAAATTCAAAAAAACTATTGACTTTACGAAAACAAAGTGATAAAATATGTGCATGAATGAAAAATTATTCATGTAAATGCGATGAGCAGAAAGTAGTAGGCTGATATGACCCGTTCAGAGAATTGCCGTTTGGTGCGAGGCAAGGGTGTCGTTCTTCACGAATTCGTTCTGTTAGCTGTGCGCTGAATGGGGTTTCCCTAGTAGGATGCAACGGGTGTTCCCGTCATAGAACTAAGGTATGTTAGTACCTGAAAAGGCTGCCATTGTGAGATGGCGGCGAACTGAGGTGGTACCACGGGATAGTTTCTCGTCCTCTGTATTCTTTTCGGAATGCAGAGGGCGTTTTGTTTTCTACATCGGAAAAGAAAATATAAAGCATACTAACATATGCTTAAAGCAAGAAGGGATGAAAAGAAATGGAAAAAAACTATTACCAAAGAGAAATTGAAACCATGTCCAGAGAGGACATGAAAAAGCTCCAATCAGAAAAGCTTGTTAAGCAAGTAAAGCATGTATATGAAAATGTGGAGTATTACCGTAATTTAATGGACGAAAAAGGCGTTAAGCCTGAGGATATTAAGGGAATTGATGATTTATATAAGCTCCCATTCCTTTCAAAGGCTGATTTAAGAGATGCATACCCATACGGACTTTTAGCAAAGCCTCTTGATGAATGTGTAAGAATTCATTCAACATCAGGTACAACAGGCCGTAGAGTTGTGGCGTTCTACACTCAAAATGATATTGATTTATGGGAGGATTGCTGTGCAAGAGCTATTGTGGCAGCAGGCGGAAGCAAAAAGGATGTGTGCCAAGTAGCTTACGGCTACGGTCTATTTACAGGCGGCGCAGGTCTTAACGGTGGCTCTCATAAGGTAGGCTGTCTTACACTTCCTATGTCATCAGGCAGCACAGATAGACAAATTCAATTTATGATGGACTTAAATGCATCAATTCTTTGCTGCACACCATCATACGCTGCATATATTGGCGAATCCTTAAAGGAGCAGGGTTATAAGCCTGAGGATATTCCTCTAAAGGCGGGCATTTTCGGTGCTGAGCCTTGGACTGAGGAAATGAGAAAAAATATTGAAGCAACATTAGGCATTAAGGCGTACGATATTTACGGTCTTACAGAAACATCCGGTCCCGGCGTAGCATTTGAATGCAGTGAGCAAACAGGCATGCACATAAATGAGGATCACTTCTATGCGGAAATCATTGACCCTGATACAGGAGAGGTTTTACCTGAGGGAGAAAAGGGAGAGCTTGTTTTCACATCACTTGATAAGGAAGCGTTCCCGCTTCTTCGTTATCGCACACGCGATATTTGTGTTCTTTCAAGAGAAAAATGCTCCTGCGGTCGTACATTAGTTAAAATGGCTAAGCCTATGGGCAGAACTGATGATATGCTTATTATCCGCGGCGTAAATGTATTCCCAAGCCAAATTGAAACAGTTCTCTTAAACGAGGGCTATCAGCCAAACTACCAAATCGTAGTTGACCGTGTAAATAATACAGATACCTTTGAGGTAAATGTAGAGCTTGCGCCTGAGCAATTTACCGACAAGGTGGGCGAAATCATTTCTATGGAAAAATCACTTAGCGAAGCTATGAAGTCAATGCTTGGCATAAATCCAAAGGTACATTTAGTTGCTCCAAAGACAATCACAAGAAGCGAGGGCAAGGCAGTTCGCGTTATTGACAAGCGTAAATTAGTGTAAGGGGGATATTAAAATGGCAATTAAGCAAGTAACAGTATTCGTACAAAATGAAAAGGGAACAGTAGCTTCAGTAACTGAAATCCTTGCAAACAACAATATCAATTTAAGAGCGTTATCTATTGCAGAAACAGAGGCGTTCGGTATTTTAAGACTTATCGTAAACGATACTAAAAAGGCTGAAGAGGTTCTTTTAGCGGCTGGCTACCTTATTAAAACAATCAACGTAGTTGGCGTAAAAATAGGAGACCAGCCTGGCAAGCTAACCTCAGCACTTAAAGCGCTTGACGAAGCAAGCATCAATATTGAATATATGTACGCGTTCATGGCTCGTACAGAAAGACATGCTTACGTGGTATTAAGAGTTGAGGAAAACGAAGAGGCAGAAGCAATTCTCCAAAACGCAGGCCTTAGACTTATTACTGATAGCGATATAGCAAAGCTATAATTAATAAAACCCCACAGACGTGGGGTTTCTAAATTAAAAAGAGCTTTCTTAATTTAAAAAGGACTTACGAAGGTAAGTCCTTTTGTGTTTTTTTAGTCAATAACTCCCCAAGTAACGCCAAGCTTTGAATAGTTCCACTTGTCGCTCCAGCCTGATGGCTTTTCAGAAGCCTCACATCTGATTTCGCCTGTTTCTGGGCATTTGTAGAATGCGCCCTCACCGATTGTTGTTACTAAGATAGGAATATAGATTTCCGCAAGTGATGTACAGCCGTTAAATGCATATCCGTCAATGGCAGTAACGCCAACACCGATTTTAACGCTCTTTAATGATGTACATGAGCTAAATGCGCTCTTACCAATCTTTTGTACGCCATCGCCAAATGTAATATTTTCAAGAGCAGTACAGGAGTAGAATGAAGCCTCTGTTACTGTCTTTAAGGTTGATGGAATAACAAGAGTTGTGAGCTTTTCACACCTGCTAAATGAATACTTGCCGATTTCAGTAATTTGTGCAGGAATTTCGTATTCTGTAATACCAATAGCTGAGAATGCATATTCGCCAATTTTCTCAATAGATGCGCCAAGAGTAATTGATGTAAGCTTTTCACAGTTACTAAATGCTCTTGCAGGAACTGTGTCCATATCTGCATTGAATACAAGAGTTGTAATCATTGATTTTGCAAAAGCATATTCGCCAATTTCCTTAACGCTGTTACCAACCGTTAATTCCTTAATTGTTTCGTTGCCGTAGAATGCGTATGCTTCAATCTTTTCTACGTTTGCAGGAATTTCAAATACGATACCCTCTCTGCCTGGCATATAGAGGATAAGTGTCTTTTTGTCCTTTGAATATAAAACGCCGTCCTCAAATGAGTATGCAGGGTTGTTTTCATCAATTTGAAGGTCGTTAAGTGAAGTACAGCCGATAAACATATCTTGACCAAACTCAGTTACGCTTGCAGGAATTACGATTGTTTGTAAGCCTGAGCAGCCATAGAATAATTCATCTCCAAGCTCCTTAATACCGCTGCTGAGTGAAACTGATGCAAGAGCAGTACAGCCACTAAATACGCTATCCTCTAATGTCTCAACGGATGAAGGAATATCAATAGCCTTTAGAGCTGTGCATTTTGTAAATGCGCCCTCGCCGATTGAAATAATGTTATCTCCAAGGGTAATTGATTCAAGCTTTGAGCAAGCCGCAAATGCATAGGACTCAATATTACGAACGCTATCAGGCAATGTAATGCTAGTTAAAGCTGCACATTTATAGAATGCATATGTGCCGATTGTGTAAATGCCTCTTGCAAGCTCAATTGATTCAAGGCTTGAGCAGCCATAAAAGGCATACTCGCCAAGAGCTTCAACTAAGGACATATCAGGAGCTGTCTTTAATGCTGAGCAGTTACCAAATGCATATCCCTCAATTTCCATAATTGATTCAGGTAAATATAGCTCTGCAAGAGAGGTACAGCCATAGAAGGCTCTGTTGGAGATTACAGGAATATCGCCGCCAATTTCAAGGCTTGTAAGTGATTTTACACCGTAGAATGTACCGTATGGTAAGGATGAAGCGTTGTCAATTCTTACGATTTTAAGTGAGCTTGGAATATATACTGTATAGCCCTCGCTCTTTGTGATGTATTGCTTTACACCGTAGCAGCCATCAGCCTTTTCTTCGCCGAATATGTAGCCGAAGAGTGTAGATTTTGAAGCTACGCCATCTGTATTAAGCTTACCGCCTACAAATGGAAGAACCAGCTTTTCAAGCTTAGCACAGCCGGCAAAAGCACCGTTACCGATTTTTGTTACAGATGAAGGAACTTCAACTGACTTAATATTCTTGCAGTTTTTGAATGCGCCATCTAAGATAGCAGTAACAGGCGCGCCCTCGTATTCGCTAGGAATAACGATGTTTTCACTTTTACATGTACCGATTGACTTAACTGAATATGTTTTATCATAGTTAAGAATAAATTCAATTCCATCGCTGTTTGCATTAGCACCACAAATCATACAAATGCCATCTGCATAAGCGTGTGCAACTAAGCCTGTTGGTAGCTGACCCTTAAGGATTTCGCCACAAAGTGAGCATTTTTCGCCCTCGGAAAGACCCTCGTTAAAGCAGTCTGCTTCAACTGCAGGAATTTTCTCAACCTTATGGCCACCGTTTGTTGAATAGATAACCTTTACCGTGCCGTAGTTACAAAGACGGCATTCTGTAAATTCATAACCGTCCTCAGCGCAGCTTGGCTCCTTTAATACAACAGGAGCCTTAAATTCGTGCTTGCATTTTGTTTGTGATGGGTCAGAGCTTGAATTGCCACATGACACTAGCAAAATAGATGCTAAAACACATACAATCGCTAAAATTAATAGAGTAATTTTTTTCATAAATACCTCACTACATAATTATTCAATTATATAATAACATTTTTATAGTAATATGTCAATGTTTTTTTAGGGTATAGGGGATAGGGGTTCGCTTCGCTCACAGGTAAATTGCAAAGCGTTGCTTTGCAGGTAAATTACAAAACTACCGTTTTGTAGGTAAATTGTTGCTTCGCAACAGGTAAATTAAATTTGCAAGCAAATTTAGGTAACGCGGACAGGGGCTCGCTTCGCTCACGGGTAAATTGCAAAGCGTTGCTTTGCAGGTAAATTACAAAACTACCGTTTTGTAGGTAAATTGTTGCTTCGCGATAGGTAAATTACAAAACTATCGTTTTGTAGGTAAATTGTTGCTTCGCAACAGGTAAATTACAAAACTATCGTTTTGTAGGTAAATTGTTACTTCGTAACAGGTAAATTACAAAACTACCGTTTTGTAGGTAAATTGTTGCTTCGCAACAGGTAAATTATTCCATGAGGGGGTTAAACCGCCCAAGAAAATTTTCCTCTTGATAAAATATGGTTAATATGTTATAATATGTGCGAGCGCATGTGCGTTAAATTTTAATTTTAACTATTAAGTGAGAGATATATAATGAAAAATAAAGCAAGGAGAAACAAGATACTTATCCTATTTGGCGTATTTATTTTGTTCGTTCTTTTGATGGTGTTTCTCTTTTCGGGAGATAACTTCGTTCTTTTAAAAAGCATATTTGCAGATGAAAATTTAGATAACGATGAGCTACGCGAAAAGCTTAGCGATTTCGGCATTAAGGGCTATGTAACAATAACTATTCTTTCAATGCTTCAGGTGGTATTGCCATTTTTACCGGCAGAGCCTGTGCAGGTTATTGCAGGAATTGCATTTGGATTTCCAATCGGTCTTATTTGCTGTACCATTGGCGTAATTCTTGGCTGCTTGTTCATATTTGTTATGTATAAGATTTTCGGCAACAGAATACATTATTATTTTGTAAAAAATATTCATCTTGATTTTGATAAGGCTTCAAGCTCAAAGCAAATAGTGGCGGTAATTTTTATTTTGTTCTTTTTACCTGCCATACCATACGGTATGATTTGCTTCCTTGCAGCAAGCGTTAAGATGAAGCTTCCAAGATATATGACCGTAACGGTTTTAGGCGCGCTTCCATCAATTTGTATTGGCGTTGGCCTTGGTCATATTGCTATTGCGGTAAGCTGGTTTATTTCTATTGCAGTTTGCCTTTTACTGATTGTGCTTCTGTCTATTCTTATGATGAAGCGAGAGATTATTTTTGCAAAAATCAATAAGGCTCTTGATACTAAATATTCATCAAAAACAGTTGTGCAAAAATGCTCGCCATTTGTTATTGATACTGCGTATATAATTTCAAAAATAGCATTATTCTTTAAGGGCGCTAAGGTTAAATATACGAATAAGGTAGGCGGAGAAATAGAAAATCCATCAATCGTGCTATCTAATCATGGCTCATTTTTAGATTTTGTGTTTGCAGGCACGCTTATTCGTAAAAAGAGACCTAACTTTATTGTTGCAAGGCTTTATTTCTACAAAAAGCTTTATGCTAAAATTATGCGCAAGGGCGGATGCTTCCCTAAGAGCATGTTTACATCTGACCTTGATAGTGCTAAAAACTGCCTAAGAGTATTAAAAAACGGCGATGTCCTTGCTATGATGCCTGAGGCAAGATTATCAACCGCAGGCGAATTTGAGGATATTCAAGAGGGTACTTATTCCTTCTTAAAAAAGGCGGGAGTGCCAATATACATAATCAAGATAAGAGGCGACTATTTCGCGTCTCCAAAATGGGGCAACGGCTTAAGGCGTAATTCTTATATTGAGGCAGAAATTGACACGCTTCTTACTAAGGAGCAGGTTGACAGCCTTTCTATTGAGGAAATTAAGGACATCATTGAGAGGGAAATGTACTATAACGATTTTGAATGGTTAAAAGCACATCCAGAGCTTAAATATAAGTCAAAAACTCTTGCTGAGGGACTTGAAAATATCTTAGTAAGATGTCCAAAATGCGGCGGAGTACATTCAATTCGCACTAAAAAGCGCAGAGTTTACTGTGAAAAGTGCGACCTTTCATTAACACTTAACGATAGATACGAATTTGAGGAAAATGAATACTTCAAAACCTTTGCAGAGTGGTACAAATTCCAATGGGATAAAATTGCAGGCGATATTTCTGATGCAAGCGCGAAAAATGTCGATTACTGTATAAAATCTAAGGTGGAATTAAAGCTCCCATCATTTGATGGTAGCACCATGCTTCGCCATGGCGGAAATGGTGTGTGTGTTTTAAATAAGGACGGTCTTACATATACAGGTACTAAGGACGGCAGCGAATTTGAAATTCAATTTCCACTTTCTAAGGTATATAGACTTTTATTTGGTGCAGGCGAGGACTTTGAGGTGTATTACGGTAGCGAGCTTTATTACTTCGTTCCCGAGGAAAAGAGAAGCTGTGTTGAATGGTACATAACCTCAAAGCTTTTATATGACTCCATACACGAAAATAGCTTGATTGAAGCGTAAAACCGAGTAATATATGAAAAAAACAAAAGAAAAACAAAAATCATTTTCAACCATAGAAGCAAAGTCCTTCATAACGGTTTTAATAGTTCTTTCAGCCGTAATTATTATTTGCGGCGCGCTGTCCTATTTTATTCCACAGGGCGAGTTTTCGAGGGACGAAAACGGAAATATTATAGTTGGCACATATGTAGAATGCGAAACGGATGGTATTGCTATTTGGAGAATTTTAACCTCTCCAATACGCGTTTTTGCATCTGAGGACGCTGTAACTATTATAATGATAAGCATTTTCTTGCTTATTATGAGTGGCGTATTTAATCTTCTTGATAAAACAGGCGGAATAAAAATGTTCATTAGCAAAATCATGAGCAAGCTTCATGGTAAAAATGAGGCGGTGGTTATGATAACCGTGCTTATATTTATGCTTTTTGGTAGCTTCTTTGGTATGTTTGAGGAGCTTGCAACGCTTCTTCCTATTGTGGTATTATTTATGCTTTCAATGGGCATGGATACAATGATGGGCTTAGGCGCATGCTTAATGGCTGCATGCTTCGGCTTTGCCTCTGCAATTACAAATCCATTTTCAGTTGGACTTGCATCACAAATTGCAAATATTCCAACCTCTAATGGCATATGGCTTAGAATAGTATTTTTTATAATTACATATTTGATGCTATGCGGATTTTTACTCCTTCACGCGAGAAAAATCAAGAAAAATCCTCAGGCGTCCCCAAGCTACAATGTTGACCTTGAAAAAAACGAAAATCTTAAGCTAGATTTACAAGGCGAGGATGCAAATAGCGGTAAAAAGGCAAGAGCCTACGGCGTATTCTTTATGATTCAAGGTGTAGTGCTTCTTTCAATCGCATTTATAAGAGCAATATCCGATTACGCTATTCCTATTTTGGCTGCAAGCTTTTTAATTTGCGGTATTATATGTGGCTGCATAGTTAGCGAGGATAAAAAAAGCGTATTTAAGCATTTAGGTAAGGGCGCGGTAGCTATGCTTCCTGCGGTTGTTTTAATCGGCTTTGCTTCATCTGTTAAGCTTGTAATGACAGAAAGCGGCATAATTGACACAATAATGAATTACGCCATAGAAATTTTAAGCGGCAAAAATCCATTTATTGCGGTAATTTTAATTTACGCCTTGATTTTAATTCTTCAAGTCTTTATCGGCTCAGCCTCTGCTAAAATCTTTTTAGTAATGCCAATAGTTATGCCAATTACAACTGCTCTTGGCTTATCTCCATCGCTAGTTATTTTAGCATACTGTATGGCAGACGGCTTTACCGATGTAATTTTACCAACAAATCCAGTTCTTTTAATAGGGCTTTCAATGGTAAATGTACCATATGCTAAATGGGTTAAATGGACATGGAAGCTTCAAATTATGCTTCTTATAGCAAGCCTTGGCGTATTATTCTTCGCAGTTGCTATAAGCTACTAAATAAAATATATAAATTAGGACTTAGCCAAAAAGCTAAGTCCTTTTTGTTTTGACGTGAACGAAGAAAGTGCTATGCTGACAAAAATCTACAAAAATCGGAATTTTTTTACAGACAGGTGCTTGATATATAATATTATATTATAGAGCCCAACGGTTCTAATGATATCCCGCAAGGTGCGGACAATAAAAGCAAAGAAAAAATTACAGTGAGGAAAAGAAAATGACAAGAGTATTTTGCAAACAAACCACAGACAGAAATTCAAATCACAGACTCAACTTTTACGTTGAAGCAGGCAGAGAAAGTCATTATTTATTTTCACAGCATTTTAACAAAGAGGTTAATGAAATTTTCAAAAGCGGAGTATCACTCGATAAGCCGTTCAATCACTCACTCGCTAACAGAAACAAATCAATCTTAAAGGTTTTTGACAAGCTTCCATCCTACATTCGCTACATTGAACAAGAGTACGGTCTTACAATTTTACATAAGACTGCCAAGAAAAGACGTGCAGCATAATATGTTGCAATAACTGAAATTTAATGCTATAATTATTATATCTTAAGGAGAAAGTATGAGAGTAAAGAAAATGAAACTTCCAAAGTACAGAATTTTAACTATTGACGCAAAAGAGCTTTATGAGCTTGATTTAGCCGGCGCCTCCTTTAATATTTACAATAAGGACGGAAATGTTGAACGCAGACGCTTTAACTCATTCCTTTACAACAGTCTTGAGGTTATGGCCCTTAAGAACGAGTATGAAAAAGCTAAGACACAAAGAAAGATTACCGGTAAGTTTGAATTTTGCAAATATAATGACGATGATTCAAACGATGATTCAGGCGTAACTCTTTCAGTTATTAATATTACATTTGATAAGGATCTTCTTGAGTTTAACAGAAAGAAGTCCCACACAGGCTATGTTTATTTACGCGCAGGACACAGAATTGACTTTGCAACTGACTTAGTTGATAACGTTTGTATAAAAGAAGGCAAGCTAATTGCTGTGGTTGTACCTTATACAAGCAAGGATAAGTACAAAATCGGCGAGGACACCTATGAATATAAGAAAGTAGAATGTCCATGTGAAGAATCTATTTTAGAGGGACTTTTTGAGTATAACCCTGAGCTTCAATGCTATTTACGTACCAAGAAGCGTGTGCCTGTTAAGATAAAGAAGAACGTTTTAAGAGAGCATCTCTACGAAAACGGCTTTACACTTGAGGGTAAGAAGCAAACTAACTATATTCGCTACAAGCGTAGCGCAGGCAGCAGCCGTCAGGGTAACTGTCTCTTTATCGCTGAGCCTCTTTATAAGAACATGATGAAATGGTCATCCTGCGGCCTTGACCTTGATAAGGTTGATGACCAAATATCAAAGGAATCCTACATATCATTAACACTTTCCAACATGGAAAAGGAAATTTGCGTTCCTGCCGATGCTATTGTGATTTTACCTGACGCTAAGAGCATCTTTAACGATACTGTTGTTTCGGTAGAGGTTGATAAGAGCAAGAAAAACTCTATTACAGCCTGCGAAAAGTTAGTAGAGGTAGAGAACAAAATTTGGGACGGTCAAGCCCTTTTAGATGAAAGCGTGTTTGAAGAGAATGGCTACGCAGATAAGGGCATGATGCTTCTTCGTAACCGCTTCTTTAAGACCTGCGCTTTCAACACTAAGCTCCAAAAGTGGTTTAAGGAAAGAGGTATTAAGAACGTTTCCGACCTTAATAAGCACGCCGTTACACGCGCAAAAAGCATTGAGGATATTAAGCTGGTTGTTACCGATTCGAGCATTAAGTATATTAAGCTTTATAACGGTAGCCGTGAGGACGCTATCAATGCATGGCTTGATACACTAACACTTTCCTTCGGTTTAGTTAAGACCGAAAAGGAAACAAAGCATATGTACGGCAAGATGGTTCAAACCAGCTACCAGCTTTTAAACACCCTTGAGTTGAGCGATGACGAGGTTAAATCATTACTTCGCGATTCCTTCAGCTATTTGTGGAAAATTCAATCTGACCCTATGTACATGCGCTATTTCATCAAAATGCAGCTTCGTGAGGACAAATTTGATTCCGAATCATTGTTTGATGAATGTGAGGATGTTGTTTGTGATGACGGCAACCACGATAATGGCTCTGAGTCTGATGCCACAATGCGTAAGAACGTAATTATGGAGCTTCTTCAGTACAATGACCGCTTTGCTTTTACCGATGCATATTCTGAGTTCCGTACACAGACAAAGAAGTCTATTATAAGAAACTTCCGCAAAGGACACCTATTAGTTGACGGTACGTACGCAACGCTCTTCGGCAACGGCTACGAAATGCTTCATGCATTAACCGACAGAGATTATGACTTGAAGAAGCCTGAAAGATTGGGACTTGACAAAGGACAAATCCGTGTAACTCGATTTGAAAACGGCAAGGAGCTTCTTTGCGCAAGAAGCCCACACATTACAATGGGTAACCTTTATGTATGTGAAAATGTTGCCAACGAAAACGATGTGTATTCTAAATATTTCAATCTTACTAACGAGATTGTATGTATCAACTCCATCGAGGAAAACATACTTCAACGCTTGAACGGATGCGACTTTGACTCTGACGCTATGCTCATTACCGACAACGAAATTATGCTTAAGTCAGCTAAGAAGAACTATAATAGATTCTTAGTACCTTATTGCGGCGCTGAGCCTACTACAAAGGAAGGCGTTCCTTTATATCAAATGGACAATGATATTTCCAACAACAAAATCGGCGAAATCGTAAACCTTTCTCAATGGCTTAACAGTATTTATTGGGACAAGCTCTCAAAGGGCGAGGACGACAAAGCGTTATACCTTGAAATCTGCAAGCTTGCAGTGCTTTCCGGCATGGAAATTGACAGAGCGAAGCGCGATTACGGTGTTGAAACCGCTGCAATTCTTAAGTCGATTCGTAAGAATAACACTAAGGATGAAGACGGAAATACACTTAAGAAGCCTCAATTCTTCGAGTATGCCAAAAAGTCAAAATCTACATCTAAGAAGGATAATGAAACCATTAAGCCTGCTGAATCAGCTGAAGAACTGAAAAAGGAGAAAGAGGAAGAGAAAGAGGACTCAAAGTACAATAAAAACATCCAAACTTCAATGCAGAAATTGGTGAATGTTATCAACGAAGAGCCGGACAAATCTCCTCGCCGTAAGAAAGACCAAATAATTACACTTTCTGAGCTTTTACCGGACATTGAATTTGAAATCAAGGACAACGATTACAGATACAGAAAGAAGATTATTGAGAAGCTTAACAAGTCTCAAACTAAGCTTTCAGCTATTCGTAGCATGATGCATTTAACCTCAGACAGAGAAAAGACTGCAAAGATGCTTGAATGCCGTGAGGTTGAACGTGAATGCGTTGCGTATGTTAAGAGCCAAATGAAGTCAATAGGCGTTCTTTATCTCTTAATTAACGCTCTTGATGACGAGAAGTCCGACGCACAATCCTGCCGTTCCTTGCTCCTTTCCGCAATCTGCTCAGCAAGCGATGATTTTTATCGCCTTATTGCCAACACTCGCGATACCATGTATCAGCTTGAGCCTGATGACAATGGAGACATCAAAATCTACGGATATAACCACTCAATGCGCGAAATTAAGTAATATACTAGAAAATACGGCTACCGAGGTAGCCGTATTTTTTTGAGTGGCGGTGGTTCGCTTCGCTCACAGCCGTTAGTGGTCAGCAGCTCGCTTTGCTCACAGGTAAATTGCAAAGCGTTGCTTTGCAGGTAAATTATCGCTTCGCAATAGGTAAATTGTTGCTAGCGCAACAGGTAAATTAAATTTGCAAGCAAATTTAGGTAACGCGGACAAGGGACGGGGGCGTGTGCGTGGCTTTATACAGCCTGCGGCTGATTACATGCACGCTTGCGTGATATGCACCTTCGGTGCATCCCCTATCCCCTATCTCCTATCTCCTATCCCCTAATTTCCTATTGACATATTAGTTCTTATATTGTAAAATTTAATTATCACAATTAAGAGGTGGATTATGAAGCTTACTGAAAAAACCTTAATGAAATTTGCAAGAGGTGTAATTGGCTACACCAAGGAAAATGGATACATTTTATTTTCACGCTTTGGCAAAAACCAAAGAGATTTTATAAATCAAGACTCCTTTGACCGCGGCTGGCGTAATTGGTCAAGATTTACAGGTGGAGTTAGACTTGAATTTAAAACGGATAGCGAAAATATTTCATTTGATTATATAGCATCCTGCTCACACCCAAGAGCCAACACCGTTGACCTTTATATTGAAAACACGCTACACTGTGTCTATAAAATAGAGGAAAATTTAAGGTCAAGCGTTCATTTTACCTTGCCAAGTGGCGAAAAAAGAGTAACCATTTACTTCCCTAACGAAAGCATTTTTAAAATCAAGAATTTCACAATAGACGGTGGCTATAAGACACTTAAAAACACTAAGAAAACGCTTTTAGCATATGGCGATTCCATTACACAAGGTGCAGGACCTGAGTTTGCAAGCATTTCCTATATCAATATTTTAAATAGAGAATATAAGTACGAAATTATTGACCAAGGCATTGGCGGATATCGCTTTGAAGGGGGCCACCTTATGAAAATTGATGGTATTACGCCTGATAGAATTTTAGTTGCATTAGGCACTAATTACTATGAAAAAAGAGAAGATTACGATTACGAAAAAGCAGTTAGCGACTACTTTAAAAGACTAAACGAAATCTACCCAAGTGTTAAAAAGCTTGTTATGACACCGCTTTTTAGAACTCGTGAATTAAATGAAGAAAGATTTAATTGGTGCAGAGCAGTAATAAAGCGCGAAGCATTAAAATACGAAAACACATACGTTGCAGACGGCAAGGACATGATGCCAAACGATTATGTAACATTAAGCGATGGCGTTCATCCAAGCACCTATGGCTCAATTATGATAGCTAATAACCTTATTAAGCTAATGAAGGAGCATAAATTCTAATGTTCGAAAATGCAAAATGGATAACACATCCAAATAATATTTTACATGAGCCATCGTGCTTTGTTAAGAGCTTTAATATAAATAAGGAAGTAAAGAAAGCAACGCTTTTTGTTTCATCCTTAGGCTGTTATTACCCTGCCTTAAACGGAAAAAGAGTTGGAGATTTCATTTTAGCGCCGGGCTTTACATCAAGAAAAAGAGTGCAATATCAGGAATACGATATTACATCAATGCTTAAAAATGAAAACTCCCTTGAAATTTTAGTGGGCGATGGGTGGTATAACGGAAAAATCAATTTTATTGTTGCAAATGATGTGCCAAAAGCGTTAATTTGCCAAATTGATATGGAATATCAAGACGGAACAAAACAAACCGTTGTCAGTGGCGAAAATTGGCTTTGTCGCAAAGACAAGCTTCGCTTTGCTGAGCTTTACGACGGCGAAATTTACGATAGCAATTTTGAAAACACCTTAGTGCCTGTATCTATACTTGACCACACTAAAGAAATTATTGTAAAGCAGCAGGGCGAAAAAATTGTTGAACAGGAAATTATACACCCTGTGTCTATATTTAAAGCACCAAATGGCGATACAATTATTGACTTCGGTCAAAACATGACAGGATATTTTGAGTTTACCGTAAACGCCAAAAAAGGCGACAAGGTAGAATTTACCGTTTGCGAGGTCCTTGATAAATACGGCAACTTCTATAACGAAAATTACCGTGATGCTAAGGCGAGATTTGAGTATATTTGTAAAGATGGAATTAACACATATAAGCCAAAATTAGCATTTTGGGGCTTTAGATATATGCGCGTTGATAGCTTCCCATGTGAAATTACTAAGGAAAATATCAAGGCTATTGTTGTTCATTCCGACATTAAGAGAACAGGCTACATTGAAAGCTCAAATGCAAAATTAAATCAGCTATTTTCAAATATTATTTGGGGACAAAAAGGCAACTTCCTTGATGTGCCTACCGATTGCCCTCAACGAGATGAAAGACAGGGCTGGACAGGAGATGCAACTGTCTTTTGTAAGACCGCATCCTATAACTTCAATGTAGAAAAATTCTTTACAAAGTGGCTTACCGACTTAAAGCTAGACCAAGGAAAAGCGGGCAATATTCCAAATATTATTCCACAAACTGTATGCTGGGATTGGTCAACTGATGAAAATACAGGAGCAGTATGGGGAGATAGCGCAACTATTATTCCATATACAATGTATATGACCTATGGCAATATTGATTTTCTTAAAAATCAGTATAAAACAATGGTAAAATACCTTGACTATATTCGCACCCATACTAAAAAAAGATACCTATGGTATGGCTGTAATCAATTTGGAGATTGGCTTGGACTTGATGCACCAAGTGGAAGCTATCGCGGCTCATCAAATGAAGATTTTATCGCGTCCGTATTTTACTATAATTCTGTAAAAATAGTGGGGGATGTGTGCGAAATTTTAGGTAAAAGCAGTAAAAAGTATCGCGCACTTCAAGAAAAAATCTTAAATAGAATAAGAAAAACCTTTAAAAAATTCAAGACGCAAACAGAATGCGCCTTGGCACTATACTTTGATATAGCAATCGACAAGGAAAAGGTAGCAAAGCAGCTTAACGATATGATTGTGAAAAACGGCAACAAGCTAAAAACGGGCTTTGTCGGCACACCGTTTTTACTTCATGCATTATCCCAAAACGGATATAGCGAAACTGCATATAAGCTTCTTTTACAAGAGGAATTTCCATCTTGGCTCTACTCCGTAAATCAAGGCGCAACTACAATTTGGGAGCATTGGGACGGCAAAAACGAAAAAGGCGAATTTTGGTCTAAGGATATGAACTCCTTCAACCATTACGCCTACGGCAGCGTTGCTGATTGGATATACGAGGAAGCATGTGGCATAAAGATACTTGAAGCAGGCTTTGCAAAAATCCTAATCGCACCAAAGCCTACCAATATGCTGGACCACCTATCCGCCAAAATCGCAACCAAGCACGGCACCGTATCATCAAAATGGTACCACACAGATGGCAAAATCCGCTACGAAATCGAAACCCCTACGGATAGCACAATTATAATTGACGGCGTAACACACAACGTTTCAGCAGGAAAATATATTTTTTAGCCGTTAGCCGTTAGCCGCTAGCCGTCAGCACGCACCGAAGGTGCATATCGCTCCGCCTTTGGCGGAATATCGCGCTTTCGCCTAAGGAAAGCATATCGCTACCGAAGTTATTCGGTTATATCGCGCGTACATTGTACGACATATCGCTCTGCGAAGCAGATGTATTAGCCGCCTGCAGTCAGCAAAATTATTTTTTTGATTTTAATGCGACAAATCGCAATTTGTGGGCAATAATTCCAACAAAAAATCACGGAGCAAAGCGGACTTCTCATAAGGAAGTTTTCCCGATGCGCGATAGGGGCGAACCGTGTTCGCCCGCGGGAGACCGCAGGTCTCCCCTACGGATAAACAAATTTGATCCGCAGAAAACAAATAATAACCCCCGACAGATTAAAAAGTCTGTCGGGGGTTATTATTCGATAAATTGGAATTTGTTTGTACGCTTCGCTTGAATCAATTGTATTCAAACTCAAAATCACCATCTACGCACTTGTCCACTGATTCAAGAATGACGTAGATTGTTTTTTCATTATCATATTTATCATCGAGTGTGATCGTTTCATCGCAAGATTCTCCACCCTTAACGGTACGGAGTAATTCCTTTTCACCATCAACACCGATATAAACATTCATTTTACCTTCAGCAAGACTTGCTTCAATATTAAGCGTATGGTCGGCATCATCGTCTCTTCTTAATTTGAAGTTATACGTTCCCTTAAAGGTATCAAATTCCATACTTGCTTCATCGCCCTGGCAGGAAGTGATTAAAATAGTTGCAGAATAATTCTTGACATATCCACCACAACTACAAAGCAAAGTGAGTGTAAGAATCAGCACCAATATAAATCCGATTTTTTTCATATCGTCATTCCTCCTTGTATTTTGTTTTGTCAAATTCTTATTTTTCGTTCTCTTTTATCGCAAGTTTCGCCTTTGTATTACAAAGGCTTCGGGCAAAGCCCATCCCCCTTATTTTTGTAGGGCGGGGGGTTACTCCCGCCGCCTCATTGGCGTAAACCTTTCGTCACGGCGGGAGCAAGCCCCCGCCCTACGATGTAATCCCATTATAACACAAATCGGCAGAGAAAACAAGTTCTCTGCCGAAATTTGTTTGTAGGGGCGACCATTGGTCGCACGTTTTTGTTTTGTGGTTGTTTGCGGGCGATCAATGATCGCCCCTACGGTAAACATCCTTATGAGAAGAAGCCTAATCCGTGATTTTTTATTAAAACAATATGTTATACTGAAAACTTTTCATTAATTTAGCGGTGACAGGGGACGGGGGCGTGGCACTGCTTGCTGACCACTGACCACTACTTTTTCCTACGCTCAACAAAATCTGCAAAAATTTCGGGGATTTTAATATTTTGTGGGCAAACGGATTGACAAGCACCCATTAGGCTCCTTCCGGGAGGGAGCTGTCAGCAAAGCTGACTGAGGGAGAAAGCGTAATAATTGAGTGACCAAACCGCATATACTCCTTCCACCGCTAACGCGGTCCCCCTCCCTCAAAGATGGAGGCTATTCTACTTCTTTCTACGCTCAACAAAATCAGCTAAAATCTCAGGGATTTTAATATTTTGTGGGCAAACATTTTGACAAGCACCGCAGGAAATACACGCGCTTGGGCGTTCGTTTTCGCTCATTGAATTTAAGTTCATAGATACAATAAAGCCACCGCCGGAAAATACCTGCTCATTGTAAAGGGATATAAGCTTTGGAATATCAAGTCCCTGCGGGCAATACTCCGTGCAGTATCTACAAGAGGTGCAATTCACACACTCTGTCATTTTTTTGCCAAGAGCAAGTGCTTTTTTAAATTCATCATCGTTTAATTTTTTGTCCTCGCTAAAGGTTTTGATGTTTTCCTTTGCTTGCTCGAAATTTGACATGCCTGATAGAGTTACCATAACCTCATCAAAGGACTGAATAAATCTAAATGCAAACTCAGGGGCAGTAACATCATCTCTTATTGATTTTACCGTGCTTAACTCGTTTTCACTTAAATTGGCAAGTCTGCCACCACGAATAGGCTCCATAACGATTACAGGAATACCTAATTTTTTTAGGTAGTCCATTTTTTTATTTGCTTCTTGGAATTCATAATCAAGATAATTTAACTGAATTTGGCAAAACTCCATATATTTGCCATACTTATCCATATATCTTTTAAAGTTATCAAAATTTGCGTGAGTAGAGAAGCCAAGATGCTTAATTCTGCCATTTTCCTTTTGCTTTAAAAGATAATCAACTGTACCGTAGCTTTCATCAAGGTAGTATTCAATATTCGCCTCGCACACATTATGTACTAAATAGAAATCAAAATACTCCACCTGACATTTTATAAGCTGCTTTTCAAAAATCTCCTCTACCTTACCCATGTTGCTTACATCATAGCCAGGAAATTTTGTAGCAAGATAAAATTTACTGCGGTCATATCTTTTAAGCGCCTTGCCAACGGCAATTTCGCTATTTCCCGCGTGATATCCCCATGCGGTATCAAAATAGTTTACACCCTTTTCAATGGCATAGTCAAACATTTCATTAACCTTTTCTTGGTCAATATCCTCATTTTTTCCGTTTATGGTTGGCAAACGCATCGTGCCAAAGCCAAGAGCTGAAATTTTTAAATCCTTAAAATTATTATATATCATAAGACACCTCGTTTTTTTATTTAATTAAATTGTATCATATAATCAAGAATTTTTCAATTACAAATTTTGTTAAATAAAAAAGAGAGTGAAAAACTCTCTTTCTAGCCTAAAATATAAAATTCCGGATGCTCTGCAAGTACAGAGGATACTGCATAAGCGTTATAGCCCTCAAACATGTGTTGATTACCAAGCTCACAATAAAGGTAGTAAGGGTATGAATGCTGATGGATTGTGTGGAAATGTCCGCCTTGCTTTGCACCATTTAGCTTTTCCATAATTACCGTATAGTCCTGCATAAATTTATCAACATTCTTTTGTGGGTCCCCTGTATTTTCCATAAATACGCTTGCTTTTCCATTCTTTAAAACAAGAGCAACCTCAACCACCTGGCCTGTTATCAGCTTTTTAACAAGCTCAGCAGCATTATCAGCATTTGAAATATGCTCATGATGATAATTTGCATGAACAGAGTATTCTTCCTTTTCTAAAAATGGCGGATCGTCATCAATATCTACAAATGCAAAATGCACATCAGGGTCGTTTTCATTTTCCTTTTTGTATGCTTTCGGAATTTTAAAAAATGGCAAACGAAATGCTTCATCAATATAATAGCAGTCAGCCCCCTCGGTAATTCCTTGATTTTTTAATGCTTCGGAAAATTTGTGAATAAGCTTATTATCGCTGTCTTTAACTAATAATTTCTTTTCCATAGTAATACCCCTTTATTTTCTATGTCTTTTCTTACGAAGTGATTTTGTAAGTGATTTTTTACCGTTTCTGTCTGTTCTTTTGTTTTTGGGGTGTGAATGCTTTTTCACACTTGGATTTTGCTTTGGGGCAGATGTCTTTTTCGCCTTGCTTAAATCAATTTTAGGTGCATCAATTTCCTCATATGCAATAAGCGTAAAGGTTACGCGCCTTAATGATACGTCGCTGTATTCAACTCTAACTCTTACGCGCTGACCTAAACGGAATGTGGTTTTGCCCCTCTGTAAAATAAGATTTTCTTTATCAAACATAAAGCCTTGTCCCAAGGATTCAATAGGAACTAATCCCTCGCAAAGGTTTTCCGTTCTTGCAAAGAAGCCAAAGCCTGTAACTGAGCAAATTATTGCATCGTATTCCTCGCCGATTCTGTCAGCCATGTAAATTGACTTGTATAAATCATCAATATCCCTTTCAGCAGATACCGCCTTAATTTCATTTTCAGTTGAAAGCTGAGCGGAAAGCATGGCGAAATTATCGTATTTTTCAAAGGTTTTTTCATCAATTTTGCCATCAAGCAACGCTTTTATAATTCTATGGACCGTTAAGTCGGGATATCTTCTAATTGGCGAGGTAAAATGACAGTATAAATCGGTTGCAAGACCAAAATGGGCTGATGGCACGCTTGAATATTTAGCCTTCATAAGTGAGCGCAAAAGCACGTTTGATACAATAGAGAAGTGTCCCGTTTTCTGTGATGATTCAAGAACCTTGGAAAGCTGCATTGAGGTAATCTTATTTTTTGGGTTAAGTGATGAAACGTCAACGCCTAAATTCCTTGCAAAGGTTGCAAACGCTGAAATCTTTTCAGTATCAGGCTCATCATGCACACGGTAAACACACGGAATTGATGCGCTATATAAATAGGTAGCAACTGCCTCGTTTGCACAGAGCATAAACTGCTCAATAAGTCTTTCAGTTGTTCCTCTTTCACGCTTGATAATTTCCACAGGATGACCGTTTTCATCTAAAATTATCTTGCTTTCCTCGCTTTCAAGCTCCATAGCTCCCTTGCTAATACTCTTTTGCTTTAATACCTCATAAAGCTCCATCATAATGTCAAAATCTGCCATGACGTGTGCGTATTTTGAGTAAAATTCGCTATTTTCCTTGTTTTCAAGAATATCGTTAAGCTCTGAATAAACGCCTCTAACCTTAGAGTTTATTACGCTGTTCTTTAATTCTGTGTAAATAATATTACCACTATTATCAAGGGTAATAATACAAGAAAGAGCATACCTGTCAACGCCGCCATTAAGTGAGCAAATACCATTAGAGAGTGCTTTTGGAAGCATAGGCACAACCTTATCGGTAAAGTAAACGCTTGTACCGCGGTTAATTGCTTCCGTATCAATTTTGCTTCCCTCGCGTACATAATGGGAAACGTCGGCAATGTGTACGCCTAAAATGTAGCCGTTATTGGTTTTCTTAACGGAAATAGCATCATCAAGGTCCTTAGCATCAGCGCCATCTATGGTAAAAATAACCTCGTTTCTTAAATCTGTCCTACCTTTTAATGAAAGCGGCTCAGATGCAACTCTGTTTGCCTCAGCTAAAACATCATCGCTAAATTCGGTTATAATTCCGTTTTCAAGTAAAACGGATTTGTAGTTAGCTTCCTTTGAGTCCGATTTGCCTAAAACCTCAATTACTTGGCATTTTGCAGCTGCAAGCTCACTTACAGGAAATGAAGTGATTTTGCAAAGCACCTTGTCATTATCGGTAGCGCCGTTAAAATGCTTGGCGTGTACGGTAATATCTAATTTGATTTTATCATTATCGGGAGTAACGCGAGCTATTGAGCGGTTGCCGTTTTTAACTACTATTTTAAATGTACCGATAAATGTATCAAGGGAACGCTTGGTAATAGCAATTATTTCAGCCTCATTGCCCTTGCCGTAAAATTTTGAGGACATTTCTATCTTTTTTATGGCTACTGTGTCGCCATTTAGCGCATTTTTAGTAAATTTAGGGGGTATAAAAAAGTCTCCCTTTTCAGTGACAACAAAGCCAAAATCTCCACGAGGGGATGCGCTATATACACCTGTGAAAATTCCTACATCATCGGGCTTTATAATCTTGCCTTTTTTAGTTAGCGCAATTTCAAAATTACTTTCCATATCATATAGAGTGCGCCAAAATTCTTCCTCTGTAAGCTTTGTCTTTGAAGCTACCTCGCAATACATGTCAGTAGGCAAGAGGGGAATATAGTCATCTCTATAAATAAGTGAAAGAATAATATCTTTAATTTTCTTCATTTTTTCTCCTATTTTGTTATATTTAGCGAAGTATAGCGTTAAGTTATTATTACTGCGTGCGTTACAAACTTACTTCGCAAGTGTTATGAGCTTGCATAGCAAGCATAGTTATTGATTTTTAAATGGCAACAAAAATACCGCTCTTGCATTAACAAAAGCGGTAAAATCTTTTAATTAGTCTCTTGGCTGAATGTCGTTTGTTAAGTCGTTGCTACCTGTTGCAGTATCGAAAACTAAATCGTTAGAGCCTGTTGCTGTATCAACAACTAAGTCGCCTGAGCCTGTACCTGTACCGGAGCCTGAGCCTGTTGAGGTTGCTGGACGCTCGTTGCCACCGAAGATATCTGTGTAATCTTGTGATACGAACACGATGATAACTAAGAGAACGAAAACAATAGCAACGATTGTAGTTAACATTGAAAGCTTTTTGTCAATAGCCTTGCCCTTGTTTTTGCCAAAAAAGGTTTCTGCGCCGCCTGTAACAACGCCTGTACCCTTTGATTTACCGTTTTGAAGTAATACCGCAACAATTAAGAATAATGCGGCAAGTAATAATAGTATGCCAAGGAAAATATTCATAATAAACCTCCGTAAGTTTTACAATATATACATGATGAAATGATTATTAGTCATAAGCGAATGGTATTATAGCATAAAGATTTCAAAAAATCAATAGCAAAATCAATAATTTTTAATATTTTTTTCAAAAAGCAAATTTTAATACGAAATTTTGCGAATTTCGTATTAATAGCTTTTAGCCGCCAGCAGTCAGCCGCCAGCAGGCTAGATGTTTGCATTTTGATTTTTGGTTGATAGCCCTCAGTTCAATATCATAAGCATAAATCATGCAAGTGATTTTGCTATCAGCTGACCGCTAAGTATGTCTGCTTCGCAGAGCGATATGCGTACTATGTACGCGCGATATGACCACGCTTCGCACGGTCGCGATATAACCGAATAAATTCAGTCGTGATATGCTTTCGCTTAGCGAAAGCGTGATATGCACCTTCGGTGCGTACTGACTGCTGACCCTAAGGCTCCTTCCGGGAGGGAGCTGTCAGCAAAGCTGACTGAGGGAGAAAGCGTAACAATAAAGTCGTAATACGCTTCAAGTACCGTTGGCTCCTTCCGTCACGCTCACGCGTGCCACCTTCCTCTCGGAGGAAGGCTTTCTGACCGCTGACCACTGACCACTGACCACTACGAATAATCGCTTGCGATTATTCGTATATTGGATACTTCTCGCAGATTTTTGTAACCTCGGCTCTGATGTAATCAGCCTTTTCTTCAAACTCTGTTGCGCAAAGCTTGATAAGCTTACCGATAGTTACCATGTCCTCTTCCTTAAGACCACGGGATGTTACGGCAGGAGTACCAATTCTAACGCCTGATGTTACAAATGGCTTTTCTGGGTCATTAGGAATAGCGTTTTTATTTACTGTGATATAAACCTCGTCAAGTCTCTTTTCAAGCTCCTTACCTGTAATCTTGAATGGACGAAGGTCAAGAAGCATTAAGTGGTTATCTGTACCACCTGAAACTAAATCAAAGCCCTCTTCAAGAAGTGTCTTAGCAAGAGCTTGAGCATTTTTTACAATTTGCGCTTGGTATTTCTTAAATTCATCTGTTAAAGCTTCACCGAAGCATACAGCCTTAGCTGCGATTGTGTGCATAAGAGGACCACCCTGTGTGCCTGGGAAAATAGCCTTGTTGATTTTCTTAGCAATTTCCTCATCGTTGCAGAGAATAAGACCGCCACGTGGACCGCGGAGTGTCTTATGTGTTGTGGTTGTAACTACGTCTGCATATGGAACAGGAGATGGATGCTGACCTGCTGCAACAAGACCTGCAATGTGAGCCATATCTACCATGAAGTATGCGCCAACCTCTTTTGCAATCTTTGAAATTCTTTCAAAATCAATAGTTCTTGGATAAGCAGAAGCACCTGCTACGATTAATTTAGGACTATGCTCCTTAGCAAGTCTTTCCATTTCGTCATAGTCGATAAATCCGTCATCGTTTACGCCGTATGGAACAAAATTGTAGTAGTTACCTGAAATGTTTACAGGGCTACCGTGTGTTAAGTGTCCGCCGTGAGCAAGGTTCATGCCCATTACAGTATCGCCCGGCTTAATTAAAGCAAAGTAAACTGCTGTATTAGCTTGCGCACCGCTATGTGGCTGAACATTTGCATAATTTGCGCCGAAAAGCTTGCAAACTCTTTCAATGGCAATATTTTCAACTACGTCAACGCACTCACATCCGCCGTAGTAACGCTTTGCAGGATAACCCTCAGCGTATTTGTTTGTAAGCGGTGTGCCCATAGCAATCATAACTGCTTCGGAGACTAAGTTTTCGGAAGCGATAAGCTCAAGACCTCTCTTTTGTCTTGTAAGCTCGCTGTTAACTGCTTCGCCTACCTCTTTGTCGCATTCTGTTAATTTTTTGATAATTTCGGATACCATAAGTATTCCCCCCTAAAATATTAAAGATATTGTAAACTAAATAATTTGGCACGGGTACGAGTTGCACGTCCATACATAATGCAAATATTATACAATAAAAGGCGGTAAAAATCAATAGTAAATTTAGTTTGGCGTTATTTTTGTTGTGTAAACCGCTTTAAATCTAAAAAACAGCGGACAGAGTGTCTAAATTTCACAAAAAACTTTACTGTTTTTAATAATTATTTGTTGACAAATAAATATTATTATTGTATAATTATAACAACGAACAGTATGTATCGAATATTTTTTGGAGGTTTTTTATGAATTTTACTTGTTTGTTAAATCAAGCAGTAACACTTTCAGTCTTCGACGTTAACCCATGGTTATTCGCCGTTGTTGCTGTTATTGCTCTTGCAATGGGCGTTGTTCTTTTAACAGTTCGCCCAACAATTACTTATGTGGATACAGAAGGCGACACAGTTATCCACACGGAAAAGCATCCGCTTTTCAAAAAGGTTAAGTTACACGGCTCTGCAAAGAGCGGTAAAAAGCTTATCGGTTGGTCAAAGGTTCTTGGTAAGTCAGCACCGATTGATAAGTCATCTGTATGCGTAATCCGTTCAATGACTCTCTATACAATTTGGGAGGACGTTGAAACAAATAGTGCAGTTTCTATTGAATTTAATTACATGGATGCTGATGAGGACGTAGCAGTTAAGAAGGAATTTTTCGTTCTTAACACAAAGCTTCCTGATGAGCAAATCGACGGTGTTGAAATTGACGGCTGGGGCTTTGCACCTGATGAAGCGCCAATTCTCACTAAGGAAGACGTTGAAGCAACGTTTGTAATTAATCTTTATCCAATATTTGAGGAAAGCCCTGTTAGCCAAGCGGGTGTGCCAACAAATAGCGAAGCTATTGTTGACCTTCTCTTTACAGACAGCGTAGCTAACAAGAATATCTATAAAGAATCACACTACTTAAAGCTTTCTTTACCTGAAGAAAACGAGCAGTACGATAACTTCTTAGGCTGGGGCTTTAAGAAGGACGGCGAAATCATTCTTGATAAGAGTGGCGCTGAGTCTATCTTTACAATTCAATTATTCTCACGTGGTGTTCTTCCTGTTGAGGAAGTAGCTGAAGAGGTAGCCGAGGAAGCTAACGAAGAAGTTCCTGTTGAGGTTATCGAAGAGGTAGCTGAGGAAGCTAACGAAGAAGTTCCTGTTGAGGTTATCGAAGAGGTAGCTGAGGAAGAAACTGAAAAGACTGCTGAGGAAGCTATTGAAGAGGTTGTCGAGATTGTAGAAGAACCAATCCCTGCAGCTGAAGAGGTTGCTGAAGAAGTACCTGCCCAAGTTATCGAAGAAGTAGTCCCAGAGGAAGTACCTGCCCAAGTTATCGAAGAGGTAGAGGAAGAAGTTCCTGTTGAGGTTATTGAAGAAGTAGCCGAAGAGGAAGCACCTGTTGAAGTTATTGAAGAGGTAGCTGAAGAAGCACCTGCTGAAGTAATTGAAGCGCCTGTTGAAGCTGAGCCTGAGGTTGTTGAGGTTTCCGGCGAGGCTACAACAGTAGTTGTTCCTACATACTTTGACAAGGACGGCAACAAGCTTGATATTAAGCTCAGCCGTAGCATTACTGCTAACATCATTCAAAGTGATGACACAGTAAAGAGCTATTACAACGAATTAAAGAATTACATTTTATCATTCAAGGGCGTTAAGTCAAGAATTAGCTGGAAGTTTGATAGCTACAACAGAGGTAGAGATCAGCTCTTCAAGATGAAGCTAAGAGGTAAGACAATTTGTCTCTACTGCAACCTTGATCCTAACGAATTTGACAAGTCCAAGTATCACCACGAAGCAATTGATGCAAAAATCTTCGCAGACGTTCCAATGCTTGTTAAGGTTAAGAGTGGCTTAGGTCTTAGAAAGGCTAAGGAGCTTGTTGACATCGTAATGGCTAAGTTTGAAATTGAAACAAATCCAAAGGCTAAAGAAGTTGACTACATTTCAATGTATCCATATGAGGAAAATGCTCCACTTATCGAGCGTGGCTTAATTAAGCTCTTAATTCCTGATGATGCAATCGTAGTTAAATCAACAAAGCCGGTAGAAGAGGTAACTGAGGAAGAAGCATTAGTTGCTGAAGCACCTGCCGAGGAAGTAGTAGAGGCTGCTCCTGAGGTAGTAGAGGAAGTTATCGAGGAAGCACCTGCTGAGGTTATCGAGGAAGTGGTTGAAGAGCCAGTACCTGAGGTTATCGAAGAGGTTGAGGAAGTAATCGAAGAGGTTTACGAGGAGCATGAGGTAATCGTTGAGGAAATCAGCGCTGAGGATGCTGGCCAAATCGCTGAGGAGCAAAATATTGATGTTCATGTAGAAGAGGGCGTTGAATACATTAGCGCTAAGGATAATAAGAAATCAATCGTTAATGTTGATACATTATCTGGTGCATTTGAGGCTCACGATATTGTTAACCTTGCTGCAATGAAGGAAAAGGGACTTGTTGATAAGAGAGCTAAGACAGTTAAGGTTCTTGCAAGAGGAACACTTAATAAGCCACTTATCGTAAAAGCCGGCGACTTCTCAAAGACAGCCGTTGAGATGATTCTTTTAACAGGCGGTAACGCAGTACATGTAACCTATAAGGTTAAGAAATAAAATAAAAGGTGGAGATTTCTCCACCTTTTGTTTTATTTCAGCAGTCAGCTGTTAGCCGTCAGCAGTCAGCCGTCAGCAGTCAGCAGCCGGCATGCAACCTACGGTTGATTCCATACAGTCCTTGACTGATTCCATACAATGCTTTGCATTGATTTCATACACGCTACGCGTGATTATGGTTAGAAAATCGGTAAACTAATTTCGCTAGCCGCTAACTGCTAACTGCTAACGGCTGAACAATAAAATAGTAAAAGCTCCACACTTGGTGGAGCTTTTTATCATTTTATTGTTAAATACACATAGCTTTGAGCAAGACCGTCGCTTGTTGGAAGGTATGCTGTCATACGGTATGTGCCTTTACCAAGAGAAGCGTTTTTGTCCACGTCATCGCCGTTTTCGTACTCTAATATTGCGCTTGAATCAGGATAGCCGTATGCTAAAATCTCTTGCATAATTACGCGTCTTACCTCACCATATGAGTATGTGTCCTTTGCAGCGGTCATATCAATATAACGAGTGTTTTTAATTGTATATGTGGCGTGGAAATTGCCTTTTACATTTGAAATTTCAATATCCATAGCGCTTGAATCAAGCTTGCCTTCCTCTATTGACACAAATGCAAGCTTTTCCATTTTGCTTACGCGAATTCCATCCTTGTCAGCTGCATATATAACTAAAGCATAATCGCCCTCTACGAGATTTTTTGGAACTTGATAATTTCCGTTAGCATTAAGCATTATATCCCCACCTGTGTATGAAATTGCGCTTTCGTTATCACTCTTTAATGCTACTGTGTTAACACTAATTGGATTACCATTTTCATCACAAAGAGCAAGACCAAGCTTTAATACATATTCAAGCCCATTTTCAAAAAGAGCGGTGTCTGTTATGGAAATTCCAACATTTGATACTGTAATTATGCCGTCATTGTATGTGTTTTCGCCCATTACAATATTATCAATGTCAGCAAAATCAGTATCATTTGAAAGCTTTTGCTTTTTATCGGATTTAGGAAAGTCCTTAACCTCATCGTAGTAGCCAAGTGCGGTTGATGTGTCGTTTAAAAAGACCTCGCGCGCCTTTTGTGCATTTTCAAAGCTTGACATTTTATATCCGTTCCACTCAAATGCAGTACCGAATTCTTGACAGTAAAGCTCACCGTGATAAAGAGAGTTCTTTACCGTTTCCATATCGCAGTATAGCGTAAGACCTAATGAGCTTAGGTAATCATCAAAGTCTAAAATGTAGTCGTTTAAGTCCTTGCTTTCTTCATATTTAATTTTAAATCTAATATTACCATAGTCAAATTCATCGCCGTAGTAATGCTGAATATAACCGCCGCTAAATGCAAATTGTCCTAATACCTCAGACTCGGTAGCGGAATACTCGCCTGATGATGTTACTAATTTATTAAGGTATCCTGTTTGATATATACCATCGTTTAAATCATCGGTTGCATTGTCAGTTGAAACAGAAACAAAGCCGTCCTTAATTGCGGTAAAATATACCTCAACCTCGGCATAATCATCATATTTATATACACGAAATAGCTCACGGTTGTTAATAGGGTCAAAAACGCTGTACGCGCCTATTGAAAGACCATAAGCGGTGTCTCTTTCATCTATGGGCGCATTTACTTCAACCGTTCCGCCATATCCAAGACCGTCTTTAATAATAAGAGGGAAGAATGTAGCGTGTGTGTCCTGCACACCGTATCTTGTAGCCACCCAATAGCCGCGGCTATTTTCTGCGATGAAGTAGTCGTTAAAGCCGTTTTCGTGCTGGCTTGCCCATTCGTATCTTTCGCCGGGGATATAAATAAGCTTCATTCTTGAAGAGTCCCCATCATCGTATTCATAGAAGCTATAAATTTCATACACATTCTTGGCGCTTTCATTTGTATAGCGCATACAAACATTTAGCCCATTTTGACTATTTTGCTTGATTATAAGCATATCCATGTTTTCATAAACGCGAAGCATATGCTCCTCGTTGCTTACAATTCCGCTGCTAACCCATTTGTCAGTTACACCAACATTGCTTTTCATTCGTTCAATGCTTGATGCGGTATTTTCAACAATGCCCTCAATAGTTTTCATAAATTGAGTAAATTCAACCATGGAGTGAGAATGCTGCTTAAATTCTGTCCAAGTGTAGTGAACACCGAGAGTGTCGGACAAACGCATATACTTTTCTGTGCTTGATAGGTCAAGTGGCGTGCCTGAGCTTAAATTTACCACATTTGTACCATCAATACCTAAATCAATTTTGTCTAAAACCTTTTCATCTAGCCTCTCGTTTGCCAAAAGAAGCTTTGCCGCCTCTTTTCCGCTGTCAATTTTAGTCTTGCAGCTAATAAGTAATGAGGAAGCGGAAACGAGCATTAACAAAACTAATAAAATTGAAATAAACCTTTTCATTTTTTCTCTCCTTTGTTTTTTAGCCGTCAGCAGTCAGCCGTCAGCAAGATTAGATTAAAAATTATTTACAATTTTATTTTACTATAATAGAAGTAAAATGCAATACCTTTGGCGCAAGCGGTTAATTTTTGGCGTAAACGGTAAAAAATGCGTGCCTCTTGACAAACGCAGGCGGCTACATTATAATATTGAATATAAAATATGAAGGGAGCATGCTATGAGAAAAACTGCGTTAAATAAGCTTTTAACAGTTGTTTTAAGCGTATTTTTGATAATTTTAGTTATTACATTTTCCATAGGTCTGCCTATATATTTTCGCCCATTTTATTATATGCAAATTGATAATTTGGGTATAGAGGAATACACATGGCACACAAAAGAGGAAATTAAGGAAGCATACAATCTGCTTTTAGACTATCTTACCTTGCCAAATAAGGAATTTTCAACAGGCGTATTTCAGTATAGCGAGGATGGCAAAAGCCATTTTGAGGACTGCAAAAATCTTTTTAATCTAAACCTTACATTATTTATAATATCGCTTATCATTGTAGCAACAATTTTTATTCTGCACAAAAAGAAAAAAATCAAAATTTGCCGCCCCTGTGGCTATAATTTCACTTTTATTACAGGCATATCAGCTCTTAGCTTTTTTGGGCTTCTAATAGGTCTATGCTCAATAGACTTTGATAACGCATTTACAGTTTTCCATAGAATTTTCTTCCCGGGCAAGGATAATTTCTATTTTGACCCCATGATTGACGGCATTATAACAATACTCCCCATTGAATTTTTCGCAAGCTGCGCAATCCTTATCGGCTCATCTATCACGCTTGCCTGTGTTGGCTTTATAATTTACGGAATAATAGACAAGAAAAAAGCACCTAAATTTTAGGTGCTTTATGCTTTAATTTATAGCCTCTCCGTTTGCATCAACCGTAATGCTATCATCAAGGTTAGATTTGTCTATATTTGGCATACTTGTTGTGCCAAAATCGTAGAAATGTGTTGTGATTTCCTCGCCGTCAATTATAACCTTTAAATAAACGAGCTTGTCGCCATCCTTAAAGCCAAATTCAATTCTGTTTGCTTCACCTTCGCCAATAAGATAAGCGTATGTGTTTGCTTTTGCATCATAAATTCCTAAATGCTCATATTCAAGCTCCTTTAAAATTTCCATTTTATCAGGAATTTCAGCGATGGTTGGATGAAGCTTATTGCCAACATACATATATGTGCCAAAATCGTCAGCGCATATTTTCTTTACAATGCTATCATCTTCAATTATGTTGTAAAAGCGGTTTGTTGAATCAACATAAATCATTTCCTTGTAGTTATCTTGATTATTAGTTGTTTCAGCGATGTAATTTGTGAACTTATTTTCCTTTATAGCATAAAATTGCTCGCTTGTTATCTTGTCAAATTCGGTTGGATGCTTTGTTTCCTCTTCCTCTTTTGCGTCAGGGTTTACAAGTGTTCCATCAGGCGAGAAAATTTCATATTTAAAGCTAACACAGCCATCAAATGCGCCGTTTGCATAGGTAATTGTGTTTGAGGTTGAGAAATTGTAGGTTGTAAGATTTGTGCATCCATAGAAAGCGTAGCTGCCAACTGTTTTAACGCTATCAGCCATATTTACTGTCGTAATATATGAGCATTTGTAAAACGCTTGGTCGGCAACCATTGTTGTGCCTTCTTTAACTGTAAACTCGCCTGTATATTCGCTTGATACAGATAAAAGGTAGTTGCTAAGGTATAATACTTGACCGCCCTCCCAGTTTTGAGGATTGTTATAGTAAGCGGTTTCCTTAAATGCATCCTTGCCAATGGCAGAAAGAGCATTGTGCGCATTTATGCTTGAAAGGTCCTCGCAGCCATAAAACGCTTCATCGCCGATTTCCTTTACTGTAAATGGAATTTGAATGCTTTCAATTTTTGTTAATTCAATAGGAGTGCCTGTTCCTGTTTCATAATTTGCGCCACCAAGTGGTTGATAAACACCGTTAACTATAATGCTTGACTCCCCTGTATTGATAGATGAGTCAGCTTGAATTTGGTCAAATATAAATCCACCGCCTAAGCCACCACTCTCTTGACTATCCATATTTTCAAGCATAGTGTCAGTTACATCATTTGCAATAAACTCTCCCACTTTAGTGCCAAGAGCAAGCTCTTGCTTCTTAGGCGAGAACGCACCATCCTTAACGCCTACAACTCTCATTCCGTTAATAAATGTAGGAATTACAATATTCTTATCAGTACAAGAGCCAATGCCTGTAATAATACATTCGCTTGGGTTTTTCTCGCTTACCTCATATGCTAAGCCTAGTGAGTATTGAGACACAAGCGATTGCTTGATATCATCTGTATCCGTGTCGCTATTACCGCAGGACACCAAAAGAACAGAAAGCATGCAGAGAATAAGCAAAATAGATATAATTCTTTTCATAATGTTCCTTTCAATATAATATATGAAACTATGGATTTATTGTAGCATATGTGGATAAAATTGTCAATATATTTGCCACAGGTAAAAGTTGACCGAATCCAATAGCGTCTCACATAACACAAAAGAGACTCAATGAAGAGAGGAGATGCTGGATTCTCGCCACAAGGGCGGCTTGATTTTCGAGCCGTCCTATTTACTTTTTTGTGTGGGCGTGATATAATAAAACAAAAACGGGGGAGATAAATATGTTTGAAATAACAGAAAAAGATGTACTTACTGTATATCAACAGTTAAAAGATAAATATGATTTGGTTTTAACAACTACTGCTGAATTGGATGACGGATTTACTATTGATGTTCCTATCATACTTGGTAAAGCACATGGACAAATAATAGAGCTGTATGCATATGAGGATATGTTTGTGATGGATGTTCTGAACGACGAGAAAACAATGTGTACTCATTGGCATCCTTATGACGTAGATATAGCGGTAAAGGATATAGCTGAGTTTATGGATGGAAAAAGCGATTATCCTTTAGAAAAACTTCCTCAAATTTAAATTATTACTTCATGTTGACTGTATTGGCGAACCCCGGCGCAGACAACGGCTTAGGGCAAAAGAGCGGACCAGATTTTTTGCTGAAAGCAAAAAGGCAAGTCAGAAACAACAGCGTCTCCCATAACACAAAATAGACTCAATGAAGAGGGGAGATGCTGGATTCTCGCTACGCGAGGCATTTGCCTACGCCTACGCTAACAAGTTGACTTAGGCTTACGGCAAATGAGCGAACCAGATTTCTGACAGAGTCAGAAGCTGACCGAATCCAAGAGCATCTCCCACCACAAACAAAAAAGACTTGCATATGCAAGTCTCGTTTGTGGTGGGAGATGCTGGATTCGGACCAGCGAAGTCAGTGACAACAGATTTACAGTCTGCCCCCTTTGGCCGCTCGGGAAATCTCCCAGATAAAAGTGTTGCAAGAATTGGAGCTGGTGAACGGAGTCGAACCATCAACCTGCTGATTACAAATCAGCTGCTCTGCCATTGAGCCACACCAGCATATTATTCTTGCAACGCTGATATTATAGCACTACAATAACAATTTGTCAATAGGAAAATTAAAAAAAATTAAAAAAATTTTTGAAAGGCTATTTTACTATGTCTTGAAAAACTTCTATATTGAATTTTAAATGTCTTTATGGTAAAATAAATTAGGATAACAGCTAAAGGAGGAGTATATGAATACATTTGTTACCGAAACTGATGAAAAATATGTTAAAAACCAAAGCAAGCGAGTTGCCATAATTATGTATATTGTAATGTCCCTTCTCGCATGCTTGGGACTTTTAATTACATGGCAGATGCTTTTGTTTTTAGAAGCTATTGTATTGTTTTCTTGCATTTTTACATATATTAAGACAACCAAAAATGACCATAACTACACCTTGCATTTTGAAGGAGACGTGCTAACAATCACGGACAACTCAAAGAATAATGAGTATGTGGTTTACGATATTCCTGCAAGTGATTTTATTATAAATCAAAGCAAAAAGGAAAAGGACCTTGATTATTGCAGCGTTGGTATTAAAAGCACCGTATTTGCGTTTGGTGGAGTTAAAAAATGCAAGGAGCTAAGGGAATATATTGCAAATAATTACAGATAAAAGAAAAGCCTTGGAAAGCAGAATCCAAGGCTTATTTTTTAGCTATTAGCCGTCAGCTGCCAGCTGTCAGCAGATTAGACAAATGACGGTTTTCAGCATAAGGTTTTGTTTAGTGCATAAACGATTTTTATAGATAATGGAGATAGTCAAATCTCGCTAACCGCTAACAGCTGACTGCTGATTGCTGTGAGCGAAGCGAACCATTATTTCGCATAATCCGTTACGCGGCTTTCACGAATAAGGTTGACCTTAATTTGTCCGGGATATTCAAGCTCGCTTTCAATTTTCTTAACGATATCGCGTGCAACTAAAATCATCTTTTCATCGTTAACCTGCTCAGGCTTAACCATGATACGAATTTCTCTGCCTGCTTGAATAGCAAATGTCTTATCAACGCCCTCAAAGCTCTTAGCGATTTCCTCGAGCTTTTCAAGACGCTTTATGTAGTTTTCAAGATTTTCGCGTCTAGCACCTGGTCTTGCAGCTGAAATAGCATCTGCCGCTTGAACGATAACTGCAATAATTGAGGTAGCCTCAACATCGCCGTGGTGAGCCTCAATAGCGTGAATAACCTCTTTAGATTCCTTGTATTTTTTAGCAACGTCAGCACCGATTTGTACGTGTGAGCCCTCAACCTCAGCGGTAAGAGCCTTACCAATATCGTGGAGTAAGCCTGCGCGCTTAGCAAGTGTAACATCAACACCAAGCTCAGCCGCCATAACGCCTGCAAGCTCGGATACCTCAATAGAGTGGTTAAGTACATTTTGACCGTAGCTTGTTCTGTACTTTAATCTACCAAGAAGCTTAACAAGCTCATTGTTAATACCGTGAACGCCTGTTTCAAATGTTGCCCTTTCGCCTGCTTGCTTAATTGAAGCTTCAACCTCGCGCTTAGCTCTTTCAACTGATTCCTCAATACGAGCAGGGTGGATACGTCCGTCTGAAATAAGCTTTTCAATAGCAATTCTTGCAACCTCGCGTCTTACTGGGTCAAAGCCTGAAATTGTAATTGCCTCAGGCGTATCATCAATAATAAGCTCAACGCCTGTAAGATTTTCAATAGCTCTTACATTTCTACCCTCGCGACCGATAATTCTACCCTTCATTTCATCATTTGGAAGAGTAATAACTGAAATTGTTGTTTCAGACACATGGTCTGCCGCGCACTTAGCGATTGCAAGAGAGATAATATTCTTAGCCTTCTTGTCCGCCTCGTCCTTAAACTCAGCCTCAAGCTCTGCAAGCTTAATAGCCTGCTCGTGCTTAACGTCATCAACAAGATTTTTAATGAGCATTGCTCTTGCTTCCTCTTGTGAGTAGCCTGAAATCTTTTCAAGTAATTTAAGCTGAGATTCGTGTAATTGTTGGATTTTTTCCTTAATTTCCTCTGTTTCTTTAACCTTATTTGCTAAAGCTTCTTCCTTTTTCTCAAAGGCTTCTGCTTTTTTATCAAGATTATCTTCTTTGTTAGCAAGTCTGGTTTCTTGACGTGTTAATTCTGCACGTCTTTCCTTAACCTCGCGCTCAAGGTCATTTCTCTCGGCTTGAATTTTTTCTCTCGCCTCAAGCATAAACTCTTTACGCTTGGTTTCTGCTGTTTTGATAGCATCTGCAAGTATTTTTTTAGCCTCTGCCTCTGCTGAGCCTATCTGCTTTTCGGCAATATTCTTGCGGATTATAATTCCCACAACAATACCAATTGCAGCTGCAGCGACGCCTGTAACTACTGCTATCCACCAATGTAGCATGCTTTATACCTCCTTAAAGTATTTCGGCGCATTAAATTTAAAATTCTTAGAAATATTATGTAAAAAGCGTACAAGCTCGCCGAAAGGCTCATAACGCCAAATTTCTACATAATATAATTTTATATTATATATTCAATAATGTCAAGAGAAATTTTAAAGAATTTAAATAAAATATAAAATAAAAGTTGCTAAAAGCGGGAAAATGAACTATAATGATAAGTAGATAACACACTTAGCTGTCAGCTAAGAGAAAAAACACCAAGGGGAGCGAAAAATGGTCAATGAATTTTTAAATAAGCTAAAGGTTGGAGCGTTACTTTCTGCCGTAAATGAAAAGGGAGAAATCAACATAATGACAGTATCCTGGGGTGGAGCTGGAATTCTTTGGGGAAAGCAAGTAGCGTTTGTGTTTGTACGCCCTCAAAGACATACCTTTAGCTTTACCGAAAAGGGAACGAAAATGAGCCTTACATTTTTTGAGGAAAATGATGAAAACAAGAAAATTTTAACCTTTTGCGGCACAAAATCGGGCAGAGATATTGACAAAATCAAGGCGTGTGGGTTAAAATATACATTAGATAATGGCTATCCCGTATTTGATAATGCAAAATATACATTAAAGCTTGAAAAAATCTATGCTGATACCATCAAAAAAAGCGCTTTTATCGACACAGAGTGCCTAAAATGGTATAAAGATGATGATTTCCACAGGATGTATATTTGTGAAATTGCAAAATAACGCGGGCGTTATTTTGAGCCGTTAGCTGTTAGCTGATAGCAGTCAGCGAGATTAGATGCTCGCTTTGCTCACAGCAGATAGCAGTCAGCCGTCAGCTGTCAGCAAGATTAGATGCTCGCTTTGCTCACAGCAGATAGCAGTCAGCTGTCAGCAAGATTAGATTAAACGAGGAAAGACAGAATAAACAGAATAAACAGAATAAAGGTCTTTTAGTCAAATGCACAATTTTGAGATGCTGACGGCTAAAAAGCGACGAAGGAGCGAAAAATGAAGGATGCAAGATGGATAACTAAGCAAGGAGCAGGCGCAAGCGATAACGCCACCTACTATTTTAAAAAGGATTTTGATTTGGAGGCAGTAAAGGATGCTATTATTGAGGTGTCTGCACAATCAAGATACAAGCTTTATATAAATGGAAGCTTTGTAGCCTGCGGTCCTTGTAAGGGAACAAGAGAAAAAATATATTTTGACACGGTTAATGTAACCGAATATTTAAAGGTAGGAAAGAACGAAATTTTCGTTGAGGTTTTACAGCTGGTTTCCACCGACATGGAAGGCAAAATGTCTCCTGTTGAGGGTGTAATCAGAGTGGGTGCTATGCTCCTTGCTCTGGAGCTTACATGCGGAGATGTGTCTATAAAAACAGATGAAAGCTGGCTAGTTGCCAAGGCTGAAACAATAAATCACATCAGCGCAAGCAGCTGCTATTCTGCCGCAACACGCGAAATTGTAGATTTAACTAAGGAAATTACATACGAAAACGCCAAGGTACAATGCGGTATTTCAAACGGAGAGGCTGACCACTATTGGTGGGGCTGCACAAATAAGTGCTTCCTTTTTGAAAGACCTATTCCAATGCTTGACTTTAAGGACAAGACAGACATTGTTAAGTATGATGGCGACTTCTTTGAGGCTGACTATTTAACCTTTGGCTTCCCAAGATTTAAAATTAGCGGCAAGGGCACAGTACGCCTTTACTATTTTGAATGCTTTACTGAAATTCAAGGCAAAACAAACAATGACCGTACCGATAGATCCCTTGACTTTACCAAGGAAATGTACGATGATATAACCGTTGATGGAGAAGCAACATATGAGCCGTTTTGGTTTAGATGCTTCCGCTTCATTAAGCCTGTTTTTAGCGGGGATGTGTCAATAGAACTAGTTAAAATGACTGAGGTTAACTATCCTATGGATGTGCGCACAACATATGATTTTGGCAGAAGCGATGATAATAAGCTTTGGGAAATCAGCGTTCGCACACTTCAAAGATGTATGCACGAAACATATGAGGACTGCCCATTCTATGAGCAGTTACAGTATTGCATGGATACCTCAACACAAATGCTCTTTAATTATCAATTAACCCACGATGACCGCCTTGCAAGAAAAGCAATGGATGATTTCGCAGCCGCTCAGCTTGCAGATGGCTTAATGCCATCAAGAACTCCATCTGTGGGAGATCAGCATATTCCTACATTCCAATTCTACTTTATATTTATGGTATATGCTCACTATATCCGCTTTGGCGATGTTAGCTTGGTAAGAAAGCACCTAAGAGCCATTGATGGTGTTATAGAATGGTTCTCAAATCATATTAACGAGGATGGCGTAGTTGGACAGAGCAAATATTGGAACTTCGTTGACTGGGCTAAGCCATGGGGTTATGTTGAAAACGAAAATGATGGCGGCGTGCCTGTTGGCGTACACGGTGGCGTTATTGGTCTTTACAATCCAATGATGGCGTACTTTTTACAATGTGGTGCTAAGCTAAACGCTATTTGCGGCAGAACAGATGTTGCCAACGAATATTTAGAAAAAGCAGAAATGCTTAAAGCTAATACAGAAAAATACTTCTACGATGAAGAAAAAGAGCTTTATGCGGACAATATGGAGCATACGCTATATTCACAGCATATGCAGACATGGTGTGTATTAAGTGGCGTTGCAACAGGCAGAAAAGCTAAGCATATCATGAAAAACGCTTTAAATCTTGAAGCAAAAGCAACCTACGCATTTGCGTACTTCTATTTCAGAGCCTTGGAAATTTGCGGTCTTTATGACTACACCGAGGAAATGATGAATAGCTATCGCGGACTTTTAAAGCTCAACTGCACAACCGTGCCTGAAACTCCTGAGTATTCAAGAAGCGATTGCCACGCATGGGGCGCTCTTGCAATTTACGAGTTTTCAGCAACGGTCCTTGGTGTTCGTACCGATAATGTTCAAGAAAAATCAATCGCCATTAAGCCATATATCAAGGGAAGAGATAAAGCAAGCGGAACGGTATCAACCATCGCAGGCGATGTTTATGTATCATGGCAAAAGGTTGGCAAGAAGTTTGAAATCACAGTGAAAACCGATGATGATGTGAGAAAAACAATCTATATGCCAGATGGCAGAGTAATCTCAACCACCGTAAACGCTCTTTCACTTGAGTGCGATATCAAAAAATAATTGGTTAGCAGCCAGCAGCCAGCAGCCAGCAGCCAGCAGACGGCAGTTATCAAATCACAATAAAGAAAAGCACTTCAATTTGAAGTGCTTTTTTATGTTTATTCGATTATCTAATTTCGCTGACAGCTAACGGCTGACCGCTGGCAGCTTAATTAGACAACTGTCTGCTTACATATGATTATTTTTTAGCGCTTCAAGCATAATTTCTGCGCTCTTAACGTTTGTTGCAAGTGGAATTGATTGAACATCGCAAAGGCGAAGAAGTGCGGATACGTCAGGCTCGTGTGGCTGTGATGTAAGTGGGTCTCGAAGGAATACAATAAGGTCAAGCTTACCCTCAGCTACCATTGAGCCGATTTGTTGGTCGCCACCAAGAGGACCGCTCTTCATTCTCTTGATTTTAAGCCCTGTTTCGCCCATTACAAGTGTGCCTGTTGTACCGGTAGCATAAAGCTCGTGAGGTGCAAGAGTTTCCTTGTACTTGATGGCAAGTCTAATCATATCATCTTTTTTCTTGTCGTGTGCAATTAGTGCAATTTTCATTTTTTTCTCCCTTCGGTCGAAATAGCCGTCAGCCGTTAGCCGTTAGCAGTCAGCGAAATTTGATATTCGCCGTTTTCAACCATTTTATTTTTATTTTATTTTAATTTTTATTTTGGTGCAATTTTGTTGTGAAATAAATTGTTAATCTAATCTTGCTAACCGCTAACAGCTGATAGCTGACAGCTGCGAATTGAACTTAGTTCAATTCGCTAATATCCATTCCAAATGGCTCGCTTGAATAAACGCTTGCTACGAACTTTGCAAGCTCGATGTTTTCAACTCTTGCGCCGTTAAAGATTTCTGTGCCTGCGCCAAGAGCGAAAATTGAAACATCCTTGTTTGTATGCTCGTCGGTTCTGAACGTGAAGCCTGCTTTATGGAAGGAGCTTTCAACTAGGTTACCTGTTTCGTGGTCGGCTGTTACGATAAGAGCAGTACCTGGGTGCATTAAAGCAAATTGTGTTGCGTATTCAATAGAATCATTGAAGCGGTCAACGGTGTTGGACGTGCCTTGGATGTTATTGTTGTGCGCTTGCTTATCTATCAAGCCCTCTTCAATCATAATAAAGAAGCGTGATTTATCCTTAGAAATTGTGCTAAGTGCGATTTTTGTCTCTAAGGTAAGCTCAAAATCCACATCGCCCTTGCAGTAATCAATCTTGCCGTCCTTTATTAAAGCGTTGATTTCGTTTTCAAGCTCCTTGGAGTTTTCTCTTGAATCATTGTGAGCAAGGTATGCACTAGGCGTTGCGCCTGTGATTTTATCTGTTGTTAAAACTGCAGTTTTTGCTCCAACAGATGCTGCAAGCTCTCTTACGTTAGGAACGGAATTACCGTTCTTATCAAGACCAATATAACCGTTATACGTTTTAAATCCTGTTGACATTGCAGTACCGCTTGCGGCACTGTCAGTGTAAGTGCCAAGACGGTCAATAACTGTTTGTGAGCGAGTGATGGACGTTCCCTTATATGGGAATTGCTTAGCAACGAAGGAAAAGTTGCATTTTTGCTCGCCCATGGTAATATGTACGTCTCCCATGCCGTCGCCAATCATAAAGATTACGCTGTCGCACTTTTCAGGGGTGGTGTATGTGTAAATTTCACGGCTGCCAAGATTATTAAATGAAAGAACGCCGTCATTTACTGACATATGCTCATGTACAAGCTTGCCGCAGGACGCGCCAACGTAAATTCCGTCGCCCTTGATTACGATTTTACCTCTTTTCTTAAAGAGTAAAAATTGCATTTGGCTGAACACTGTGTCTGTTTTTGACTCATCACGGTTGGTTTCGCCAATTAAAATTTCATTTTTTTGTTCCTTTTCGGTGTCCTTTACAACCTCTAGGGAAACTCCGTAATAATCCTTAATAATGTTAGATAAATTTTCTGCCGCATATTGCTCTGTAACAGTTGCGTTTTCGGGAATTACAATTTGGTAATCGCCCTTGTCGCCACATGAAGCAAAAATAAGCAAAACTGCAAATAACGATAAAACTATTAAAAACTTTTTCATGTTATTTTGAGCTATCAGCCGTTAGCTGCCACCAGTCAATTTGCTGTATGACAACTACGGAATACCTTTCTTTCTTTCTTTCTTTCTTTGTTTTAATGTTATAGACAACAATCGTTAATCAAATCTCGCTGACCGCTAACGGCTAACCGCTGACCCTAAGGCTCCTTCCGGGAGGGAGCTGTCAGCAACGCTGACTGAGGGAGAAAGCGTAACAATAAAGTCGTAATAAGCTTCAAGTACCGTTGGCTCCTTCCGTCACGCAACGCAGCGAACCCCCAAAGTTCATTTCATACGCTTCGGGGAACTCCTGCCGCGTGCCACCTTCCTCTCGGAGGAAGGCTTTCTGACCGCTGACCCTAAGGCTCCTTCCGGAAGGGAGGCTTTCTAACGGCTAATACAAGGCGCTGAGGTTCTTATTTTTTTAGGTAAATTATTGCTACGCAATAGGTAAATTGTTACTTCGTAACAGGTAAATTATGTTGCAAGCAACATAGGTAAATTAAATTTGCTTTTTATAACTCGCGAAGCGAATTTAGCTCGGTTTACCGAATTTAGCTGCCGAGGGGCAATTTAGCTTGCGGAACGCAAATTTAGCTGGCGACCATGTCGCCTACTGACGGCTAAGAAATTTTAAAGCAACTCCTTGATTATTTGATTAACTTCAATGTTGTTTTGCTTTAAAATTTCGTCTGGGTCATACCTATCAATAAATTCCTTTTTAAGTCCGTAGGTAAGAACGCGGCATTTAGTGTTTGCAAGATATGCGGCGATTTTTTCGCCAAAGCCACCGCTGAGAACGCCATCCTCAAGCGTTACTACTGTGCGGTGTGTTTTTACTATTTTGTCAAGAGTGTCTGTGTCAAGAATGTTGGCGTATCTTGGGTTAATTAAGGTAGCGTTTATGCCTTGCTCCTTTAATGCATTACATAAATCGTTACCGATTTTATAGAAGCCGCCTAATGCAATTATGCACACTCCCTTGCCCTTTTTTGTAATTTGATACTTAATTTCGCTATAATCCGTGTCAACCTCGTAATCTGCACTAAACACGCTGCCACCCGGCATTTTTATAGCCACAGGGTAGCTGTTTTGGTCAATAGACCATTCAAGCATGGCAGTAAGCTCCTCCTTGCTTGCAGGGGCAAGATAGCGCAAATTAGGAATTGATGAAAGAAGCGGAATATCAAATATACCGATATGGGTTTTATCCTTAAAGCCGTAAATTGAGGCGTTTGACACCAAGATAGTAGCAGGGCTATTATTTAAGCATAAATCATGAGAAAGCTGGTCATATGTTCTTTGAATAAAGCTGGAATATGTACCAAAAAGTGCTTTTCCACCATTTTTCGCAATACCTGATGCAACTGCAACAGCCGTTTGCTCTGCAATTCCCACATCAATATACTGCTTGCCGGCTGTGGCGCGCTTTGAAGCATCAAAGCCAAAGCCAAGAGCTGATGGAACGCCTGCGGAAATAGCCACAAATTGACTATCTCTCTTGATTTTATCTAAAATGTAATCTCCCGTTACGGTTAAGTAGGTTTCCTTTGGTAATTTGGAAGCAAGCTCTCCCGTTTCAAGGTTAAACGATACGGTAGAATGGAACTTTTCCTTTTCGTTTTCTGCCATGGGCGAGCCCTTGCCCTTAACGGTATTTATGTGAACTACAATAGGGTGGTCAATATCCTTAATTCTTGAAAATATCTTGATAAGTGTCGCTAAATCGTTACCCTTATCAATATAAACATAGTCAAGACCGAATGCTCTAAATAGGTTATTTTGGCATTTTCCCTGTGAAGCGCGAAGGTCTCTAAGGTTAGAGTAAAGGCCGCCGTGATTTTCAGCAATGGACATATCGTTATCGTTGACGATAATAATAAAATTTGATTTTAATTCCGATGCAACATTGAAGCCCTCAAGCGCCTCGCCGCCGCTAAGTGAGCCGTCGCCTATGATAGCGATAACATTTTCATTTCCGCCTCTTAAATCTCTTGCTTTGCATAAGCCTATACAGGAGCTTACCGAGGTTGATGTGTGTCCCACGTTGAAAATATCATGCTCGCTTTCATCCGGGTTTGTATAGCCTGAAATTTCAGAAAATCTTTTTTTGTTTGTAAAACCGAAATATCTGCCTGTTAAAATTTTGTGAGTATAGGATTGATGGGATACATCAAAAACTAATTTGTCATAGGGAGAGTCAAAAACATAGTGCAAGGCAATGGTTGTTTCCACTATACCCATATTTGAGCCTAAGTGTCCGCCAACCTGAGAAACGCGATTAAGTATAGCTTGGCGCGCTTCCTCAGCCACTAGCTTTAGCTCTCTTACGGACAATTTTTTAACATCCTTCGGAGACTTGATTTTATTTATAATTTGATACATTTTAAAACCTCATATCGAAATGGTGCTATTTCAAATTTCAGTATATCATTTTTTTGCAGAAAAATAAAGTACTTTTTTGAAAATAGTGCCGTTGTTGCAGAAAATTTGTTAAAAAACACGAAAAATAAATATGTACAAATTGTAAAAATAGCTGACATATATTTCTTATTATAATATTATTATTGACTTTATAGCGTAAATGTATTATAATAAAGAACAAGTGTTTTTATTTTTAGTATATAATAAATGCTTATTAAAAATTTTTTACATAAAAAAAGAAAAGGAGAAAGAGTATGAAGCTCACAAAATCCCTTGCATTGTTTTTAGCGTTCATTATGTTATTTACAATGCTTGCAACATCCTTAGTTGGTTGTGGCGGTAATGGCGATACAGATACGAATACAGATACAGATACCTCTACCGATACAGACACATCAACAGACACAGGTAATCAAAATCCTGACAATACCACCGCTGAGTACAGAGTACAAATTAAATCAGCAGGCGGTCTTGCGCTTTCTGACTTAACCGTTTTTGTAAATCTTGACGGTCAAAGACAGGACGTTGACACAACAGATAAAAACGGTATGGTAACATTTACCTTACCAAGAAACAGTAACTATACTGTAACTGTAAAAAATCCACCTGCGGGCTATAAGTTTGAGGAAAGCTACAAGCTTTACGAGGCAGGCACAACAATTACAGCTCCTTCAAGCGTAATTGAAAATCCAGATGGCAAATGGCCTACAACAGCCTACAAAAAGGGCGATATTATCATGGACTTTGAGGTAACAACCGTTGAGGGTGAAACTCTTAGAATTTCCGATATCCTCAAGGAAAAGAAGATGGTTATGCTTAACTTCTTCTATACAACATGCGGTCCATGCGCTAACGAAGCTCCATATATGAATGCAGCTTACGAAAGATATAAGGATGATATTGAAATTATCGCTATCAGCCCATATCCACTTGATGATGAATCACTTGTTAAAAACTTCGTTTACGATTACGGAATTACATTCCCTGCATGTAAGGAAGAAATATCATTCTCAAGCTATTTTGGTATTTCCGGTTACCCAACAAATATCATTATTGACCGTTATGGCATGATTGCTCTTTGGGAAGTGGGCGGTATTACAAGCCAAACACCATTTAATATTATGTTTGACCACTTCACAGCTGATAACTATGTTCAAAAGATAGTTAACACTATTGAGGAAATCACACCAACTGAAATTCCTGACATTGAAATGGAATCAAGCGAGGAAATCGGCGCAGCTATTAACAAGGGCGAAATTAACATTGAATACTATCCTGAGGATAACAAAATGTCATGGCCATTTGTTATCATGGAGGATGAAGCAACAGGCGAAAAGTTTATTTTCCCATCAAATAGCGGTAAATTAAACTCATTCTCACAAATCAACATGAAGGTTCAATTAAAGGCAGGCGAGGTTCTTACCTTTGACTACCTTTCAAATACTGAAAATACATCAAGCTCCTCTGACATCGTATATGTATTTGCTGATGGCAAGGATATTTTCCAAATTGTAGGCGCAGGTAGTGGTTGGAAAACATGCTACGCTTATGTAGCTGACCAGGATGGCGAATACGAAATCAATATCCTTTACACAAAGAATGAAATTGCAGATGGCGACCCTAAGGATGACGGTATTGCAATTAAGAATATGCGTGTAACAAGCAAGGATGATATTGATGAGCCTACCTATATTTCAAAGTATGCCGCTACACAAAAGAACGAGGACGGCTTCGGCTATAATAAGTATGTAAATCTTGTTCTTGATGATAATGGCTACTACCGCGTATGCCAATACCATACAGATGATGCAGACCATGTATGCGACAAAAACGGTCCATACCTACTTGCTGAGCTTATCAGCGTAACACAATTCCAACCTGACACAAGTATTACACTTTTAATGTACGGTGGCGTTCTTTCAAGCCAAGCAGACAGCGACAGACTTCTTAAATACTGTAACTATGCTTCTAACTCAAAATACTACGGCTTAACCGCAGTAACTGAGGAATTAAAGGAGCTTCTTATTAAGGTAACTGATGCAGTTGGTATTGATGACAATCCTAACGAATGGCTCCAAATTTGTGAATACTATGCTGCATATGGCACAGAAACACAAATGGAAAACCCAATTAACGGTCTTTCAACACAATCCGCTTATCCTGTAACTGAGGGCAAGGAAAATCCAAACACAGTTGAATACGATGGCAGACTTATTATGCCAAGAGGACTTCTTTATAAGTTCGTTCCAACTGTAAGCGGTGCATACCGTATCACATCACACAGCACAAAAGAGGTTCAAGGCTGGATCTTCTTAGACGGCAAGCAAACTCTTTACACAGATAGCGACCAAGGCGAGCGCCTTTCATATCTCTATGTAGGCAATGACCATGTAAACTGCACAATGGTTGCTTACTTTGAGGCAGGCAGAGAATACTACATTGATATTGCTTACTATGAAATCTATGAGGTTGGTACATTTACATTTACAGTAGAATATCTTGGCGAAAGCTTTGACTACTTTATTGTAGCTTCCCCAGGACCATTCACATTTGAAGAGGGCGAAAACTTCAATCCTGATACTCTTGAGGGTATGGGACAAACAATCGCAGGCGGCGTTGATGTAATGCTTGGCGAGGATGGATATTACCATGTTAAGAATAAGGACGGCAGCCAAGGCTCACTCCTTTACGCTGACTTCCTTTTCCCAACAAACATTTTCCCAACAAAGAATTTACAGGATGTAATTAAGGCAGGCGGCTTTGACTTATCAAAGAGTGGCGCAGACCAAGAAATGCTTGCTTATATTTCATCATTTGAGGTTCAATATATTATCGACCAATTAAGAGAAGAGCTTGATAGCGAGGCGTTTACAGCTCTTAACGAAAATAACCTTTTAGTAAACATTATTAACGGCAAAAAGCAAACAGAGGATACTGACCTTTTAGCTAAGATTGCTAAGCACAGAGCAGCATTCAACGCTGATAAGAAGAATATCGCTATCCAATACTTTAAGGCTCTTTGGGGTGAAGATTATAATGAATACGCTGAGGTAAACCAAATTGAGGATGTTCTTGACGGTAAGTTCCACGGTATCAACCTTAACTACACAGAGCTTGCAGAAAAGTATATCGCTCTTATGATTACAGAGGAAACGCATCCAAACAATCCTGAGCTTCACGGCTGCGTATTAGTAAATGAGGAGCTTGCTACCATACTTCAAGCAATTATGGATAAGTTTACCTTTGAGGGCGTTGACCACTCATGGACAAAGCTTTGCTATTACTATAAGCACATTGGAGCTTAAGCTTCGCTTAGCTCCAGCAGTCAGCTGTCAGCAGTTAGCTGTCAGCGAAATTTGATTAGCGATTGACTTGGTGGCTTACGCAAGCTAAATTGTCTTAAACTACTAAATTTGATGAACAAAAACAAAAAAATCTAAAGGTCGTATGCTTCGCCGTCTAATTTACTGGCGGCGGGCGGCTGACTGCTGACGGCTAAACCGGAGGTTTATTTTGAAAAAACTATTTTTAACTATTTTAGCTGTACTATGTATTTTCTGCTTTGTCGCTTGCGGTGGCAATACAGACACAGATACAAATACAGATACAAGCACAGATACAGGTGCATCAAGCGCGCCTGTAAATTATAAGGTTACTGTTATCGATGAAAAGGGACAATCACTTGATGAGGTAATCGTTTACTTTGGAGATACAAAGGTTTTCGCTGATGAAAACGGTGTGGCAACTGCTACACTTACAGGCGAGGAATTTAAAATCAAGGTAGAGGACTATTCAAAGAAGGAATACTTTATTGGCGAAAATGTAACCGTTACACCAAGCAACAATGAAATCACAGTTACAGTAATGCTTAGCGCTGCAAATTTACGCTACGAAAGAATTCACGATAACGGCACTCCCGATACAACGGATGATGACAGAAGAGCGTATCTTGTTAGCGAAATCGGCACATACTTTACACCAAATATTTCAAATGAAAGCGTTGTATTTTTCTTATTTACTGCAACAAGAGATGGTATTTATGAATTTTCAGTTGATATTGATGCTGAAATCGGCTATTACGGCGCGCCTATTAACGCTCTAATAAGCCCAATTGAGCCATTACCTAACGAAAACGGCGTAATTTCTATTGAAATTAAGAATAAGAACCTTGCAAGCGATTCAATGGAGGCAACTCCTTACCTTATCGGTATTAAGGCTAATAGTGAGAGCGATACATATTGCAAGTTCACAATTAAAAGAGCAGCCGACCCTGTTTACACACCTGAGGACCAGCCATACACATATGTGTCCGCACCTATGCTTAAGCCACTTTTCATTAGCTACAAAAACTATCAAATCACACTTACCGATATTGATATCACTAAGTCAAATACATTAGTATATAACGAAAGCGATAAGTGCTACCACCTAGATACTGAGGATGGACCTATTGTTTATGTAAGAGTAGGCTCTGATAGCGCATATTTACCAAGCTTCTATAAGGTATGCGAAACAAGCCTTATGTCATCATATATTTATGATGAAAACGGCAACTATCTTTCTAAGGAAGCATATAATGGCTTAATTAACCAATATTACGATGCTTGCGATAAGAAAACAGGACTTTATCCACTTGATAAGTATATGGAAAGAGCAATCAAAAACCACGGTAACAAAACAGGCTGGTGGAATCCTCAAAGCCCGATGAATATCGTTGGTATGAATGCAAATCCTGATAGCGCATGGCTCTTTGCTTGCTGCACTATTGAAATTGATAAAACAACATTAGGCGCAGAAAATACACCTATTGATGTTGAAAAGAGCGTATCAACAGATATCGTTACTGAAAAGGTAATTTTTGCAGGCAGCCAAACACTTTACTTTAACTATATTTCAGGCATTGAAGCAACACTTAAGATTGCAAACGCTCAAAGCGTTAAGGTAATCTATAACGGCGAGGAATATACAGCTAACACAAACGGCAACATCAATGTTAAATTAAACGATGAGGTTGCAAGCTTCCAAATCGTAAATCTAACAGAAAACGAAATGGAGCTTTCATTCACAATAGAATAAGGAGAATAATATGAAAAAGCTTTTAGTATTTATTTGTCTTGCTTTATGCATGATGCTTTTAGTATGCTCCTGCGGTGGTAATACCGACACAGATACTAACACAGAATCAAACACAGACACAGCAAGCGACTCAACAGTATTAGACACAAACAGCGATACAACCACCGACACAGATACAGACAACAACACACCGGACGATAGCGACATTATTATAAATGACGAGCTTTACAAGGTGTTTGTATGTGATGAAGAGGGCAACGGCATTGCAGGCGCATTCGTTCAATTCTGCAAGGATACAGTATGCGACTTCGGCGAAACAGATGCAAACGGCTATTTAGTAGTTCCATCAGGCGAATATCACGTAGCATTTGTCCTTGACCAAAGCGGCACATATCCACAGGTTACATATGATGAGTCTAACTACCCATCATTTGAGGGCGATAGCAAGGTTATTACAATAATTCTTACAAAATAAAACAAAACGGAAATCCTTTGGGGTTTCCGTTTTTTATTGTTCACTAATAAAATTTGAATTCATAAATTTTCCATTTAATGTTTACTTTTTTGGTTTCATGTTATATAATGAACTTAATGAGAAAATTTTTAGGAGAGATTATGAAAAAGCTTTTAGTTTTATTTTTAGTTTTTGCTTTAGTGTTTGCTTTTGCTTCCTGCATGGGCGAGCAAGGTCCACAGGGCGAAAAGGGAGATAAGGGCGACCAAGGTATTCAAGGTGAGCAAGGTGTTCAAGGTGAGGCAGGCAGAGGTATTGTCAAAATGGAAATCATTGATGGTTACCTTTGGGTTACATATACTGATGCTCCAAACACCCCAATAAATTTAGGTAAAGTTAGCGTTTTAGAACCACCTGAAACAAGTGCGAACCAGCTTGAATTTGTTCAAACGGGTCCAAACTCCTATGGCGTTGCTTGTGGCGACACTAAGCACTTTAGTGAGGTTATTATTCCTTCAACATTCAAGGGCGTTCCTGTTACATCAATTATTGAAAATGGCTTTGCGGGTTGCAAAGCACTACATAAAATAGTTATTCCAGACAGCATTACTTACATAGGCAATGGTGCTTTTGAAGGCTGCGATTCTCTTGAAATCATAGATTTGCCAAATAGTGTTACCGAAATAAAAGCTAATGCATTTAAAGGTTGCATTTCTTTAAGAAAATTAGTCGTGCCAAGCACAATTTCCATAATAGGCGAAAATGCATTTTTAGAATGTCCAATCGAGGATGCTAATATTCCAACTTCTGTTATTTCACATATACAAACGAACAATATTGTAAAAGTAGTTATTAACGGCGGAGAAACAATAGGTGCCAACTCATTTAAAAATTGTACAAAACTTACATCTGTTGAAATTCCAAATAGCGTTACAAGTATTGGTTTCTATGCGTTTATGGATTGTTCAAGCTTGACTATTTACTGTGAAGCTGCA
>JBGVPY010000020.1:0-1683 GCA_045127235.1 Eubacteriales bacterium
CAGAAAATTTAAAGGTAAAAAACTTCCTGGGAGTTTGGTAGGAGGGTACATTCAGATTGGCACAAGGGTTGTGGACGGTGACGAAAAGAAGAGGGTTACGTTTTATAAGCATCAAATAATAGCTTGCGCTGCCGGACATCATTTGGTTAATAAAGATGTTAATCACATCAACGGGAACAAACTAGACAACAGAATTGAAAATTTAGAAGTGACTTCGCATAAAGAAAATATGCAACACGCGTTTAAAAATTTAATTAAGAAAAAAGAGGGTTGTATTGCTGCTATTCCGTCTTTAGATGAAAAGATGTTTTTGGAAATCAAAGAACAATTGATGTGGCTAGATGGATTTTTAGAAGAATATCGACGATTTTTAGCAAAAAAACATGGTTTGACAGTCGCCGATATCAAAAGAATTGGAAATGCTGTATGAAACAAAGTGAAAATAGGGGGTATAAAGTATGAACAATATTTATAGCAAAATGCAAAAAGCACGTTGTGAGTTTCAAGAAAAACCGTTGAAGAAATCGGGACATAACAAATTCGCTGGTTATCATTATTTCGAATTAGGTGATTTCTTGCCAACGATCAACAGTTTATTAGAAAAATATAATCTTTGTAGCAACATCAGTTTTGATAACGACATGGCAACATTAACAATCGTAAATGCTGAGAACACGGATGAGAAATTAGTTTTTACGTCTCCAATGAGTAATGCAAATCTTAAGGGGTGCCATGACGTGCAGAACTTGGGAGCGGTACAAACTTATTTACGACGTTATTTGTGGGTTAATGCTTTTGAGATTGTAGAGTCTGATGGATTAGACGCAACGACCGGAAAAGATGATAAACCAAGCAAGACGAAAGCCAATGTCAACGCCGCTAAGATCATGAAATTAATCGAAACAAAATACGTTAATGAAGTTGCAGTGCAACAACACGTCAAAACTGCTTACGGCGTGGACGCTTACGACAAGTTGAGCGATAAACAAGCTAAAGAATTAATTGAAATGTTGAGCCAAAAGCCGGATAAAAATGCTTAAAGCTATATTTTGGGATTATCAAGAGGATTCAAGAGGGGCGTGGCTTAAATGCCACATCCCTAATGAGTTAATTGACGAGAGGTTTTTAGCGGATGTTATGTACGGGGAAATTAGAGTTGACGACGGTAGAAGGATATCGAGCGATCAACGTAAGAAAATTTATGCGTTAATTAAAGATATTGCGGTTTACACAGGACATCATCCGGAGTATCTCAAAGAGCATATGAAATACGACTTTATGGCGAAAGAAGATAGAGAGTATTTTAGTTTATCAAATATAGATATGACGACCGCGAGATATTTTATAGAACATTTGTTAGAGTTTTGCTTCGAATGGGACGTGCCGTTAAACGCAAATACAGTCGTTTTAGCGCGAGAAATAAACAATTACCTATATTTATGTCTAGTCCACCGTAAATGCGCCGTATGTGGCAAAGAACACGCTCATATTCATCATGTCGATGCGGTTGGAAGTGGTAGAAATCGAAATGAAGTGGATCACACAAAATTAAGGCTAATCGCATTGTGTGCCGAACATCACCAGGAAACGCACACGATAGGTTGGCAGACATTTAACGCTAAATATAAAGTCGATGGTATCAAAGTGAATGAAAAAACAATAAGAAAGCTGGGGATTTAATGG
>JBGVPY010000021.1:0-2283 GCA_045127235.1 Eubacteriales bacterium
TGGCATAAATCTCCTTGGTGATTAATTGTTTTTCGTCAACTCAATTATACCACTAACAAGGGTTTTATGCCTTTTTTATGCGTTAAAGTATTGATTTTTCAAGGTTCAGCACACCAAATGGTGTGGGAAGTTTGAGTTTATAACCTAAAAGCTTTATAATTGTTAAAATCCCATTTTTGACAGTTGGAAAGAATAAAAACGGTCGCAAAGCTAGTAAAATCAAGCTTTGCAGCCGTTTTTTGTTTCGTAACGATATGTGCTATATTTTTGTATTAGGCAAGTTTATTATCTTGGTTTCTTTGATTATGCCTCGCATAGTTGATTTTTTAATGAATTCATAGTCAGTTCTAAAACCAAAGTTTCTGTGTAGTGCATCAGTTATTTCGGTTCTTGTATAGGCTGGAACATATCCATTTGCAGTATTTAATAGTGTTAATTTCATGGATCTTAGGGTTTCTATGATTTGTTCCGCAGTGTATTTGCATCCAATCTTTTTCTCTAGCAGGCGATAAAGAAGGAGACTAATAAAGCAGGTCATGAAATGTGCTTTGATACGGTCATCTCTTCTTACATAAACAGGTCTTGCCTCGAATTCAGTTTTCATAATTCGAAAGTTCTCCTCGATTTCCCAGCGCTGTTTGTTAATTCTTATTATTTCATTAACATCACCCTCAAGATTGGTGATAACTGCATAGAACCCGTCATAAATTTCTTCCTTTGCTACTTGATCTTCATCAAGGTCATAAACATTCTTTTCTGCAATTTCCCCATCGTTGGTAATAGAAGTCTTTTTAACAAAACGCATTGGATCGTTCTGGTTTTTACCTTTTCTTTTTTTGCAGGGAGAATCTATTATTTTCTCAGCACGTTCAATCTGACGGGCTCTGATTTTCTTTTGATAAGCTTTATACTTAGGAGAGTATGTAACAATCAAGGTTTCATCCATGTCTCCCGTAACAACAGGAACCTCTTTGTAATAAATAGAATTAAAAACGTCTTCATCTGTCTCGTCCAAGTCTCGAATATCTATAAAATCTGTGAAACCAACTTTTCGGAACTGTGTTGGACTCATGGCAATATCGCGGTCATCTTTTTTCATCTTTTTTAAAGAATGCGTGATAATGTAAGAGCGGTTTCCCATGCTGTTAAACTCACGATTATTAACACTGCCAAGTCCGGCATCGGAACAGAAAATAAATTCGTTGCAGTTAAAATCCCTGATAATCTTTTTTTCTAATGGTTTGAGAGTAGTTTGTTCATTCTGATTACCCGGAAAAATATCAAAGGCTAAAGGGATTCCGTCTGCATCCATAAATAATCCCATTGTAACGATTGGATTAGGACGATTTTCCTTGCTTTTTCCAAAGTGCTTGGAGCCGCTTTCTTCCTCGATTTCGAAGTAATAATTCGTACAGTCATAGTAGAGAATTCGCTGGTTTCTCGGATGGATAAAGTTAGAGTTTTTGTAAAGTTCACTTTGAATGAAGTCGGATTCCTCAGCAATAACAGATAAAGCACGGTAAACATCCTGAAGCTCATATTTTGGCGGCTCAAGCAGGGTTTTACAGAAACCATAGCTGCTAAGCTTGCTGGAAGGCGAGAGAATCCTTGCATAAACTAAATCTGTGAGAATTGCATGAAGGTCATATTTATATTTGTGACGGCTTTTAATTACTCTGCAGATGTTATCTAAACGAAGATCTGTACATAATTCCTGAAGGAATAAATAGCCAGCATGAAAAACACGTGTTTCATTGAGAGGAATGCAGGCAGCCTGAGAAAACTCCACAATTACTTTGCCATTGCGTTGATTATAAAGTTCTGTTTCCCTGACAGCTTCATCTTTAGCCCATGCCATAAGCTTATCCTCATCACCATCAAACTGCTCCAGAAGGGTATTATACTTTCCGAGTTTCTTATAGATACGAGAAGATGATTTGCCATCTTTTTTACGGAATGATTGATAAATATAAATATCTTTATTATTTTTACTACCTGTAACTGCGATATACATTATAAAAGTCCTTTTTCTTTTAAGTATACCACACTATTACAAACAAGTACATATAAAAACGAAAAATTTGACATAAAAAATGCAGGTTTTATGCGACCTGCAAGTACTTTTTTTAATATTCAACTGTCAAACTCCCGATTTCTTCCGGCTCATGAAGCAGTAAATTTGCCGCTTCCATAAATTTATCAGCCTGTCCATACTCGCTTCCAAAACTAAGATGTGTCACAATGCCTAAAGTATTTGCCAAAGCGACACCGCCCAAAGCAAAA
>JBGVPY010000022.1:0-223423 GCA_045127235.1 Eubacteriales bacterium
ATAATACGCGCTTGGTGGCCGTGTTTTAACTCGACGCTACACCAATATGGTGGCTTATCAATTCCTTCTTTCTTTATCCAATCCATACTAACGCCATTTGGTGCGAAGTATTGCTTGGAGTATTTTTGTACATTTTTCATAATGATAGTCCTTTCCGGAGTTGTGAGTGTAAAAGAAAATAAAAATCGCTCCTTTACGCAAAACTCCTATATCTTGCATAAAAGAGACGAAGTATTCTCCGCGGTACCACTCTAATTGATGCCTATGCATCCACCTTACGCTCTGTCAATCAACAAAGCTTCTCTATAACGGGAGAACCCGTCCAAATCTACTTGCATTTGTGCTTTCGGTTGGCAACTCAGGGATGAGATATTTCATATTTTCACACTGTCTTACACCAACCGACAGCTCTCTATGCTGAATAATTATGAATTTTGTTCCCTTCAAGGTCTTTTAATATAAATATATTATAAAGATTTGACAATAATTTGTCAAGCATGAAAATGAATATTTTTTCACTTTTGATTTTTATCACTAAAATAAATAAAAATCACGCCATTTTTTGTGCATATTGCACATACTTTGGCGTGTTTTTTATTTATTCATATTTAGTTTCGTTTTCTATCTTCTTTGATATTTGCTCTTGAATCAATTTTTCATATGCATAAAAAGCTCCGCCCTCAGCATCTAAAACTTCTTGAGCTTTCAGCCTTGCGGTTTCTTCATCCTTGCCCATTGAAATATAAAGATTTGCATATTCTTCCAATATTTCTTTTTCTTTTTGTGATATCTGCTCTTGCGTTGGATTTATGCCTTCGTTTTGTGCATATGCATATAAGATCATTTTTTGTTTCATTGCTTCTTCAAGATATTCATCTATTGACATATTTAAACTTTTTTCTACATAGTCCTCGAAGCATACGCCATTCATCATTATGAAATCTCTATCTGCTCTTTGGAATTTAGCTAAAAGCTCTTGTTTTTCAAGCTCGGGATATTGCAATATTACAGAATTATCTTCAATATAATTAACATAATTATTTTCTGCCATTTGTCTCTTTAAATATTTCTCATATTCATATGTCGTATTACAATCAGTACCTGAGTAATTTTGAACAAATTCATCGTTATATTCCTGCACTACATGTAAGCTATCAACGTTAACCACAAATTCAACCTTTTTTCCTGCAAGCTTATATTCGTAGTAATCATTCGGCATTTGAAGTATAAAGCTTTTTGTTTCGCCTACCTTCATTCCTATAATGCTTTGTTCAAATTCAAAATAAGATAAATTTGAGCCAAGATAAAATCTTATTGGTGGGTTTTCAAGAAGAAGCACATCCTCGCCGTTTTCCTTTACTCTGTTTCCGTTTTCATCAACTAAGTAAGCCAAGTAGCCTACTAACGGTACATCGCCTATATTAACTTCCTTTGTTTTAATTTCAACAATAAAGCGCACCTCTTTTCCTCTTAGCTCATCGTTTTCGTAGTCATGTGGAATTGTTAACCTGACATATTTTCTTTCACCGATTTTCATTCCTACGATTGCCTTTTGGATTTCTTCAAGATAAGAGCCTTTTTCAGCGTTTGAAATCAGAAAATTTTCAACACTTAATTCCTCAATTTTATTGCCAAATGTTTCTATTTCACCGGTATAACTTATTTCATTAGCATACAAATCCACATATACGCTATCGCCAAGCTGTACGGTATATTCTTTGCTGTACCTCAAAAGCATATCGCAAATCATTCTTTGAATTTCAAGCATATCAACATTTACTGTATCATCTTTATAATTTGGAAGAATAACATACTCGTTCATATCATAAGAATAAAAATGCTCTCTTGAAAAATCATAGGTTATCCATTTAGCATAAACATTTATATTCTCTTTTTTCTCGGAAACATTAATTTTGGCATTTATCACTGCATTATTAAAGTTGTTATCGTAATACCATCCGTTAAAAACATATCCTCTTTTGGTTGGTGATTTCAATACAATTTCATTATCCTCTATTGTATATATTTCTTTGTTATCCTTGTTGTTTTCCCCACCGTTTAGCTCGTATGTTATTTTGTATTCTATCGCATTCCATTTGGCTTCAAGAATTATATCAGATGTTACGGTGTCAGATAAAAATGACCATTTTTCCGTACCCACATACCAGCCTATAAATTCATAGCCATCCTTAGTTGGCTCTTGTGGCTCGGTTGCTTTTTCGTGTTTTGCAATTTCCTGTGTCTGAACCTCGCTTCCACCGTTTGAGTTAAAGGAAACTGTATATGTATCTTTTTTCCCACATCCAATTAGGAGTAACAAAAATAATGATACTACAAAAAACAATAATACTTTTCTCATAATCAAACCTCCTATGCTTGTTATTCAAATTATAGCACATATTTCCTATAAAATCAAGCAACCGCAGGTTAACATTTGTCAACCTGCGGTTTGCATTTTAGCATATTTTGTATATCCAACCAAAGTCATCATTTAGCTTGCCCCATTGGATGCCTGTTAAGGTATCGTAGAGCTTTTGAGTAACCTCACCGATTTTACCACCGTTTACATCGTACTCTGTTCCGTCATAATAAAATCTTCCGATTGGAGACACAACTGCGGCTGTTCCGCATCCCCACGCTTCCTCTAATTTGCCGTTCTTTAAAGCTTCGATAAGCTCATCGACAGAAATAAGTCTTTCGCTTACCTTGTAGCCCATTTTCTTTAAAACCTCAATGCAAGATTTTCTTGTAATGCCCGGAAGGATTGAGCCTGAAAGCTCAGGAGTTACGATTTCGCCATCAAGCTTAAACATAACATTCATAGCGCCAACCTCTTCGATATATTTTCTATGAATACCATCAAGCCATAATACCTGAGAATAGCCCTTCTTTGCTGCCTTTTCGCCTGCTCTGTTTGATGCTGCATAGTTACCGCCACATTTAACTGCGCCTGTGCCGCCCTTTACTGCTCTTACATCCTCGTTTTCAATCATGATTTTAACAGGGTTAATGCCCTCTGCATAATAGCTTCCGCTTGGGGATGCAATAATCATAAATGTTGCTCTATGTACTGTGTGAACGCCTAATGTTTCATCATTACCAAACATATATGGGCGAAGGTATAATGATGTACCGAATGAGTGTGGAACAAAGTCCTTTTCAAGCTCAACGAAGGTTGTGAGAGCTTGTAAAAAGTCATTTTCATCAATTTCAGGTAAGCACATACGGTTAGCTGAAGCGTTCATTCTTCTTATATTTTCCATTGGTCTAAATAAGCGAATTTCGCCGCTTTCTGTTCTATATGCCTTTAAGCCCTCAAAGATCTCAGAGCCGTAATGTAAAACAGTTGATGCGGGGTGGATTGAAAGGTATCCAAATGGTACAATTCTTGCATTTTGCCATCCTTTACCCATTTCATAATCCATAATAAACATATGGTCTGTAAATACCTTGCCAAAGCCTAGTGAAGCTTCGTTTGGTAATTCTGATTTATTTTGTGATTTTGTAATTGTTATTTCCATTGTTGTATCCTCGTTTTAATTTGCTAAAATACTATGTAAATTATAATAGCACAATGATTTTTTCAAGTCAATATATTTTTGAAAATTTTTGTGAATATTTATTCATTAATATTTTTTTCAAAAAACGAACATTTTTTGAAAAAATGTGGTAAAATAAACTTATGAATCAAATTAATGACGATTTGTGAGGATATATTAAATGAACAAAAAAGTTTCTAAAGCTTTGCTTTTAATGTTAACGCTATTATTTGTACTTGGCATGACAAGCTGCATGTTTCTTAGTAGCTATCTAGACTCTTCTGCTTCAACAGATGATATGAAGCCTGATAAAAATGAGGGGCTTCAAATAAGCTCTGTTGATATAAATAACGATGGGGAGCTAATAATTACTTACACTAATGGTAGCGTACAGAACCTAGGATGTGTTGTCGGTAAAGATGGAAGCGTAAATGTTGACATAAACGGAAATAGCAACGATGCTTCATTTGCTGTGGCAAATGGTCTTCGCAGTGCGGTTAGCATACAATGTGTTCATAATGTTTACAATAAATACGGCAGCTTATCCACATCTGCTTCTGCCGGCTCTGGCGTAATATATAAAATTGATAAGGAAGCAAGCAGCGCATTTATCATTACAAATTATCATGTTGTTTATAATGAAAACGCGGTAAATAAAAATGGTATTGCTGACAGTATTAATGTTTTATTTTACGGTAGCGAATATGGTGATATGAAGGTGTCTGCCACATTCGTTGGCGGTTCAAACAATTATGATATTGCTGTTTTAAGAATTGATAATTGCGAATATTTCAAAAACAATGTATTTATTGAAGCTGATTTTGATGACTCGGACAAAATATATGCAGGTCAAAGCGCTATTGCGATTGGTAATCCTGATGGTGCGGGAATTTCGGCATCTTACGGTATTGTAAGTGTATATTCTGAGCATATCACTTTAAATATCGGCGGTGCTGTTTCCCTTCGCGTTATGAGAATTGACACTCCTGTTAACTCCGGTAACAGCGGTGGTGGTCTATACAATGAAAATGGTAAGCTTATTGGAATTGTAAATGCAAAAACAAGTGATACAAGTCTTGAAAACATTGGATATGCTATTCCATCCAATATTGTAAAGGCTGTGGCTGACAATATAATTGACCATTGCTACGGCACAGAGCTTGAAAGAGTTCAAAGAGCTTTACTAAACATTACCGTGGGAATTTCCGATTCAAGTGCATATTTAACAGATGATGGACATGTAATGATTAAGGAAACAGTATTTGTTTCCGAGGTAAATAGTGGTGGAATTGCTTATGGCAAGCTAAAGAAAAATGATGTTTTACTTTCTGCTAAATTAAATGATAAGGAAATAGCTATTACAAAGCAGCACCAAATCATTGATTTTCTTTTGAATGCAAGAGTTGGAGATACACTATATGTTACAGTTGAAAGATCAACATTAACAGGTGTTGAAAATGTTACTGTGGAAATACCTATTACCAAGGATGCAATAAACGAATATTAAGAAAATGCTACGCTTGATGCGTAGCATTTTCTTATACAAGTAGATTTTCTATTTCCTTTAGAGATGACACAATATAAGTAGCTCCCGCTTTCTTTAATTCCTCATAAGTGCCGTAGCCGAAGGTTACGCCAATTGAGTCAAGGCTATATGCTTTTGCTCCGTTAATGTCAAAGCATCTGTCGCCTATCATAAGTATTTTTGTTCTATCCTTTTCCTTGATATTATCAAGGGCGTATTCAATAACATGCTCCTTGGTGTAGCGCGTTTTTTCGTCTATGGTTGCGCCGCTGATAAAGTCAAAATATTTGTGAATATCATAATTTTGTAGGACTATGTGTGCGAAAACCTCTGGCTTTGAGGTGGCAAGGGCAATTTCATAGTCGTTATTCTTTAATGATTCAAGAAACTCCTTAATGCCATCAAAAAGCTTGCACTCGTTTATTCCCTTAGCCTTATAATATTCTCTGTAAATTTCTATCGCTTTTCTTGATTTTTCTTCATCAAAGCCATAGTATTTTGAAAACGAATCTACAAGAGGTGGTCCTATAAATTTGCAAAGTGATTTTTTGTCTTCAACGGATATACCATATTTATTTAAAGCATACTCAACGGAGTTGATTATACCCTCGCCAGGGTCGGTTAATGTACCATCTAAATCGAATAAAATTGTGGTGTATTTATTCATTTTATTCCTCATAGGTTACAGGGGTGTAATCATCTACAATACCTGTTTTAGCCATGATTTTTTCAATTTGGCGGCTTGGTGTGTGAATAATAAGTGTTTTTCCGTTTTCTTCAAGTAGCTTTTTAGTCTCTGTTAGCATTTCAATTCCCGATGCATCAATGTAGATTACATTCTCTAAGGAAAGAAGTGTATTTGTGGTTTCAGTTGACAAAATTACCTTCTCTATTTTCTCAATATTGTTAAAGAAAATTGAGCCGTTTATATCAACTTTGCTTCTTATGTGCTGTCTGTTTAGCTCTACTGTTGTTTTTGTTGGCTTAAACTTAACGGTAATAAGATACGAGAAAATTGAAAATACGATACCAATAATAATAGCGATTGTTAAATCAAATGCAACGGTTGCAATCATTGTGATTAAGAATTCTGCAATGGCAATATAGTATTTTTTAGAGAAAATTTCTTTTATTGATTTCCATTCGTTCATTCTAAATGCAGTTACCATTAATACGCCTGCAAGTGCGGCAAGTGGAATTTTTGCCATTACAGGGCCTAAAAGGAACATTGAAGCAAGTAAGCCAAGAGCGTGAACGATACCTGCAATTCTTGTTTGACAGCCTGATTTGATAGCTACGCTTGTTCTTGCAATAGCTGCGGTTGCAGGAACGCCACCGAAGAATGGTATTACTATATTTCCCACACCCTGTGCGATTAATTCTTGGTTTGCATCAAATTCTTCATTTTTCATTTTTGAGGCAGATGCTCCGCAAAGTAAGCTTTCAATTATAGCAAGTGCTGCTACGCTAAATGCTGGGGATACGTATGAGAAGAAGTTTTTCCACTGAATTGAGTTAAATGAAAATCTGTCATCAAGGAATATTTTCTTTGGAATGTCGCCAACAACAGCCATATTTTCGCCACCGAAAATTGGAGTTAAGGATAAAAGTGTAGCAACAATAATACCTACTAATGATGATGGCACTACTGCATTTAGCTTTTTAGGCCAAGCTATCATAACTACAATAACGATTAAGCCAATAAATACTGAGTAAATATTAAATTGAAAGCCTTCCTTGATAAAGCCGATTATGTTTAAAAAGGAGTTTTCGTGCTTTTCTACTAGGTTTGGAAGTCCAAAGAAGTTTTGAACCTGACCGAATGCGATAATAAGAGCAATACCTGATGTAAAGCCTGTGATTACAGGGCGTGGAATTTTAGAAACGAATCTGCCTAATTTAAATATTGCGCAAAGCAAAATTAAAATGCCGGCAAAGAATGAAACTACAAATACACCCTTAAGTCCTAATGATGAGCCTACAACACCGATAAGCACGGCTGACATAGCGCCTGTTGGACCGCTTATTTGGAATGATGCGCCTGATAATGCACCGATAATGACACCTGCGATTATTGCGGTAATAAGTCCTGCCTCAGCACTTGCTCCGCATTGGATACCAAATGCCAATGCAAGAGGTAATGCTACCGCAGTAACGGTAAGACCTGCAAGTATGTCCTTTAAAAACTTTTTTGAGTTGTAGCCGCTAAACTCTCTTTTGAGCATAGATGCATATTTTTTAATAAACATTTTTATCCCTCTTATGTAAATTTAATTTTATGGTATTTATTTTAGCACTAAATATTAAAATGTCAATATAGTATAAAGAAAAAATTGCTCCGAAGAGCAATTTTTATTTAACAAATCTTTTTTTGGCGATTTCTATGATGCGTAAAATAGATGGGCATAGAATAATATTTAAAACTAATTCTATTACGAAATTAATTCCACCAAGTCCAACTAATAACATTCCCATACCTACACCAGCTTCGTTTGCTAATACCATAAGATCATCAATGATAAAGATGAAGCAGCCAAGGAAGAAAACACCGGTATTAACAATCGGTGCTATTATTGCAGAGCAAAATACTGCTCCCGTTGGATGTTTTTTTGATAACAGCTTATATGCAAGTGCAGATAAAAAGCCTGCCAAAAGTCCCTTTAATAGCATTGTTGTAATTCCGCCTGCCGGGCTGTATTGAACAAACAACGTTGCCTCCGGTATTGCTACTATTGCCGGAATTACCGTTAACCATGCTCCAACTATTGGACCGCATAATGCACCGCCGATTACCACCACAGGTAACACAAGAGTTATTGTAACTTGGCTAAAAATAGGAATTTTAATAAAGCTCAATACAGCCGCCAATGCAGTTAAAATTCCCACCAAAGCTATTTTGCGAATCATGTCCTTATTATTTTTCATAGTCTTCTCCTTAACTATCTAAGTGGTTAAATATTTCTTTCCAAACAGCTTCGTCCTGCTCAGTCATTTTATCCCAATCAAATGACGAAACAAAAAGCGATTTTTCTTCCTTTGTTGCTTTTTTATTACGGGCAAGCTTTGCTCTTTTTTTACCGAATTCTTGAAGATATTTCACTGCATTTTCTGTGTAATTTGGATTATGCCCCTTATTTTGAGCAAGCAAGAATTTAATGTTTTCATTATCTTCAAGTCCGTTTTTAAGTATATCATAATGTACCTTTTTGCACATTTGATCATTTTCAGAATAAATTAAAAGTGCCTTTACATTTGAGTTACTTAGTGATTCTAATGAATTGAATTCAACAAATTTTGGATTACACTGTCTTTCAAATTCTACAATGGTTTTACGATATCCCTTTAATATTCCCGGGAAGAACGTGCCTATCATTTTATCAACCGATACAAAGCCGCACATTGCTACAATATACGAAATGTCGGGATGTAATGCGGTAATATTAAGTGTGGAAAACGCCCCCCAGCTATGTCCCATTACTGAGATGTCATAAGATGAGTATATTTCGTGGGATTTAAGCATGGTAATACAATCGTTAAGGTCGCATAGGGATTGAGCAAGACCGTTTGGAGTTTCGCCCTCGGATTCCATACATCCTGTATGGTCGTAGGAGAAAACCTTGTAGCCGTGTCTGCATAAAAGCTCAATTTCCTTCATATATGCTCTGTGTCCACCGCCAAAGCCGTGGTCAAAAACTACTAATCTGTTTGGAATTGGATTTTCGTACTGATAAAAGTAGCCTTTAAGTGTATGATTCTTAGATGATTTAAAGGAGTGCTCTGTTTTTTGAAGTCCTTTAAAATCCTCGTTTGAAAAATAGAATACAGTTTCAGTATCATCGCATCTATTATGCATCATACTCTTATATAGGTTTAAAATTTGCTTTTCAAAAATCATACTGCTTCTCCTTTTCACATACTGTTCTACGCCTTTATGATATCATATTTTTTTGCAAAGGTCAATAAAGTACTTAAAAATTTCTATTCCGTTTTCGGTTTTATCGGTGGTCATTCTTTCGGGGTGGAACTGCACGCCGATATATGGCTTTGAGATATGCTCTACCGCTTCTACGGTGCCATCCATTGAATAGGCAGATACTATAAGTCCTTTACCTAATTGGTTTATTGCTTGATGATGGGAGCTATTGACAAAGAAATAATCGCCGTACAGATTAAATAACACGCTTTTGGGGTTAGCCTTTAATGTGTGAATGTTATCATTACCATTTTTTGAAGTATGGTCAGATGCATTTGATAGGTGCTGGATAAGATTACCACCTAAAATGACATTTAAAAGCTGATGGCCTCGGCATATTCCTAAAATAGGCTTGCCTGTTTCAAGGAATTTTTTTGTAATTTCAAATTCTCTTTTATCCCTCTCTATATCAAAATCATAGCTACCGTTTACACCTTCGCCATAATATGATGGTTGGATATCGTTGCCGCCACAAAGGATGAGTCCATCGCAATCGGTTGTGTCCTCATTTAGCACCGCTTCTGCTCCGCAACTTTCTACGAAATTTATATAATTTTCGCTTTTTTGGTTTGCTAATAAAAGTATTTTCATATTTTGCCTTTTTGTATTGAAATTTTTCATTTAAAACATTATAATATACATATATTAAAAAGTCAACTATTGGGAGATAATTATGGACATTAACTCTATTTTAAACGGTGTAAAATGCGATGCGTGTGGAAAAATGCACGATTGTACTATTAAATATGTGTTTATTGAAAAGGATGCTTGCAGACATTTAAGTGATTTATGCAAGGATTATAAAAGGATTTTGATTGTTGCTGATGAAAACACGTTTAATGCAAGCGGCAAGCAGGTTGAGATTGCTCTTTGCGGAATAGAATACAATAAGGTTATTTTTAGTGGCAAGAGTGTTGTTATTCCTGATGAAAACGCTATTGAACGTGTAAGAGCGGAGCTTGACAACGTTGATTTAATTATTGGCATTGGCTCAGGCGTTATGCAGGATTTATGTAAATATGTTGCTCATTTTGCTCACATACCTTATATGATAGTTGCTACTGCTCCATCAATGGACGGTTACGCCTCAAGCGGGGCGGCTATGATTCTAAAAGGAATGAAAGAAACTGTGCCTGCTTCATTGCCATATGCAATTATAGCAGATACTGAGGTTTTAAAAAATGCGCCTATGGAGATGATTAAAGCAGGATATGGGGATATTATCGGTAAATATTCTGCGCTTAATGACTGGAAGCTTGCAACGGCTGTAAACGGCGAATATTTTTGTCAGTATATCTATGACGTAACATACGATATGATTTTAAAGACACTTGAAACTGCAAAAGGTCTTTTAGAAAGAGATGAAAACAGCGTTAAAATTTTAACTGAGGCACTTATGATTGTGGGAATTATGATGAGCTTTGCTACAACATCAAGACCTGCTTCAGGTAGTGAGCATCATTTATCACACTTTTTTGAAATTACCGGCATTATTAACGGAGAGGAATATTTTCCACATGGAATTGATGTGGTTTACTCTACTGTTATTACTGCTAAGATTAGAGAGATTATTTTAAATAGTGAATTTCCTAAAAAATCGTTCGTAATGGATAGATGTGCTTATGAAAATAAGATGGCAGAGGTTTATACCGTTATTAAAGATGAATGCATTAAATTACAGGATAGAATTGGCAACTATACAAGAGATAGACTTCCTATTTATTTAGAAAAAGAAAAGGAAATCCGTGGTATTTTAAGTGAAATGCCAAGTGCTGATAAAATAAAGGAAATGCTTGAGCTTGCCAAAATAGATTACAGTGAGTTTTTCGGCTTATATGGCAAGGATAAAATCAATACTGCCATTCACTATGCTAAGGATTTAAAGGACAGATATACTGTTTTGTGGTTGTATTACGATTTATTTGGAGTAGATAATGAGATTAACTAATGATGCTTATATGACTGTGGCGGGACACCGTGGAGATAGCTACAATTATTATGAAAATACATTGACCGCTTTTAAGATGGCTATTGAAAATGGCGCTGACATGATTGAAACGGACGTGCGCTTATCAAGCGATGGATATCTTATTATAATGCATGACGATAAGGTTGACAGAACTACTAATGGACGCGGCTACGTTAAGGATATGACCTTTGATGAATTAAGAAAACTTAACTGCGGAGACAGTCAATACTTTGAGGTAATGCCTACATTAAAGGAGCTTTTTGACATTGTTAAGGATACGGATATTACTCTAAACATTGAGATAAAGGAATATTACAACGAGGGTAATTTTGAAAGATGTGAAAAATGCATTGATGACGTGCTTGAGTTGGTTGAGGCGTACAACCTTGGAGAAAGAATTTTAATAAATAGCTTTGATGCATACGTGCTGGAATACGTATATAAAAAGTACGGAAAGAAATATTTATTGCACGGATTTTATCCTTACTCTATTATGGGTAACGTGAATATTTGTCCTGATGAATATTTATATTGCGCTTGTATTTTTGATAATGAAAACAAGACGCTTTATGATGACTTGATTAAAAGAGGTATTGAGCCTTGGGTGGGAGCTAGTGTTACGCAGAAAAGCAAGCTTGAGACTTGCGTTAAGTATGGCGCGAAGCTTATTACAACTAACAATCCCAAGGATATTAAAATGAAGCTAGAGGAAATTTACAATGGAAATAAATAAAATTAAGCTTATTGCTATGGACCTTGATGGAACACTAACACAGCATAAGGAAAAGCTATCATCTAAGCATAGAGAAATTTTAAACAAGCTTGCGCAAAGATATAAGCTTATTATGGTGGGTGCAGGTCAGGTTATGAGAATTTTTAATCAAATGGAAAGGTTTCCTATTGATATTATCGGAAACTATGGATTGCAGTATGCTACATATAATGCTGAAACATGCTCAATGGACATAAAGAGAGATTTGACATTTGACGTGGATAAAAACAGCATTGAAGAAAAGGTTAATTTTTTCAGAGAAAAGTATGGATATACGAAGTATCGCGGAGAGAATGTGGAATACCATGCTTCAGGCTGTGTTACTTTTCCTATTTTAGGCACAAAGGCTATACAAGAGGACAAATTAGCATTTGACCCTGACAGAAGTAAGCGCAGATTATTTTATGATGAGGTATGCTCTGTTTTTAGTGATTATAATGTATTTGTTGGTGGGTCTTCATCATTTGATATGTCGCCAAAGCCATACAATAAATATTATGCCCTTGATTTATATTGCAAGGAAAACGGTTTAAGTCATGAAAATGTTGTTTATATTGGCGATGATTACGGATATGGTGGTAATGATGAATCTGTTTATAAGTCGGATTTTAATTATTTGACTATTGATGATTACAGAGATTTTTACAAGGTTGTTGAAGCTTTACTACAATAAAAAAAATGCTTGTTGCACTTGGCAACAAGCATTTTTTATTTATAGATTATGTTTTGAATTTTGCCGCTAGCTGTGGAAGGAATGTCTGTATAGAGGTTGTTAAACTCTATTTGTTTTACAAATGGTGTTATATCTGCTGGTTTTTCTCCGTTTACGGTTATGCTTTCAAGATGAATGTTTTCAACCGTTGATGAAAAATAGGGGTCAAAGACTTCTATGCCATCATCGAAGCGGACGGATTTAGGTCCTATGCAGATAAGGTAGGAATGTGGGTATTTTTCACGGTGGAGTGTGAGGTTTATGTTTTTGAAGCTGATGTTTTTGGCATTCAAGCCAAGCTCAAATGCAGCAAAGGTGCCTGTTTTTTCATCGTTGGTTATATAGCCACCGATTAGGTCAATGGGAGCATCAAGATTTACGATAATATCTTCAAAAAAGATGTTATTGCCGCTGCCAACATCTGCTTTTTCGGGGTTATTTCCAGGGAAATACGGTGGAGTTTGGCAATATAGCTTAAAGGTTTTTATGTTGTGAATACGGCGAAAAATTGCATTTGTTAGGGAGCAATCAACTTGGTTACCGTCATCGAAGGTATAAATGCCCGGCTCTATGCGAATTGCTTTATAGTGGCTATTTAAGGATAGCGTTAAATCCTCGCAAATAGCGTTTTTACAAGGTCCGAAATTTACCGATGAATCTTGCCAGTCAAACATATTAAATGCAACTAAATCATCCCCTACTTCTCCGCGGACATTTTTTATGTGGATGTTTTCGGTATTGCCGTTTACATGTATGCCGTCGGCAAAGCAATTTTCAAATACGATATTTTCAATTATAATATTTTTTGCTTCGCCTATTTGGATTGCAAAGCCACCACAATTTTTGAAGGTCATATTTTTTAGAGTTAAGTTGTCGATATTTTCAAAAAGCATGTAGGTAGATACGCCGTAAAAGCTTCTTTGCTCATCGTATTTTCCGCTATTACCGTAGCCCATTCTGTGAGGACACCAATCCTCCCATCTGCCACCCTCTATTGAGATGTTTTGGTTGCGTGGTGAGGTGATTGGCATATGAGTGCCGTCGGCGGTGTTTGAGTTACGGAGCATTAAAACCTTTGTTGTATCTGTTAAGCGAATAACAGCACCTGCTTCGGCTATAATTCTGCGGTTTGATGGAATTATGACTGAGTTATCAATATAGTATGGCTCATTGGCGCTTGGAATAATGACAATTTGATGTTCGTTAAGAGCAGCTTGAAATGCTTCTGTCCAAATTCCGTTGTTTGACTTGTAGTCTGTTAGGTAGGCTACATCAGTTAATTTAGAATATAGGCTTATATTTTTTGCGGCTACATTTTTAAGTAGCGCTTCTATTGATAATTTAATGCTTTCCATAATAAATCCTCATATTTTATTTACTTAAGTATAGCATAAATACGCGTAAATTTGTTGATTTTGATGGATATTTTTGCTTGTAAAAAATATTTTTAAAAAAATTAAATTTACTATTGACAAATAGATATTTGTCTGCTATAATATGTAGGCAATCAAGAAAAGCACCTATCGAGATGTAGCGCAGTTGGTAGCGCGCATGGTTTGGGACCATGATGCCGTAGGTTCGAATCCTATCATCTCGATAAATAAAAGCACTATACCATTCGGTATGGTGCTTTTTATTTCTCTAAACGATACGGATTTGAACCTACCTCAAGCTTTGCTTGAATTAGGTTCGGCTAGCAACCAAGCCGAGAGGTGCTTGCACATTAAAGGCGCGGGCAGCGTTACGAGCGTAGCGATGTCATCCTATCATCTCGATAAATTAAAATACCGTACCTTTTGGTACGGTATTTTTATTTTACGATGATGTGGATTTGAACCTACCTCAAGCCTTGTTTGAATTAGGTTCGGCTAGCAACCAAGCCGAGAGGTGCTTGCACATCAGAGGCGCGGGCAGCGTTACGAGCGAAGCGAAGTCATCCTATCACTTAACCACACAAAAGTACCCTTGACTTTTTGTATAAAATCTGATACACTATAAGAGTAGGTTTTTCCTGATATGAGGGCAACGCTATTTTTAGCGCCCCGATTTGTTGGAGAGCCTATTTTTTGTATTTATTGCATGAAGTTTACCAAATACATTCTTTTCCGTTAATTTACGATAATAAAAGCTGGACGCTTAATATACCGATGGTGCTGTTGTTAGTTTTAATTGTGCTTTTCTTAGGAACAGAAAAGCGGGATAGTTTAGCCCAAGCTGTTAGTTTGATTTCTAAAAGAAGCGCCTCGAGCCGGCGCAGATTAATTTTTTGACAATGCGATGGAAAACTCTTAGTAAAATTTATGCTTGTTTAAATTGAAAATTTAATTTGATAAATTTAATTTACTGTGGAGTTTCCCACAACATTGTCATCGCTTTATGCTAAAAATAAATCGGGCTTTTACTTTTTGGCGCTGCGCTAAAAGTAAACAAAACTATTATTTTGATTCAGCTTTCATAAATTGGTGCTTATATGGCGTACAAGTCGGCGGTTATGGAGTAATCAACAGTCGGCGAGGATAGTCATTTATGAATGCTGCTACTGTTTTTATGTATGATTCAGAATTTTGCTCTATAATTAGCACTATGAATGTACTTGACTTTTTATATAAAATTTGCTACACTATAATCGTAGGTTTTCCTGATATGAGGGCAACGCTATTTTGAGCGCCCCGATTTGTTGGAGAGCCTATTTTTTAGTTTATTGCGTAAAGTTTTTAAACTTTTTAAAGCGTCTCTTTTTCAGAATTTGTATTGAATTTTTCCCTGTTTTCATGTATACTAATCATAAGAACATCACCAAGGAAGGTGTACGATGGATTATTTCCATAGCGAGACACCATGTCCTTTGTGATGTTTTCTTTTTTTATACCGATTTAGTTTGATTTAGTTTCTTTCATAAATTGGTGCTTATATGGCGTACAAGTCGGCGGTTATGGAATAATTAAACAGTCGGCGAAAATAGTCTTTATAAATATAATGCTGATTTTATTATACTGCTTTTATAGCTTTTAAATTTGCTTATAATGATTGAAAAAATCGTGATGTTATGCTAAAATAGATTTATTACAATTTTACATATCTAGGAGCTTTTATGATTATAGATAGCAAAAAATATAATATTGATTGCCCATGCGGTAAAAAGCATGAAATGACAACGGAAGCGTGCTTCATTGAGGCGGGTGCTTTAAAGAATATAGACACTTATATTAAAAATTGTGGTTTGAGTGGTTATTGTGTGGCTATATATGATGAAAACACATATCGCGCAACTGATGGAGTGCATCCTTATGCAGATAAGGAAATTATACTCTGCCCAGATGGGTTACATGCAGATAATCACGGTGTGGCTCTTGCTATGGCGCAGCTGCCTTTAAATTTTGATTATTTAATTGCGGTGGGGTCTGGTACTGTACATGATATTACGAGATACATTGCTTACAATAAAAATGTACCATTCATTTCATGTCCGACTGCTGCAAGTGTTGATGGCTTTTGTTCTTCCGTTGCAGCTATGACTTGGGATGGTTTTAAAAAGACCTTTACTGCTGTTGCACCTAAAATTGTTGTTGCGGACCTTGATATAATATCAAAAGCACCTTCTTTTCTTACTAATTCTGGTTTTGGCGATATGATAGGAAAATTTATTGCTTTAGCAGATTGGAAAATCGCTCATGCTTTGACAGGAGAATATTTTTGTTCTACCATACACGATATGACATTAAACGCTACGAAAGCTGTTATAGAAAGCACGGAAGCAATTAAAAATGGAGACATCTCTGCATTTGAAAAGCTTATTTACGGACTTTTAATGTCGGGGCTTGCAATGCAGTTGCTTGGTAATTCAAGGTGCGCTTCAGGTGCTGAGCATCATATTTCGCATCTAATTGAGATGCAGCCAGAGGGCTTAGATGCTTATAGCGATGCTTTACACGGAGAAAAGGTTGGCGTTGGCACTTTACTTGCATGCAAGGAATACCACAGAATAAAATGCTGCGATATTTCATCATGGAAGGACTACAAAAAGGCTGATGATGAATACATTTATAAAATGTTTGGAGACAGATTAAGTCTTTCTATAATTCATGAAAATGCAAGCGATTGCGCTTCTAATATAAAAGCAAGTGATATTTTAAATAAGTGGGATGAAATATGCAAAATTATTGAATCTATTCCTACATATGAGGAGCTTTTAGAAAAGTACAGGGTGCTTGGTGCATATTCCTCTCTTAATGATATTGGAATTTCGGAAAACAAGCTTGATATTTTGCTTGAATATTCTCCGTTAGTACGAAACAGAGTTACTCTTATGCGACTTCGCAGAGGAATGAATTATTAGAGCTTAACATTGTCATTTTTGTATTTTTGTCATAATATATAGATGAGAGGTTTTCCTCTCGGAAAGGAATTATTATGGCAAGCTTTACTAATCAAGCACAGTTGACTTACAGAGATACTGTTACCAACTCAAATATTGCAGTTGGCGAGGTTTTAGAGGTGCTTTCTGTAAGCAAAACTGCTGTTTCAAATATATATAGCTCTAATGATACTGTAACCTATATTGTAAGCATTGTTAATACAGGTGCAACTGCTATTACAGGGCTTACCTTAAATGATAACTTAGGCGCGTATTCATCAACCGTTGGTACACTTGTTCCTCTTACCTATACTGATGGAACAATTAGATATTATGTCAATGGTGTCTTGCAGCCTGCTCCTACGGTTAGTGCAGTTGGAGATTTAACAATAAACGGTATTTCCGTTCCTGCAAATGGTAATGCTACCTTAGTTTATGAGGTATCTACAAATGAATTTGCTCCGCTATCCCTTGACTCTACGATTACAAATACCGCCACAGTATTAGGAAACGGCTTTACTCCCGTTACAGATGATGAAACAATTACTGTTGCAAGTGCGCCAAGCTTAACAATTACTAAGTCAATTAGTCCAGTGCCTGTAAATGATAACGGTGTTGTAACATACACATTTGTTATTCAAAATACAGGTAATACTCCTGTTGTGGCAACAGATAATTCATTTATTACAGATTTATTTGACCCAACACTTTCTAATGTAAGCGCAACATTCAACGGCGCATTATGGACCGAGGGCACAGATTACAACTATACTGAGGCTACCGGCTTATTTGAGAGCGTGGCAGGAAGTATTACTGTACCTGCTGCAACATTTACTCAAGACCCAATAACAGGTGCTTGGAATGTTACTCCTGGCACATCTACTGTTGTAGTTACCGGTACAATATAGCTTTAAATCGTTATACAGGCTTATGTCTGTATAACGATTTTTTATTTTGGTATTGAATTATGCTTTGATTTAAGGTATAATTTTACTATACTTTTTCAAGGAGCGTATTATGAGAGTTTTTTCATGTAGCGATTTAAATTTAGAGATTGACACAGAAAATGGTGTTATTTCATCTCTTAAAATAAAAAATCGTGAGGTATGTGTAGATAAATGCCCTATTTTTGTTATTAGACTTCGTGATTTAGAGGGAAAATGCTATTACATAAATTCTACTGAGGGAAAGCTACTTTCCATGGGTGGAGTTGGCTTTATTTATGGTGGTTTTAGCGACACATATGGGGATATTTTTGTTACTGTAAGCGTTTTAGAGGGAGAAAACATTTCCTGGGGAATAGAAATTCAAGGTTTGTGCGATAAGTATGCTATTGAGTATGTAGAATTTCCTAAAATATGCTTACCCCGCTTAACCCAAAACGAAAAAAACGGTGGTAGAATTTTGTTTCCATATAATGAGGGAATGATTGTTTCCGATGAGAAGCTACTGCCAAGATATGAGATGGAATTTCCTTCCTCGGGTGCTTACTTTATGTTTCCTAATATGGTATCATCTCAGTTTATGTCGTATTTATTTGAGGACTTTGGACTTTACATTGGCGCACATGATACAAAAAGAGCTTTAAAGGGAATTGATTTTTATCCTTATAATGACGGTCTTGCTTTGCAAATTCGTTTATATTCGGGTACTAACTATGGGGACGGATTTAAGACAGATTATCCTATTGTATGGCAGGTATCTTGCGGGGATTGGAGAGCAAGTGCGGAAATTTACAGAAGCTGGTTTGAGAAAAATTTACCATCTAATGTTGTGCCAACTAAGGAAAATAAGTGTTTGCCGAAATGGTATGAGGATATGCCTTTAATTGTTACCTATCCTGTAAGGGGAATTTTTGATATGGACAAGATGGAGCCTAATCCTTTATTCCCTTATAAAAATGTATTGCCTATTTTTGATAAAATCAAGAAGGAAACAAATTGCCGTTTAATGTCTCTACTTATGCATTGGGAGGGCACAGCACCTTGGGCTCCGCCTTATGTTTGGCCACCCTATGGCGGTATTGATATGTTTAATGAATTTAGAGACACACTACATAAAAACGGAGACTTGCTTGGAGTTTATTGCTCGGGATTTGGTTACACATTACGAAGCACCTTAATGGACTATGACTGTGAGCAAAAAATCAAGGATGAAAATGTTCTTGAGGGCGTATGCTGCTCTCCTGAAAATAAGCCTGAGCTTGGAAAAACCTGTACGCCTTATCAAAGATATGGATATGATATTTGCCCTGCCTCTAAGCGTGGTCGTGAGATTATAAATGAGGGATTTAAGCCATTATTTGAAAGCGGTGTTGACTATGCGCAAATACTTGACCAAAATCACGGTGGCGGTCAATATATGTGCTTTGCAAGAGAGCATAATCATCCACCTATGCCAGGCGAATGGATGACAACTAATATGCAGGAGCTTTTATCACAATGGAACAAAGAAAATCCAAACATGATTTTTGGTTGTGAAAGCACTGCGGCTGAGCCATTTATTGGTAATCTTTTGATGAGCGATAATAGATTTGAGCTTAACTATCCATTTGGAGACGTTGTGCCTCTGTTTGCATTTATTTATCACGAATATTTAAGAAACTTTATGGGAAATCAATGCGGATGTCCCTTTGAGCCAAGCGTTGATACGTTAAGATACAGACTAGCTTACTCCTTCTCCATTGGAGATATGATGACTCTTATTTTAAATCCTCACGGTGGACTTATGAGCCATTGGGGTACACACGATTTTGAAAGTAAGCCTGATTTTGATTTAACACTTACATTTATTAAAAACGTTATGATGTTTTATAATAATGAGGGCAAAAAGTACCTTTTCGGTGGCAAAATGAAAAACGCAAATACCATTGAATGTGATACTATTGAGATTCCGCTGTTTAGAGGGCGCAAGAGCGCGTCGTTGCCTAAGCTGCTCTCCTCTATATGGGAGACAGAGAGTGGCAAGAGTGCTTACATTGTGGTAAATCCTGAAAATGAAGATGTTAAGTTTAAAATTAACAATGAGGAATTTACAATTAGCGGACTTAATGCAATTTTGATTGAGCGATAAAAATAAAGCAAATCGGTTGAGTTTTTGCCGATTTGCTTTATTTTTTGGTATATTTTATATTATTATATGCGAATATGTTCATGTGTTTATTGTATTTTTGACATTTTTTGTTGGTTTTGGAGAAAAAAGAAGAATTTGCAATTTTGCAAATTCTTCTTTTTATTAGTTTTCTTCTGTTTCGTTTGTGTGATTATAGGTTTTGAAAATTTCCTTACACATATCGGCGTGGGCTTCGCAATCAAAAAAATGTGCGATTTCCTCTTGCTGATCCTTTGGGAAAATGCGGTAGCGTTCTTGCGCTAAGGCATATTCTCTAAAGTACTCATACCATGAGTTATCAAGAAGCGATTTACTTCTTTCGTTAAGCTCGGAAAGGAGTTTTGATGATTCGCTTTCGTTTGCTAAGCGAATTGATGGTCCATCAACTACTGTTGGAATAAATTCAATATCAAGAGATTTGTCTATTACGAGCTTGACCATAAGTCCCGTGTTCCACATATAGCCGCCGTCTTCTCCATTTTCAAACTTTTTAGAAACGAAGTGGAAGTTGCCTTGCCCGTAGAGAATGTGACCGTTTTGGAATTTCTCGTAGCAGCCGATGCAGTGGCTATGCTGACATAAAACAACGTCTGCGCCGTGCTTTACCATGGCTCGGCATAGTTTTAAAAGCCTTGGGGATGGGTATCTGCAATCCTCTTTACCGCCGTGATAGATAACTATAACATAATCATTATTTTTCTTTGCTTCTAATATATCGTCGTTTGTGTCGTATGGGTCGTATTCTCTTGCACCCTCACGATTATCAAGAGCGTAGGTGTATTCATGCTCGCAAACTGCAATAACTGCTATTTTGATTTTGCCGTCTGTTATAATTAAGTCCTTGCGGGCATCAACGTTGTTTTTGCCGTAGCCGGTATAGTTTATACCGTACTTTTTTAGTTCGTTTATTGTGTCGCTAACGCCCAATTTACCAAAGTCAAAAATATGGTTGTTTGACAATATACAATCGGTAACGCCTGCATTTTTAAGAGTTTTTACTGTATTTATGGGCGCGTTTAGGTTTGGACCGATTTTCTTTATTGGAGTGTTTTTGTCAGTAACAGCGCATTCTAAATTAACTATTACACGGTCAGATTTTTTAAATTCATTTATTACGTCGTTAAAAAGCTTATTATGTTGACAGGTGTCAAATAGATTCCAACAATCCTCTTTTACGGATATGTCGCCGCCTATAATTAGTTTCATATTTGCTCCTTATAAAATAATTTCTTCCTTATCATTCGGTACATATACGTTATAATTCTTGAATACGTCCTTAAATTTTTCGGGTGTTTCTGTGTGCATTGGTATTATAATATCAGGCTTTGCTAAGTCAACAACGGATATTAAGTCTTTTCCAGATACATGCCCGCTTGTATGTAAATACTCCCATTTGTCAGTTAAATTTAAAAAATCCGGGATTGTGCTATTTGTTTTAGTGCGGTATCCGTCCCATAAGGAATATAGAATTATGCCTTGACTTTTGTCAAACTTTTTTATTATTTTTCTAAATTCACTGTTATCTCTAACGGTCATTAAAAAGCCTTTATCACGAAGCTTTTCGTATATGTTATCTCCGTATACAACTTTTTTGATGTTTTTATAGAACGATGAATAGCTTTGATAATGCGTTTCAAATAAATCTAAAAGTTCATTTTGATATTTATCACAAACAAAATATTTGCCTTTAGGAACAGATTTTGATAATGCACATATTCTTTCAAGGTAAGTTGTTGAACAAAATACATATACGTATTTATACTGTTTTAAATATTCTTTTACCTTTTGTTGAAGTTCAAATTCGGAAATCAATGCACTCTCAGGTCGGGAAAGATTTGTTCCTTCTGTGATTAGCGCGTCAATTTTTCCTTTTTCGGCTAAGATTTTATTTATGATTTTCGGTATTGCTTTACCTCTAAATCCATGCAAACGAAAATCGCCTGTATATAAAACTCGTTTTCCCTCTGCTTCGATTAAAAACATATAGCTATCGCACGCGGAATGGTCAATTGAATAGGGTGTGACACTAATATCTCCAAACAAAAGAGTTTGACCGCCCATAAATGTGTTTAACTTTTCTATTTTGCTACATAGCGCTTGATTTACATTTATTGCTCTTTTAGCGCTTTTTAGCATTATTTCCTTTGCAAGAGCGCCTGAGTACATAGGAATATTGTCTAAAATTTGTGTCATTTGTCCTATGTGGTCTCCGTGGTAGTGAGTAAAAAGAACGCCATTACAAAATCCATTGTTGTTGGTTATTCCGTCAATACTTAAAGAGGCTTGAACATAGCTTGGTTCAAGGGAAAGCTCATCGCCCATGTCAATTAAAACACGTGAACTTTCGGTTGATATTTCCGTGGAAATACCGCCTATTTGATGTGTACCTCTATGTATAACAATTTTCATCAGTTTATTTTTTTCATTCTGTCAGAATATAGGCAATAACCCATATTTGATGAATTGGCAATGATAATAGGAAAACTATAATCTTGATTTTTGCTATCATTGATAATATCTTCTAATACTTGACTATCAGGGTCATGATTGGCAAAAATAAATATTACCTCGGGATAGTTTGCGGTTATTTCAAATTTTTTTAATTGATGAGATTGGATGCCGTCTACTAGCCCTAATTCACATTTTTGCTTAAATACCTCGGTCATATCTTTGCAAAAGAATTTCAGGTTTTCTTCATTGGCTAAAAATCTATTAAAATCCTCTAAATGCTTATTAACTCCTGCATTATTTTTTAAAGCTCCGTCACCGTATTTCACTTCTATTAATGCTAAGGAAAGCGCATCTGATTTTTTGCGCGAAGCCCCATCAGATAACCATTTTAACGCTACCATATCAAATCTGGCATTATTAGATTTATGCTCGTCGTTGCTTTCGCCTACGTTTTCATATTCTTGCTCAATTTCGTCGTCTATATCAAGCTTGTTTGCATACTCTATATCTATGATATAGTAATCGGTGCTTCTTGAAATTTTTCCGATATTATTATTTTCTCTGACTATAATTTGTTGAAATTCTCTTTCTAACTTAGGATGTTTTTTAAACCATAAATCCATAGCGTACTTATAAAGCGGTATATTTTCTATCGCTTCAACTACTGTCATAGGGGATTTTAGTTGTCTTTTTTGTCCTCTACAATAATTTTCGTTAAAGTAAATTTCACATTTATCTTTTTTATAAAAAACTTTAAAAAGGCTTCCGCCACGGTAGTAGATATTTGCAAAGCTACCTCGTAATTCAAGATCTAAGGTGTCATCTGCTTTTACAATATCTAACAAAGGTTTTAATTCGCCTTCTTTCAATGCGTTGTATAAGGTATCATTTAATTTTCTTTCGTTCATATTTTTGCTCCTTATTTACTTTTGCATTTAAATTATACGTATGGTAAGTCTTTTCGTCAAATATATTTTGTGCTAAACCGTAGACTTTTAAAGATTAACTAATACTATTGCCATTATACCTAAGATAAGGACGATTACATCTCTTTTATCCATTTTTTCCTTGTACATAATGATGCTTAAAATAAGAGATATTAAAATTGAACCTACATTTAAAAGTGGGAATAAAACTGCACTGTCAAGGACACCTGCAAGGTAGGTATTCATTATATTACATAGAGAGAATATAACACCTACGATAAGAGCAGAGGACATTGATTTTCTTTTTAGAGATGGTTCGCCCTTCTTTAAAGCCAAGGATAGAATTACCGACAAAGTAAAGGCAATCAAGAATGATAAGAGAATAAATGCGTTTAGCTGATTTGCATACTTGGATTGTTGGTGAATTTTTTGCATAATACCAAGTCCGCCCGATGCAAGTAATGCTATTATTAGTGGAATGACAAAAAATTTTGAGGTCTGTTTATTTTCATGTTTTTTGGGACTTGTGCCTGAAATGATAAGTATAGGCAACAAAATAATTATTCCTAAATATCCAAAAATTGTAATTGTTTCATTCCAAAACAGTGTGCCAGATAACGTTGGCACAACAAATCCAAAGGAATATATTGTTGCACAAACTGCTGTTTTTCCTTGACTTAATGCTAAGGTGTAGCACCAAAGAGCGGCTACAAGCATAATGCCGTAGAAAATCGAGCAAATTACGGTAAATTTTGATATGCCGTTAAAGCTTATTAAATTTGCTATGGCTAAAACTACACTTCCTGCGCCGAAAATTGATGCTTGAAGTATAAAGAATTCTCGATTTTTAATATGATGTACGGAAAATCCTTTAATTAGCACATTTTTTGTTGCGCCAAAAAGGATGCTGCAAATTAAAATCAATGCTGTTACTACTGTCATTTTATTCTTGCTCCGGAATAATTAGCGTGTATGCGCCTTTACGAAGGGTTGCTACTAAATCTTGAGGGTTTTTAATGCGCTTTTCCGTCATAATACCGCCGTATGCAACTCTATCTACTGAGTGGGCATCTGCGCTTGAGGTTTTTATAAGGTGTGGGTTTTCGTTTGCAAAATCTACTGCCTTTTGGTTCATTTCCTGTGTGCTATTTCCTCTGTTGTAAACCTCAACGCCGTCTATAAATTCAAGCGGTAAATGTCCCGGATTGGGGATGTAAAACGCCTCTCTAAACGGGTGAGGTTGGATAAGTAATACTCCGTTTTGGCGTAAAATTTCCACCTTTCTTTCAGGGGTACAGTCTCTAAGCTCGGGGTTAGCATAAAGAATTTCAGGTGTTACGCCGTAGCAAAGAATTTCAAGACCCGGAATAAGCACCTCTTCAACGCTGAAAATGATGTCAAGGTCGTATTTTTTTGCTTCTTCTAAGCATGCAAGATAGTCCTTTTCATATGCGGATACAAAATTGTTCCAGGATAAGCTTCTGTCAACGCCTGAGTTTCCGTGGTAAAAGTGGTTTGTTAAAACTGTGCCTTGGTATCCTTTTTCGTACAGTGCTTCACATAGCTCGGCAGGGGACATTCTGCCACAGGCTGAGCAAGGGGATGTATGAATATGCATTTGATATTTATAGCTTGCCATAATAATTTTCCTTTTTTATTTTATAAGTAGATTATACAACTAAATAAGAATATTGTCAATCGTGGAAAGTGGAAAAATCAAGATTTTCCCACAACCCATGCTAAAAAGCTTCCAACACGGAAAACGGGGTTTCCTACTTTGAAAGCTTTGCTACTACTGCTACTATCGCAAAAGCAAGCCAAAAGCTCCGCTTTTATGTAATTTTTATTATTTCGATTGATTTGTTTTTATCTATGTGCTATAATGTAAAAAAATCGCAAGGGGGATTTTATGGATATTTCGGTGTTTGAAAAGCTACAACATAGCTTTATTATGGTGCGATTTTATCATACAACCGGTCACTACAATAAAGACGAATTAGATAAAGAAATTAAAAGTTTAAAACAGATAAAAGAACAATTTTCTTCGAATAATGATTACTCAATTCTAATATACTGCATAGATACATTATTTAATTGTCTAAATGAAGGAAATAATGAAAAAATATTTGATTTTGCTGATGCTATACACAATATTCCTGAAATTTTTATTGATAAAAGAAGCTCAAAATCATTCAAATTAGATGTTAATATATTCAGAAACAAATATGGAAAAGAATATTTTTCCGATTTCTTTAATTTTTAATAAAAAAATCTCTCCATTAGGCAGACCTAATGGAGAGATTTTTTTAGAATGTTACTGTTTCGCCAGGGTTTACTACGTATTTTTTGCCTTCGTGGATCATATATACGGGAAGCGCTGATGGGTTATATACCTTTGATCTATCCTGTGAGTAGATAAGATTACGATATGCTTCTACATATTCGTAAATTTCAATGTTGGTTGCGTACCAAACATCATCGCGGTTTGAAACCATTGAAACAAAGCCTTCCATACGGAGCCAGTCCTCTTCTGTTCTGAATTCGTAAGAGTGTCCCCATACATAAAAGAGCCATCCTGTGTATTTAAACCATTCCTTGCTGGGCTCGCCTGCTACGAATTTTTCTGCAAGCTCAAAAAGCTTATCATCGGCGTGGTGGCATGTTGCAGGGAGTCTTAGCCAATCGTATGTAACTTCAAAATTGTGTGTGGAATGTACTGTTCTTGAATATTTAATACCAGCTTTACCACAGATATCTACAACATTATCGTTATATGTACCAAATGGGTATGCCATACCTTGTACTATGGTGTCGGAAAGTGCTTCAAGGTTGGCTTTATCCTCAGTTATTTCCTGGGAAATAAGGTTACTTGGTAAAAGCTCTAAGCGTGGGTGTGTAACTGTGTGAACAGCTACCTCGTGTCCCTTATAGAGCTCCTTTACCTCAGTTTTAGAAATGTTGTTTGGCTTTCCATTTTCAGCGAAAATTTCACTATTTAAATTAAATGTACCTTTAACTCCGTATTTATTAAATAATGCTACTAAGTCTCTATCCTTGATGTTTCCATCATCATAGCTGAAGGTTAATGCTTTTTCCTTCCAATTTGGATAACACATAAAATTGTTTGTCATAGTTTTTCCTTTCTTTATTTACACCTCATCCGTCAACAAAGTTGACCCCTTCTCCTCAAGTAGAAGGCTGTTGACCACTGACCACTGACCACTGACCACTGACCACTGACCACTGACCACTGACCACTAGTTAGTGCTTCTTTCGCCTAAGATATTACGGTATTTTTGATAGAAGCTTTCAAAGTAGTCATTATCAAGTGCTTCTCTGATTTTTTCCATAAGGTCATTGTAGAAATAGAGGTTATGAAGCACACAAAGGCGCATACCGAGCGTTTCCTTTGCCTTGATAAGATGTCTTATATATGCTCTTGAATAATGCTGACAAGCAGGGCATTTACAGTTTTCATCTATTGGCTTCGCATCATCACGGTATTTTTCGTTCATGATATTCATTTTACCGTGCCATGTAAAGAGGTTACCGTGTCTTGCATTTCTTGATGGCATTACACAGTCAAAGAAGTCAATACCGCGATGTACGGCTTCAAGAATGTTACAGGGTGTGCCTACTCCCATTAGGTATCTTGGTTTATTTGCAGGCATATGAGGCTCTACGATGTCAATTATACGGTACATTTCCTCAGTTTCCTCGCCTACGGCAAGACCGCCAATTGCGTAGCCATCAAGGTCAAGCTCTGCAATTTCTTGCATATGCTTAATTCTTAAATCCTCGTATGTGCTACCTTGGTTAATACCAAAAAGCATTTGGTTTTTATTGATTGTGTCGGGAAGTGAATTAAGTCTGTCAAGCTCTACCTTACAACGCTTTAACCATCTTACTGTACGGTCGCAGGACTGCTTGGTGTAGTCATATTTGGCAGGGTTTTCAATACATTCATCAAATGCCATAGCGATTGTTGAGCCTAGGTTTGATTGAATTTGCATTGATTCCTCAGGACCCATAAAAATACGCTTACCGTCAATGTGAGATGCGAATTTAACGCCCTCTTCGGTTATTTTGCGTAATTGAGCAAGGGAGAAAACCTGAAATCCACCGCTATCGGTAAGAATTGGCTTATCCCAATTCATAAACTTATGAAGTCCGCCTAAATCGTGAATAAGTCTATCGCCCGGGCGAATGTGTAGGTGGTATGTATTTGATAATTCAACCTGACATTTAACGTCCTTTAAGTCCATTGAGGATATACCGCCCTTGATAGCGGCACATGTGCCTACATTCATAAAGACAGGTGTTTGAATTGTGCCGTGAACTGTTTCAAATTCACATCTTCTGGCCCTGCCGTCAGTTTTTAATATTTTTAACATTTCTGTTTCCTTTTCTTTTATTTAATGCGTTCAAATTCTTTTTCAAGGAAGTGCTTTGTAATTTCAAATGCTACGGGGCGACCGTGTGGGCAATACTTAATATTGTCAAGCGTTAGCGTTCTTTCAACTATCCATTTAATATGGGCGCTATCGTAAATTCTGCCTGCCTTAATTGCAGCCTTGCATGATGATTGATAAAGCGCTTTTTCAAATATTTCATATCTTGATTTTGATGCTTCCTTGCCGCTTGCTAGCTTTGACACAAGCTCTAAAAACGCATCCGTGCCTGCGCCTACCTCAATTTCAGATGGGATTTCGTTTACATATGCGCATCTTTCTTCAATTGTAAAGCCGTAGCCTGTTTTATTTATTTCTTCCTTGTACTCGTTTAGTGCAGCTATTTCCTCACTTGCAAGGGGAATTTCAAGAGGAATTAAGAGCATTTGCGATGATGGATTTGCTTCGCTTATTTTCTTCTTTAGGTCCTCAAAAATAATTCTTTCGTGGGCGGCATGCTTATCTATAAGATAAAGTATTTCGCCTAATTCTACGATTACATAGGAATTAAATGCTTCGCCTATGATTTTATAGTCGGGGACTATTTTTGGAGCTATGATTTCTTCTTTTATTTTTTCTTTTGGTGCTTCTTGTGCTTCATCTACCTTGATTTCGGGAATGATAGCTTTATTATTCTCGGTTGTAGCTCTTGGAGTAAATGATGCAGATACCTTTAACTGTGATGATACAGGATTATCATACTTTCTAAGGAAATCGGGAACGAAATCATCCTCGCTTGGTAGCTCTATTTTTGTTGCTTGTATTGGTTTGCTTTGAGCCTCTGTTTTTTGTATAGGCTTTGTTGGTTGAATATAGGATATGGTTTTATCCTTATTTTCTGTGCCTATATTACCATTTGTATCAAATACGATTTTTTCATTTTTAGGTGCTTCTCTATCAAATGCCTTAAATGGTGCATTTGCAATACTTTCCTTTGGCTCGTTAAAGAGCGTTGGGCGTTCAATTTTTGTGGCTAATGCTGTTCTTACGGCGTAATATATTGCATCAAAAATCACTTGCTCGTTTGAGAATTTAACCTCTAACTTAGATGGATGCACATTGACATCTACATATCTTGGGTCAATTTCTACATTAATTACACAAACGGGGAATTTATCGCCTGGTATATAAGAGTCAAATGCTTGCTCGAGCGCCTTTACCATAACGGCGCTTCTTATATAGCGTGAGTTTATGTAAAAGATTTCAAGGTTTCTGTTGCTTCTGTTTAGGTTAGGGGATGAGATAAAGCCTTCGATTTTTATGCCGTTTTCCTCACGGAAAACCTTGATTGTTTTCTTGGCTACATCACTACCTAAAATTGCATAGATTGCATTTTGGGTGTTGTTATCGCCTGAGGTTATAAACTTAACCTCGCCGTCTATTATGTACTTAAAGGAAATATCGGGGCGGGACATTGCAACCTTTTCAACTATTGACGTTATATAGGATGCTTCGGTTGCATCACGCTTTAAGAATTTTTTTCTTGCAGGGACATTATAAAATAAGTCCTCAACAATTACTGTTGTGCCCTCTTGACATCCTGCATTTATGTGAGTTAAAACCTTGCCTGCGTGTGCTTCAAGCATTGCGCCCATTTCGTTATTTTTTGTTTTTGATAAAATTCTCATTTTGGAAACAGAGGAAATTGCTGCAAGAGCCTCGCCTCTAAATCCTAATGTTACAATGCTATCAAGGTCCGATGCTTCCTTAATTTTGCTGGTTGCATGGCGTAAAAGCGCAGTTGGTAAATCCTCGTATTCAATGCCGCATCCGTTATCGGCAATTCTTATAAAGGACGTGCCACCGTTTTTAATTTCTACTGTTATCTTGTCTGCGCCTGAGTCTATGGCGTTTTCAAGTAACTCCTTAACCACAGAGGAAGGACGGTCAACAACCTCGCCTGCGGCTATTAAATTGGCAATATCAAAGCCTAATACGTTAATTTTTCCCATTGCTTTCCATCCTTTCTAATAGTTTATTTATTAAAATAGCTTTTTAAGCTCAAAAATGAAGTTCATAGCTTCAATTGGGGTAAGGGTATTTAAGTCTACCTTTTTAATTCTGTCGGCTGCCTCGTAAACGCTCATATCCTCAAAGGACATTTCCATACCGATTTCGGTTGTTTTTGGTTTAGGAGCTTTTTCGGTAACAACGCCATTTTCTACCATTTCGGCAAGGATACTCTTTGCGCGTTTAACTACCTCATTTGGTACACCTGCTAATTTGGCAACCTCAATACCGTAGCTATCATCGGTAGGTCCTTTAACGATTTTACGAAGGAATATAATATCCTCGCCACGCTTTTTAGCGGCAATATTATAGTTTACTATACCGTTTTGTCCGTTTTCGAGGGATGTAAGCTCGTGGTAGTGGGTAGCAAACATAGATTTTGCACCGATTTTCTTGCCTGCGGTATATTCGGCAATAGCTCTTGCTATGCTCATACCATCATAGGTTGATGTGCCTCTGCCGATTTCATCATAAATGATAAAGCTCTTTTTAGTTGCATTTGCAAGAATGTAGGCAACCTCGGTCATTTCAAGCATAAACGTTGACTGACCTGACGCTAAGTCATCAGATGCGCCTACTCTTGTAAATAATTTATCTACTATGCCTATTCTTGCTTGCTTAGCAGGAACAAATGAGCCAATTTGCGCCATTAAAACTATTAAAGCACTTTGGCGCATGTAAGTTGACTTACCTGCCATATTCGGTCCTGTGATAAGCGCTAAGCGGTCGCTTGACGTGTTTAGATACGTATCGTTAGGAACGAAGTAGCTATCCTTTACAAATTGCTCAACTACCGGGTGTCTGCCATCCTTAATGTCAATTATATCGCTATAATCAACCTCAGGGCAAACATAGTTATTCTTAATCGCCACCTCGGCAAGTGAGATATAGGTATCTAATTTTGCAAGCATATTTGCAGACCTTTGTACACGCTTAAGGTTTTCCTCAAGCTTGGCGCGAAGTGCTACAAAAAGCTCGTATTCAAGGGTGCAGAGCTTGTCCTTTGCTCCTAACACCGTTGATTCCATATTTTTTAAATCCTCTGTAATGTATCTTTCACAGTTGGATAATGTTTGCTTTCTTATATATCTATCAGGTACTTGGTTTATAAAGGATTTTGTTACCTCTATATAGTAGCCAAATACTCTGTTATAGCCTATTTTAAGTGTTTTAATTCCTGTGAGCTCACGCTCGCCCTCTTCGATTGTATCTATCCAACCCTTACCGTCGCTCATTACTGTACGGAGATAGTCAATATCCTTATTGTAGCCATCCTTAATAAAGCCGCCCTCTCTTACAGAGAATGGTGGAAGCTCTATAAGCATATCATCAATAAGTGTATAGATATCCTCAAGGGTGTCAAGGTTTTCTCTAATTTCGGAAAGCTCTCTATCATTTACTGTATAGAGAAGGTTTTTAATTTCAGGAATTACCTTTATTGTGGATGCGATTGCTCTTGCATCCTTTCCATTCGCGGTGCCATAGACTACCTTTGTCATAAGTCTTTCAAGGTCAAGGACATTTGACAAAAGCTTAGAGATTTCATCTCTTAGCACCATGTTGGAATAGAGAGTGTTTATTGCGCCTTGGCGGGCAATAATTCTTTGTACATCAATTAGCGGATGCTCAACGAAATGGCGAAGCATTCTTGCGCCCATTGATGTTTTTGTTTTGTCAAGAACCCAGTAAAGGCTTCCGCGCTTTTCCTTAGTTCTCATTGACTCGCATAATTCAAGGTTACGGCGTGTGTTAAGGTCCATTTCAAGATACTGTCCCTCGCCGTAAATGCTTATGTTGTTGATATATGATATATCTGTTTTTTGAGTTTTTAATATGTACTCTAAAATTGCGCCGATGGCACACATTAGGTGGCTATCAGACTCGTATTTGTTTATAAAGTCTTGACCGAATTGACAAAATACTCTGTCATCGCACTCGCTTTTATTAAAATACTCTGTCATTTCAAAGCCACAAAGCGCACTAAGTCTTGATTTTGCAAACTCGCCAATATATCCGCCTGCAAGCTTAGGCAGGTTGGTTATGATTTCCTTTGGCGCGTATGTGCCAAGCTCATTTAAAAGCTTAGCTTGCTCATTTTCAACGGTAGTAGCATAGATTTCGCCTGTTGAAACATCGGCAAAGCATACGCCTACGCTATCTCCCTCAAAGTAAAGTGAGCAAAGATAGTTGTTTTTATTTTCAGTTAAAAGGTTGGTTTCAACTACTGTACCCGGAGTAATTTCTCTTACTACCTCACGTCTTACAATGCCCTTTGCTTGTGAGGGGTCCTCCATTTGCTCGCAAATTGCAACCTTATAGCCCTTGGAGATAAGCTTACCGATATAGCCCTCGCAGCTATGGTAAGGAACGCCACACATTGGCGCTCTTTCAGGCTCTCCGCAGTCTCTACCTGTTAATGTTAATTCAAGCTCTCTTGATGCAGTAATAGCATCATCAAAGAACATTTCATAGAAATCTCCAAGACGGTAAAACAATATAAAATCCTTATATTGCTTTTTTATCTCGAGATATTGTAGCATCATTTGAGTCATATTGTTTTACCTTCCTCTTGGTTTTCGTTAGATTAGTTTAAATTAGTGGTGGTGTCCACAGTCTGAGCCACATGAATGGCAGTCATGTGTGCATGGGCGTTGACCTGTGATGTTATATTCAATTTCGCCGTTGACTGCTTGCATAAGAGCGTTAACTGCTTCGTTTGCCTCATTAAGTGCAACAAAAACATCCTTTTCTGTTACTTCCTTAACGATAGCATCAAGTCTTGCTTCGATTGATTCAATGATTGCTGGGTCAACCGTTTCCTTCTTATATTCCTCAGCAAGTGCTGTTTGTTGAACATTGTATTCAAGCATAAGCTTTTGAAGGTCCTCATCCTTTTCGTAAGCTTCTCTTGCCTCGTTCATTTTTGTGATTCTTTCATCTGCCTTAATTGCTTTTCCAAGCTCAGCAGCAAGTTCCATAATTGTCATAATTTTATACTCCTTTTTATTATTTTTCTATAATTTCACCATACAGCGCAAAGGTGTCTGTTTTGATGATTTTTACTGTTATAAATTGTCCCGTGTAGTCAGTATCACTTTCAAAGTGGACTATTTTGCCACCCTCTGTGCGTGAGGTATATACGCTTTCGTTATTTTTGCTTTTGCCGTCAACTAATACTCTAACTGTTTTGTTTAGATATTTGGCGTTAAGCTCATAGGAAATTTCGTTTTGCACCTGACATAGACGGTCATAGCGAATGTGCTTTATTTCCTCAGAGATATGGTCCTCCATTTTGTCAGCAGGAGTGCCTTTTCTTCTTGAATAGATAAAGCTGAAAATTGAATCGTATTTTACCTTTTTGATTATATCTATTGTTTTTTCAAAGTCCTCGTCGGTTTCTCCCGGGAAGCCTACTATTATATCGGTGGTAAGGACAGTGTCCTCTCTGCCGTCTCGTAGCTTGTCTATGATAGAGAGATATTTTTCAGTATCATAATGGCGGTTCATTTTTTTAAGAATATCATCTGAGCCAGATTGCAAAGGCAGATGGAAGCAATTAGCACAATGCTTATTATTCTTTAATGCTTCTATCATTTCATTTGATGCATCCTTAGGGTGTGAGGTCATTAAGTGGATTAAGAAGTCGCCCTCTATTTTGCCAATTTCGTTAAGAAGGTCAGCAATTGTTGGCTTTCCTTCTAAATCCTTGCCGTAGGAGTTTACATTTTGACCAAGTAATGTTATATCGTGGTAGCCCTCTTTTGCAAGCTCTTTTATTTCTTCAATAATGTCCTCCATATTACGGCTACGCTCTCTGCCGCGGACATATGGGACTATACAGTAGGTGCAGAAGTTATTACATCCGTACATAATGCTTACCCATGCCTTGTAGTTGCTTTCACGCACAACTGGAAGTCCCTCGGCAATTTCGGGGGCTTGTGGGTCGATTGTAAATAATCTTTTGCCTTTATTAAGTGCGTTTGAAACATATTCGGGCAAGCGATACATTGTGCCTGTGCCGAATACAAAATCAACATAATGGTATGAGCGTTTAAAATGGTCAATTCTATGCTGTTGGGCGGTCATACATCCGCATACGCCTATAATAAGGTCGGGATTTTTAGTTTTATAATGCTTATATCTGCCGATAATGGAAAGTGCGCGTCTTTCGGCATGCTCTCTTATGGCGCAGGTGTTTACAAGCAGTAAATCTGCCTCTTCCTCCTTATAGGTAATTTCATAGCCAAGGCTTTTTAAAATGCCTCTCATTCTTTCGCTATCTGCCTCGTTTTGCTGACAGCCAAGAGTGAATACACAGGCTTTAAGTCCTTTGCCGTTAATTAGTGTGCGAACATTATCTATAAAGAGCTTTTGTTTTTTCATTTCTTCTATACTGACAAAGCTCATTTTTTCCTCTTTGATGTTATTCTTTGTTATATTTAAGTTATTTTAACACATTTTCGTTAAATAATCAAGTTTTTTATAATATATTATTATAGAAAACCGTTTAAATTTCTTTAATTTAGTATCTTGATTTTTTGGTATGACATATGATATAATTAAAGTACAGCGGTTTCGTTGTAATTTTTGAAAGGAGAATCATTATGGCAAATCAATCTTTAACTGCTCAATACGAAGCACTCCCAAAGATCATCAAGATCATCATCCAACTTTTTCTTGGTGCATTAGTAGGTGGCATTTACCGTATCGTTCGTTTTCTTGAAACAAAGAATATCGTTACTCTTGTTGCTGGTATTCTTAATTTCGTTGGTCTTGGCTTTATTTTTTGGATCATTGACCTTGTTACAGAAATTACAAGCAATAAGATTACAGTTTTAGCTGAATAAATTAAAATACATAGGCGCTTCTATTAAGAGGCGCTTTTGTTTTATAAAACAAAAACGGCGTAATGCCGTTTTTTATTTGCTATCCTCTACTAGCTTATCGTACACATCAAATACCTTATCAATTATTTCTTCATCAAATAATGCATCTATTGGCTTTTGGTATTCTCTCATAAGTTATCTCTTTTAGTTTTCTTCATTCATGTTGCAACAGAGGTATGCATATTCATAATAGGTTTTGTAGCTCGCTCCGTTATTATCCTCGCCTATACCATCATTTACATATACGGTTGCGCCAAAAACCTTAATGCCTACAATATATTCGCCGCTATATAAAATTTCAAGGTTGTTTGAGTAGTTTTCAAATGTATCGGTGTTTTCGTAAAATTTTTCGCTATCAATTTGACCGTATGATGACCACACATAATTACTTGACATTGGTTATGAGTTAAATATTTATGTGCTTGATATAATTTCCTCTAGATTTTCTACTATAAATAGCTGTGCGCTTGGCTCAAGCTTTATTTGCGATTTTACTTCACCTGTCTTTTTATCAACGGTTTCCTCGCAGGTAATTCCTATTTTGTTTGCTAATTCTGATGGAGTATATACTGTTTTATTCACAACCGCTTGGACCTTTTTCGTTTCAAAAAAGCCTTTATTTGTCAGCCACTCGTTTATTCTTGTGGATGATAGCTTTTCGGTTGTATCAGCATCAATTACTGCATTGATATTTTTCATAAATGAAAGAACGGTTACAGGCTCCTTAGAAAGCTTGATGCTATCAATTTGCTCACGGGTGATATTAAATTCTTGTTTTTTGTGAATTACAACTGTGTTTTTGTCCTTTTCAGCTTCAAGCTTTTTAACCTTCTTTTTTAGGTCAACATATTCATCAAGAATGTCTGTAATAAAATCAAAGCATTTTAGTACCCTTTCATCCATAAAAACGGAATCGTTAGGAATTTCAACTCCTGTTATAGGATGCACTCCATCGCTAAGAAGCTTTAGGTACATTTTGGCTCTTTCTATAAGCTCTGTGTTGTCCATATAATCACCGCCTTTTTTACATTTTATCATATTTTTCAAAACAAATCAAGGTAGATTTAGCTTTTAAAAAAGACTATTATTTTGCAACAAAATTAAAATCTTTTTTGGTGCGAGAAATGTCGCGCGTTAAGAAAATGATTGATAATCATTTTTAGCGCGAAGACCGAGGTAGGCGAGGTCTGTCCCGTTTCTCCTCGGAGTAAAGACCTATTGATTGCAAAAAAATAAAGACTAAGATGAACTTAGTCTTTACTCTGCGGAAGAACAGCGAAAAGGTGTATAAATGTAGGTAAGAATAATAAAAAGGTGTGTAAGTCGGTGCGATAAACCACAAATTAGATGATTATTTCGATACATACCACGCTTGTTTATTATATTCATCCCATTCTATGCTTGCATTTTTAAAGTTAAAGCAAACTGTAAAAAATGGATCTTTTGACATTGCATCAATAAAATAGGTATTTGGCTCTTTTTCACCTAAATCATATATTGTTAGACCGTTTTTCAATTGTTCTAAAAAACGAGCACGTGCATACTCGTCGGTTAAAGTAATCTGTGGTTCGGTAGGATGAAACTCGCCGTGTTCGTCTTCTTTCCAGGCTACCCCTGGTTCATAGGACAACAAATTGAACTCTTCAAAGGTAATGTAGGCAAGGTTGATTTCCATATCGGTTACATGTTGGTTTTGCTCTGCGTCTTTATGAATATTTAAGTAAATTGCCTTAACTCTTAAGCATTTGTTGTCAAAGATCTCAAGTGCAAATTCTGCATCATGAAATTCGAAATCAGAGAGTTTATTAACAGAAATGTATTTCATACAATTGCACTCCTTTGTCAAATTTAATGTTGTTGAAATTATTATACCATAATTTTATAAATAAATCAAGGCGTAAGCCTTGTATATCATCAATTCCGCAAGGAATTGCATATCATCAATACGGAGTGTTGTATATCATCAAGCCGCAGAAAAATACACGCTGGCGCGTGATGAGATGCAAGGGCGGCTCGCCGCCCTTGATGATATGCACCGCACTTCGTGCGGCGATGATATGCCAAGCCTGCGGCTTGGATAAACAAAAAAGGAACTTTTGGTATACAAAAGTTCCTTTTTTGTTGGTGCGAGAAACGGGACTTGAACCCGTACGGTTGCCCACACGCCCCTCAAACGTGCGCGTCTGCCGATTCCGCCACTCTCGCATATATGTGGTCTTGCGACCTTGCTTGACTATTATACTAAAACAAATGCCATTTGTCAAGTCTTTTTTGAAATTTTTTTAATAATTTTTTAAATGATTAAATTTCCGTTATTTAAAGCATTATGCATATTTTTTAGAAAGAAATATTGCAACATTTCCAAATTTGTGATATTATATAAGTTGATATATATCTTAAAGGATTTTTTAAACTATGAAAAAAGATTTAAAAACGAAGCTGATTAACAGAAAAATAAGAAAGCCTAATTGGTTTCTTATGACGTTTGTTATGTCGGTGCTTGGATTTCTCAATTGGAGATATAAAGTAAAATTCAAATATGATTATGACCATAGGTCCTTAAAGAAGCAGCCTGTTATTTTACTTTCATCACATGCATCAAGGCTTGAATTTATATATTCGCTTTACGGATTTAAGCGCAAGGATATAAATATGGTATGCGGATACCAAAACATATTATCTAAGGGGCTGTATCGCTTATTTATAGGTTTAGGTGTAATTTCTAAATACTTATATCAGCCTGATTTAATGTGTGTTAAGAGCATGCTTAAGGTATTAAAAAGAAATGGTGCTTTAGGTCTTTTTCCTGAGGGAATTCAATCTACAAGCGGAAGCACACATCCGATAAATCCTGCAACTGCTCAATTTATTAAGCGAAGCAAATCAAATATTGTGGTTGCTACATCAAAGGGCGCTTATTTAGCCACTAACAGATATTCATCTGACCGTAAGAGGGGATATATCGGTATTGAGTATTCTCTGCTCTTTACTCCCGAAATGCTAGAGAGCTTAAGTGAAAATGAAATTTATACTATGCTTCTTGAAAAAATCAAATATAATGATTTTGAATTTAATAAGATAGCACGCAATAAGTACATAGGCAAAAAGCCAAATGCATACTGCATTGATAAAATACTTTATAAATGTCCTAACTGTAATGATGAGCACACACTATATGTTGAAAATGATGAAATTATATGTAAAGAGTGTGGTCTTAAAATAAGGGTAAACGAATATTACGATTTAATAAGTAATGATAACAAAAAAGCGCCAGCCAGTATAGATGAATGGTACAAATGGCAACGGCGCTGTGTTGCTAATGAGGTTAAAAGTGATGATTTCAGCTTAGAGCTTAACGGAAGCATTTGCACACTATATCTTGACAAATTAAGAAAAGAGCCGAAAAACAGAAATGTTTTATCTGTTGGTTGTGCTAAGCTGACAAATCAAGGTCTTTATTTTAAAGGTTTTTTAAATGGGGAGCAGGTTGATTTTAGCTTTGATGCAAAATCCATTTATTCTCTTACATTTTCGACCACGGGATTTTTGGAATTTTATCACAACAATGATTATTATATGATAATTCCAGACAACAAGGATGAGGGTCTTATAAAGTGGACCTTAGCATCTGAGGAAATACATAATCTTTACGACAAGAGATGGAGAGATGCTTGTCTTGATGTATATGATTATGAAAAAGGAGAGATTTATGAGTAACAAGGAAATAGATGTAAAGGTTAAATTTGGTCTTAAAAGCTTTATTACGGTTGTTGCAATATTATTTGTTGTTTTATTTGTTGTTGGTATTCTTACATTTGTTATACCAGCAGGACAATATACAATTTACACCACCGATATATCAAAGGCAGAGCTTCCATTTTATGAATATACTACCGATGAATCATTAAATAAGCAAATTGTGGTTGACTCTTACCGAGAGCTTACTGATGAAGAAAATTCAACAAGGCTCCCTGTATGGAGATGGATATTATCTCCATTTGAAGCTTTGATTTTTGGAAGCAATAGCTCAAATATGATAATGATTATTGCTCTGCTTTTAGTTCTTGGCGGTACATTCAAGGTGCTTGAGGAAAGCGGCGGACTTGTTTCTCTTGTGAGAGTTATTATGGTTAAGCTTCAATCTAAGCGATTTGCAGCCATTTGGGCAATTACGGCTGTTATTATGATTTTATCTGCTGTTTTTGGTCTTCAAGAGCAATTACTTATTTTATATCCTGTGTTTGCAATGCTTTGCACGGCTCTTAACTGGTCAAGATTTACAGCTATTTCATTTGTACTAATTTCTTCCGGTGTTGGCTTCACTACTGCTATTACAAATCCGTTAACTATTGGTACAGCATCAATCGCGGCAGGCGTTAATGTAACTGATGGCATTTGGTACAGAATTATAATTTTCTGTGTAATGTATGTTGTTACATCCTTATTCTTAACTGCTTTAGCTAAGCGTGATGAAAGAAAGGCTACTGATAAATTTGATGTTCAAGGCTTTATAGATGTTTCAAATGATGAGCATGCTGCTGATATCAGCAAAGCAAAAATGATAGTTGTTTTGTTTTCAATAGCTCTTCTTTCGGTTATTATAACAACTATAATTCCTTCACTTAGATCACTTGCTATGGTATTTATGGCGGTTGCATTTATCGCCGGAACTGTTATTATCGGTAGAATTTTATTAGGCTCATACAAAAAGCTTGGAATTAGCTTTATAAATGGTGTTAAGGATGTGCTTCCATCAATCGTAATTATTATGGTTGCATTCGGTATTACATATATAGCGCAGCAGGGCAATATATTACATACTATTTTCTATTATTTTTATAATTCAGTAACAAACATTTCCCCTTATCTTGCGGTTGTTATTTTATATGCTTTTGTGCTTATTGTTGAATTCTTTATTCCAAGTGCATCTGCTAAGGCGGTTTTAATTATTCCTATGCTAACTCTTGCGCCTATTGAGGGAATTAGCAAGACTGTTATTATTCTTACATATTTATTTGCTGATGGATATACAAATGTTTTATATCCTACATGCGGTACGCTTCTTGTTGGAATAGGTCTTGCAAATGTTAGCTTTGCAGAATGGTTCAAGAAAACAATTCTTTTCCAATTATTATTATTTGCAATTTCACTAGGATTTTTAATGCTAGCGGTTTTCATCGGTCTTTGATTAAATATATTTACTTTGAATAAAAAAACGGAGCAAACGATTCATTTCGTTTGCTCCGTTTTTTGCATTACCTATTAGCAATTAATTAATGTAACAACGATTGTTGCTATTGAGCCGATAACCATAAGTCCAGCTAAAATTCCGCAAAGAATTCTAGTTGCGCCAAGTTTAACCTTCTTGCGCTCGTTTTTGTTTGCCATTTCTCTAATCCTCCAAATCCTCTATTTTAAGTTGTTTTTTTGCTATGTTTTTATGATTCATTAAAACTCCTGTTGCAGGAATTTTTAATTTTCTATAAGAAGCTGCATCGGGATATTTCTTAGAATAATCGCCACATACCTCAGTGATTTTTTGTTTTTTCTTTAAGTTCATTGCAAATACAGTTGTACCTACCGATGTTCTAGTTGTCTTAATTGGAATAAGTGATGGGCGAATTAAAATTGCCTTAGACTCAGAATTGATAATCAAAACTGGCTCATCATCCTTGCCTTCCCATACTATACCAACTATTGGAGAAGTATCGGTAAATGCTTTTTTAAGCTTTTTCCTTGCACCCTGTGTCGCATATTGGCTTGCTGGTACTCTTACCGCCTTACCATTTTCAAACACGAAAATAATATTTTGATTTTCATCAAAATTAGGATTTATCTTCATAAATACAGGCTTTTCATCAGCCTCAAAATTAAGCTTTTTAGGTACATATACGCCCATTTCCGAAGCCTTTGATAATTCAAAGTCGGAGATTTTTGCAAAGTAAAGCTGAGCCTTGTTTGTAAAGAATATTACCTCATCCTTATTATTAACATCAGCCTCAAATACAAGCTCATCATCTTCCTTGAATTTTTGCTCGGAATTTCCGCGTAATGACTGCTGAGTAATTTTCTTTAAATAGCCATCCTTGGTATAGAACAATCTTGCAACATAATCTTCAATCATTATTTCCTTATCAAAGGATACGATGCTTGATGCATCTATAATATCTGTTCTTCTAGGCTTAGCATATTTCTTTTTAATAACTGTAAGCTGCTTTACGATTTGAGCCTTTAATTTTAGGTCATCGCTTAAAATTTCATTATAGAAAGCAATTTCCTTTCTAAGCTCTTCAATTTCAGTAAGTCTATTTAGGATATATTCTCTATTAAGGTGGCGAAGCTTAATTTCAGCAATATATTCTGCCTGTTCCTTATCAATACCGAAGCCTGTCATAAGGTTTGGTACTACATCCTCATCCTTTTCTGTTTCCTTAACTATCTTTACAGCTTTATCAATATCAAGAAGGATTTTGCTAAGGCCTAAGAGTAAGTGAAGCTTAGCGTTTTTCTTAGCAAGCTCAAATGTATATTCTCTTGTTAGGCACTCTTTTCTAAAGCGTATCCATTCAACTAATATTCCGCGGATACCAAGCTGTCTTGGTGCGCCATCAATAAGAACGTTGAAGTTACATGCGAAGTTATCTTCCATTGTTGTGAACTTATAGAGCTTTTGCATAACCTGCTCAGGGTCCATGCCCTTCTTTAGGTCAATGGTAAGCTTTAAGCCCTTAATATCGGTTTCATCACGAACCTCGTTAATTTCCTTTAGCTTGCCTTCCTTATAAAGCTCGGAGATTTCCTTCATTATAGCTTCAACGGTTGTTGAATAAGGAATTTCTGTAATATCTATACAGTTTGCCTTTTCATCATATGTATATTTGCCACGAAGTCTAATTGGGCCCTTACCTGTTTCATATACTCTCTTGATTTGCTCTCTATCGTAAACAACCGTACCGCCACACGGGAAGTCAGGGGCTTTTACAATTTCCATTATTTTATCAATATCAGTTCTTGGAGCTCTTAAAAGTGCTATTGTAGCATCGCAAATTTCGCCTAAATTGAAGGAGCAAATTGATGAAGCAAGACCAACGGCAATACCCATATTAGCAGACACTAAAATATTTGGGAAGGTGGTTGGCAATAGTCTTGGCTCTTTCATTGTACTATCGTAGTTATCTACCATATCAACAGCATTTTTGTCAATGCCTGAAAATACCTCTGTGCAGAACGAGTCAAGCTTTGCCTCGGTATATCTTGATGCGGCAAATGCCATTGTACTGTATTGCTTACCGAATGAACCCTTAGAGTCAATAAAAGGATGTAAAAGCGCTTCGTTACCTCTTGTTAAACGAACCATTGTTTCGTAAATTGACATATCGCCATGAGGATTGAGCTTCATGGTTTCGCCTACAATGTTGGCGCTTTTTGTTCTATGACCGTTTAAAAGTCCCATTTTATACATAGTATAAAGGAGCTTTCTATGAGATGGCTTAAAGCCGTCAATTTCAGGAATTGCACGAGATACCATTACGCTTACTGCATATGGCATATAGTTAGTTTCAATGGTTTCAGTTATAGGTTGAACGAAGGGTTCTCTTTCAATGTATTCTGCTTTTTCCTGCTTTTTCTTTGTCCTTGCCATTTTATCCTCCTATTACTCTGTGCGCGCAAGCGCGTATCATTCTGTTGTAAATTGCCAATGATTCTCCATCATCAGATGGAAGGTGCGCATAAACGGTTTCAACCTTTAAGTCATCCGCCTTGCGCAGTAGGTCAAACAATCTTTTTGTTTGTTCCTTAATATCTTCTTTTTTGCCTACCGCTAAAAGATTTTTGTTTTCTAGAAGCGTTACTTCCTCATCATAGCACATAATTGCGCAATTTTCAGTTTTTTGCTTCTCTTTTGCTAATTCAATAAAATCTACCGTTTTATCATTAACCAAATACAAATTAGCCTTTGGTGCATAATGCTTGTACTTCATGCCTGGGGAAAGTGCTGTTTCGCCTTGCTTTAGCTCCTCTTTAACTGCATTTGCAATAGTTACATTTTCGCATACTGCTTTTAGCATTTCAACAGTTATTGCACCCGGGCGAAGCAGGATAATTGAATTATCGGTAATGGAAATTACCGTTGACTCAACGCCTACCTCACATTCTCCACCATCAAGGATAAGTGGAATTCTTCCATTCATATCATCAAAAACATGCTTTGCGGTTGTTGGGGACGGCTTTCCCGATGTATTTGCAGAGGGGGCGGCTATTGGAATCCCTGCAATTTCAATAAGCTTATTTGCTACCTTATGGATTGGGCATCTTATGGCTACCGTATTAAGCCCTGCTGTTACCTCATAGGGAATTATATCCCTTTTAGGAATAATTACGGTAAGAGGTCCGGGCATGAATTTTTCTGCTAATTTATAATATAAGTTGTTTGTGTAAGCAATTTTCTCGGCATCCTGCGGCTTTGATATATGCACAATTAAAGGATTGTCGTTTGGTCTGCCCTTTGCCTTAAAAATATTAAGGCAGGCATTTTTATTAAGAGCGTTAGCTCCTAATCCATAGACAGTTTCCGTTGGTATTGCAACTAACTCGCCGTCGTTTAATAGCTTAGAAGCTTTATTTAGCTCTAATATACTATTTTCTGTTACCTTGAAAATTTCGGTTTTCATTTTTACTTCTTTCTTTATTGGTTTCCGCCCTTAAGCTTCTCTGCTGCATCTGCGGTTGCTAATTTTTCAAGCATTTCGCCGATATCGCCATTTAAGAACGCTTCAAGGGAATAAATTGTATAGCCGATTCTATGGTCGGTTACACGGCTTTGTTGATAGTTGTAGGTTCTGATTTTTTCACTTCTATCGCCTGTACCAACCTGACTTTTTCTTTCTGATGCAATTTTGTCATTTTGCTCACGAACCTTAATGTCGTAAAGCTTTGTTCTTAAAATTTTAAACGCCTTGTCCTTGTTCTTAAACTGGCTTCTTTCATCCTGACATTCAACAACAATTCCTGTTGGCTTATGGATAAGACGGATAGCGGATTCAGTCTTATTTACATGCTGACCGCCTGCTCCACTTGATTTACAGGTTTCAACGATAACATCGCCCATGTTAAGTTCAACCTCAACATCCTCTGCCTCAGGTAAAACGGCAACGGTTGCTGTTGATGTTTGAACTCTGCCCTGTGATTCTGTTTCAGGTACTCTTTGAACTCTGTGAACGCCGCTTTCAAACTTAAAGCGTGAATATGCGCTCTCGCCTGAAATCATAAATGTAACTTCCTTAAAGCCCTTTAATCCTGTTTCATTTGCGCTGGTAAGCTCAAATTTAAAGCCATTAGCTTGGGCGTACATTGAGTACATTCTATATAGGTCATAAGCAAAGAGGGCTGCCTCCTCGCCGCCTGCACCTGCGCGGATTTCAACAACAACGTTTTTGTCATCGTTAGGGTCTTTAGGTATAAGAAGAATCTTTAATTCTTCCTCAATAACCTCAATTTTAGCCTTGCAATCCTTATATTCCTCAACGGCAATATCGTACATTTCGCCGCTTTCCTCTTCCATAAGGAATTTTGCGCCCTCCATATCGCTTTCAGTTTTCTTGTACTCACGGTACTTTTCAATGATTGGAGTTAAATTCTTATATTCCTTCATTAAAGAAGTGAAAAGCTGTTGATTTGATACGGTTTCGGGGTCTTCAAGGCTTTTTTCTATTTCTTTATATCTGTTTTCTGCTTCTAAAAGTTTATTAAACATATAAAACCTATCTATTTTGAATTATGCTTTCTTTACTAAGTGAATTGCAAAGCCTGCGATTTCCTCTTTGAGGTAAATGATTTTAAGGTTGCCCTTATCAGCATAGCCGGCAGTTTCATCAATAAACTCAATGCCTTGGCTTTCAAGATATGCTTTTGCTCTATCAGGGAAGTTTGTTGCGATTGCGATATGACCGTTCTTGCCGTAGTATGGTGTATGCATAAGCTCAAATTCGCTACCGCAGAAGGTTGACTTATTGCCTTCCTTGTAGTCAAGACCGAATAATGTGCAAATAAGCTTTGCGCTTGATGTTGCGCTTTCCTTGTTTTCGCAGTTGATGCCGATGTGTGCAAGCTTAAAGCCGAGCATTTTCATAACTGCGCTCTTTGTGAGCTTTGTGATTTCCTCAAAGTTGCCTGCATCAATAAGTGAGTCCTTAACCATAAAGCTACCGCCACATGCGATAATTTTATTGAAAGCAAGGTATGCAAGCATATTTTCCTCGTTAATGCCGCCTGTTGGCATAAACATAAGGTTGCCGTATGGGGCGCTCATGGACTTAATCATATTAAGACCGCCTGCTGCCTCAGCTGGGAAGAACTTAACTGCCTTTAAGCCAAGCTCTAATGCTTGTTCAACCTCGCTTGGTGTTGCACAGCCTGGAAGCACTGGAACGCCTCTTTCAATGCAATGCTTAACTACTCTTGGGTTAAGACCTGGAGATACGATAAACTTTGAGCCTGCTGCGATTGCCTCATCTGCTTGCTCAGGAGTTAAGATTGTGCCTGCACCAACAAGCATGTCAGGAACCGCCTTTGTAATTTCAGCGATGGCTTCCTTTGCGCAAGCTGTTCTAAATGTAATTTCTGCACAGTTAAGACCGCCTGCCTTTAAAGCCTTAGCAAGTGGAACTGCATTTTCAACCTTAGTAATTTTAATAACAGGAACTAATCCAAAATCGTGAAGCTGTTCAAAAATATCTTTCATTTTTTTAATCCTCGTTTTCCGTAAGCAAATTATTTGCAGAATGCAACTAAAGCCTTATGAGCTTGATAAATATCGTTCTTAGAGATAACCTCAAGTGGAGCGTGCATTGAAAGAACTGCAACGCCTAAGTCAACTGTGTTGATGTTTTGGTTAGCGATATACATAGCAACTGTTCCGCCACCGCCTACATCAATTTTGCCAAGCTCAGCAGTTTGCCAAATTACGCCTGCATCCTTGAATACCTTTCTTAAGTAGCCTACATATTCAGCGCTTGCATCGTTTGTGGAGCTCTTTCCGCCACCGCCTGTGTATTTGTTCATAACAACGCCACAGTTCATAATTGCGCTGTTTCTCTTTTCAAATACGTCTGGGTACATTGGGTCATATGCTGCGCTAACGTCAGCAGATAAGCACATTGAGTTAGATCTAACTACATTTGCGTTACCGCCTAAGTTTCTTGAAATTTCTTCAATTAAGTCAACGATAAGACGGCACTTCATACCGCTTACGCCCTCAGAGCCAATTTCTTCCTTATCAGCTAAAATACACATAATTGTATGCTCGCTATTCTTACATTCCATAATAGCTGTAAGTGATGGGTATGCGCAAACTCTGTCATCGTGGCCGTATGCGCCAATCATTGAGCGGTCAAGGCCTAAGTCTCTTGATTTGCCTGATGGAACTGCCATAAGCTCAGCGCTTACAAAATCGCTTTCTGTAATGCCGTATTTTTCATTTAAGATTTTAAGCATATTGAACTTAACCTTATCCTCAGTTGCACCGTCAAGTGGCTCAGAGCCGATTAAAAGGTTAAGGCTTTCGCCTGCATGAGCTGTGCCAAGCGGCTTTTGGCTTTGCTCTCTTGCAAGGTGTGGGAGAAGGTCTGTAATGCAGAATACAGGGTCATTATCATCTTCGCCGATAACTACCTCTACATTTTGACCGTCAACGGTTGTAACAACGCCGTGTAATGCAAGTGGAATTGTTACCCATTGGTACTTTCTAATACCGCCATAGTAGTGTGTCTTTAAGTATGCAAAGCCCTCGTTTTCAAACATTGGGTGTTGCTTTAAGTCAAGGCGTGGAGAGTCAATGTGAGCGGCACAAATTCTGATTCCGTTTTCGATATTTTCTGTACCTGCAACGAATGCGAATAAGCTCTTGTCTCTATTGTTAAGGTAGTATTTGCCACCCTTTTCAATTTTTTCGCCAAGCTTGTATTCCTTAAATCCTTCATTTGAAAGCATTTTGATTGCTTCCTTAACTGCTTCTCTTTCTGTTTTTGCATTGTCAAGGAACGCTTTATAGCCCTCGGAATAATCCATAACAGCCTTTGCTTCCTTTGCGCTTGCTACATCAAAAGCGTTTTCCTTTTTGTAGAAAAGCTTTTCCTTTAATTCTTTGAGTTCCTTCTTGTTCATTTTATATACTCCTTTTAATAATTTTTCGTTTCAAGATTTGATATGATTTCGGTAATTTGAGCTTCTACGCTTTTGTTACCGGAATTATCAATTTCATAGGTGCATTTTGCTCTTAATTCATCATCTGTTAATTGACTACTTACGCGAGCTAATGCTTTTTCATAAGTGATTCCGTCGCGGCTGATTATTCTTTGAAGCTTTGTATCTAACGGTGCGGTAACACAAATTGTTACGTCGCACAAAATGTAAAATCCACTTTCAAAAAGCACAGGCGCGTCTACTAAAACGCCCTTATAGCCGTTTTGCTCGCTTTCCTTTATTATTCTTTCAGTTTCCCTTTGAATATAGAAGTGAGTGATTTTGTTAAGCTGATTTAGTCTTTCCTTGGAGTTCTCTCCCTCAAATACGCTTTTAGAAAGCTCCTTTCGGTTTAGACTTCCGTCGGGATTAAGAATTGAAGTGCCAAAGTATTCCTTAAGCTCCTTGACGCACTCGGATTTTGGTGTGGCTAAATCACGATACACTCTGTCGGTGTCAATCCATTTATAGCCGTAGGTTGAAAAAAGCTTACAGACATATCCCTTGCCTGAGCCACTTGAGCCGCATATGCCGATTTTAATCATGGTCGGTTACCTCAACTCTCATTTCAGAGCCTAATTCATCTGAAGCGTATGCTTTTTCAAGAACTAGCTGAACATATGCTCCGTCATCAAATGAAATAGATGGCTTTTCATTATTAGCAACACAGTTAACGAAAGAGTAATAATTACCAAGGTGGCCTCTTAGCCAACCGATTGGCGCTTTAATGCCTGGAAAAATTCCGCCCGGGGAAGGATAACGGTTAACACACTCAATTTTTGTGTATCCCCTTTCGCCACCATATTCTCCATCGTTTGCTTCGCATGAATAGTATTCAAGAAAGTTTATATCCATAAGGCTGAAGCGTATGCTTCCCTTTTCGCCATGAATTTCAAAATTCAGGTCATCGTTAGAGCCTGTTGTAATTTTGCTAACTGTTATTGTGCCGACTGCACCGTTTTTAAGTGTTGCAAGCATGTAAAACGCTTCATCGGCATTGGTGCGCCAATTTTTGCCGTTTAAGCCCTTACGCCTTGGAAATGCAATTTGTCCTTTGCCGTAAACGGATTTGAATTTACCACACAGATAATAAATCAGGTCAACAGCATGTGAGCCTAAGTCAAAAAGCACTCCGCCACCGCATACTGTTCTGTCCTGCTTCCAGCCTGTTTTATTAACATCCAACGCGCTTGAATGATGATATTCTGCGCTGAATGAAAGAATTCTGCCAAGCTTGCCGTTTTCAATTAGCTCCTTTGCTTTTATGACAGGGGAAAGAAAGCGGTTATTAAATACCATATGGCATTTCACTCTATGTAGTCTTGCAAGGCGAGAAAGCTCTCTTGCTTGCTCATAGGTTACGGCAAGAGGTTTTTCACAGTAAATGTGCTTTCCTGCCAAAATAGCTTTTTTTGCGGTTTCGTAATGGTATATATTCGGTGTGCAAATATCAATAGCGTCAATGGATTTATCGTTTATGATATTGTCCTCGTTATCGGTATAGCGTGGAATTCCAAATTGCTCGCTTGCTTTTTTAGCATTTTCAATATTTTTAGTGCATACCGCTACAATTTCTGCATGGGGAGCATTTTCAAAAAAGAATTTTAAGTTATTAACACAATATAGATGTGTTTTTCCCATTGAGCCAAAGCCTAAAAGTCCTATTTTCATAAAGCGTCTCCTTTACCAAAATTGCATTTTCATTATATTATAACATTTAAATATTTATTTTGCAATAGCTTATATAAAATAAATAAAAATAAATACCTCGCAAAAGCAAGGTATTTACTGTTTAATAATTGAAATTGAAATGAGACATTGTTAAGCCTGTGTTTGAATTTGCAAGATACGCTTTTAGACTTTCCATAATCGCTTGGTAGCATAAAAAATACGCTTGTCTCATATTTTCGGCGGGGGGAGTGTCGCTATCGTTGTATCTAAACACAGAAATGTCAAACAAATTATTGAAGTCGGTAGCGTAATTTTTTGCAGGATTTTTGACGTTTACCATACCCATAATGGTTGTTTGGTCAAGCTTCATATCGTAGAAGGATAATAAATATTTTTCTGACACTCCGTTTATGTAGAGCTCTGCATAATGAAGTCTTTTTGAATTTTGTAAGAGATACATTCTGATAGTAATTTCCGATGTTTCGGAGTTCATTATGTAATAGAATTCAAAGCCTATTTCGTTTCCGTCTCCGCCTTGCTTTTGATAAATCGTGTATTCATCGCCATCTACTGCCTGAGCGTGAAGCATAATATTTACAGAAAGAATATCAAAGGCGTTATCTGCCAGCATCTTTGAGTACAAGCTTGATACGGTTATTGGGGTGCTTGTATTAAGAGTTGTAATTTGAGTTGCTTTTACTGAGAAATTAAGATTTTGAGCCTCTTCAATGGTAAGAGTGTTAATTCCAACCACTTGTCCGTTCTTATTGAGGAGTGGTCCTCCGCTGTTTCCTGATGAAATTGGCGCGGTAATTGCAATGCAATCCATGCCTGAAATTTTAACCGAAGGATTAGATACAATGCCTACGCTAAAAATATCAGTAACGCCCATTGGGCTGCCTAAGGTATATACAGTATCTCCTGTTTTAAGTGGCTCGGTTGAAAGCTCTAAGCACGGCGTGTTTTGCTTTTCTATTTGAATTATAGCCACATCCTCGGCTTTATTGTAGCCAAGAACATTGGAAACGGTGTAGGTTGAGTTATCGGAATAAAGAGTTACCTTTAAGGAATATGCGGTGTTTATTACATGGAAGTTGGTGGCGATTTTTCCGTCATTGCTGATAAAGAAGCCTGAGCCTAATGAATATCTACGACCCGCCTTATCGTAGGCATCTATTCTAACCATTGCATTAGACACCATATCGTAAATTTCGCCGTTGGTTAATGTGCTGTCTGTTGGGTCATCGGAAATTTCGATTTTAGGAACAAAATCATCCTTTTTAGTAAAATCGCAAATTTTACATGTATATGTGGTGTAGCCATCTTCCGTTGTTGTAGGTAATGTTACGAATGATGCAAAATTATGTTCTTCTGTTACTGAAAGCATTTTTGTTTCAAGGTCAATGCCGCAGCTACTACAAAATAGCTTTTCTGTGCCTGTATCCTTACAGGTTGGATTTTTTGTAACTGTCCATTTGCCATTTGTGTGTCCTAATTTTGCTATTGCTCTTGAATCTACTACCTTGTTACAGGATGTGCAAATTCTTTCCTCTGAGCCCGGGAGCTGACATGTTGGCTCTTTTGCTATTCTCCAAACATCGCCTGTATGATTGCCCTTTGGCTTAAAGTCAAATAAAAGCTCATCGCCACAACCGGTGCAAAGCCTTTGGGTGTGTCCGTTTTCAACACATGTTGATGGAAATACGGTTTCCACATAGTTGTGCTCATGCTTGTCCTTGCAGGATGACATTACAAAAATTGAAATTATTATTAAAAATACAGTAGGTATGATTTTTTTGAGCATTGTTTTTTCCTTCTTTAAAAAATTTACATTGTTATTTTAACATATAAGTATAAAAAAGTCAATAATATTGCACTTGGACTTTTTATGCCTGATAAACTTGACATTTTATGAAATACATTATATAATCAAATTACAGAACAAAAAATTCAAGGTGGAGATATAGAACTGTCTCCTGTCTCCATAAAAAACAATAACAAAATACCGACCTGAAAACAGGTCGGTATTTGTTTTGTTGGGATTAGTTGTTTTCGAATTTGCCCATGATGTATTCATCGATGGCTTTTGCAGAGGCTTTGCCTGCGCCCATGGCGAGAATTACGGTTGCGGCGCCTGTTACGGCATCGCCGCCTGCGAATACGCCTTCGCGAGAGGTTTGACCGTTTTCATCGGCTATGATTCCGCCCCATGAATGTGTATCAAGTCCCTCTGTGGTGGATTTGATAAGTGGGTTTGGAGATGTGCCAAGAGCCATAATTACGCAGTCAACATCAATAATGTGATGGCTATCAGGCTTGATTGATGGTCTTCTTCTTCCGCTTTCATCAGGGTCGCCAAGTACCATTTTCACACACTTGATGCCACATACTGTGTTATTTTTTGGGTCTCTTTTATCGTTTTCATTATAGTAGCCAAGGATTTCGGTTGGGTTGGTTAATGTTTTAAATATAACGCCTTCCTCTTGTGCATGCTCAACCTCTTCTGCTCTTGCAGGTAATTCCTCGATACCTCTTCTATAAATTATATAGACCTCTGCGCCAAGTCTTTTTGCACAACGAGCTGCATCCATTGCAACATTACCGCCACCTACTACTGCAACCTTTTTGGCTTGCATAATTGGTGTATCGGAGTTGTTTTCATAGGCTTTCATAAGAGTCATTCTTGTTAAAAACTCGTTAGCTGAATAAACGCCCTTAAGTCCCTCGCCCTTGATATTCATAAACTTAGGAAGTCCTGCACCTGAGCCGATAAATACGGCTTCATAGCCCATATCGTCCATAAGCTCATCAATGGTAATTGTTTTGCCTACAACTACATTGGTTTGAATTTCAACACCTAATGCTTCAAGTCCTTTAATTTCCTTTTTTACAATTTCCTTTGGAAGTCTAAATTCGGGAATACCATAAACTAAAACTCCGCCGGGAGTATGTAATGCTTCAAAAATTGTTACCTTATAGCCTTTTCTAACTAAATCGGATGCACAAGCAAGACCTGATGGTCCTGAGCCAATTACTGCCACCTTGTGTCCGTTATTTGATATATTTTCAGGCCAAGATTTGCAATTTTGGTTATGGTAATCGGCTACAAATCTTTCAAGTCTGCCTATGGCTACGCTTTCGCCCTTTATACCTCTTACACATTTGCCCTCGCATTGGTTTTCTTGTGGGCAAACTCTACCGCAAACGGCGGGGAGTGAGGATGAAATTGAAATAATTTCATATGCTTCCTCAAATTTGCCCTCTGCTACCTTAGCGATAAATTCGGGAATATATACCTTTACGGGACAGCCGCTAACGCATGGCTTGTGTCTGCAATTAAGACATCTTTTTGCTTCATCAATGGCTTGCTCGGGGGTATAGCCTAATGCTACCTCGTTAAAGTTCTTATTTCTTACATTTGGGTCTTGTACTGGCATTTGATTTCTTTTTAAGGACATATTTGGCATATTATTTTACCTCCTTAAAAAGATTGCATGTATCCTCGTGCTTATGTCTTTCAAAGCCGTGGTACATATTTGAACGGGACATTGCTTCATCAAAATCTATTTGATGTCCGTCAAATTCGGGACCGTCAACACAAGCAAACACCATTTTGCCGCCTACGGTAAGTCGGCATCCGCCACACATACCTGTGCCATCAATCATAATCGGGTTCATTGATGCTACTGTTTTAATACCATATTCTTTTGTTAATTGACAAACGAATTTCATCATAATAAGTGGACCGATGGTAATAACCTCATCGTATTTTTCGCCACCTTCAATGAGTTGCTTTAAAGCATCGGTTACAAGCCCTTTTTCACCTGCTGAACCGTCATCGCTCATTAAAACATATTTTGATGATGCATTTTTAAATTCGTTTTCTAAAATCACTAAATCCTTTGTTCTAAATCCACAAATTGCATGTACCTCACAGCCTAAGGAATATAGCTTTTTAGCCACAGGGTAGGCTATTGCACATCCTACGCCACCACCAACAACAGCAACCTTTTTAAGTCCGTCTGTGTGAGTTGCTTTACCAAGAGGACCTACAAAATCATGTAAATAATCGCCCTCGTTTAAGTGGTTTAGCTTTTCAGTTGTTGCACCTACAATTTGGAAAATGATTGTAACTGTGCCCTTTACTCTATCGTAATCTGCAACTGTTAATGGAATTCTTTCGCCATTTTCATCAGTTCTTAAAATGATGAATTGTCCCGGCTCTGCCTTTTTAGCAACCATAGGAGCTTCAATTTCCATAAGTGTAACTGTTGGGTTTAATTCTTGCTTTTTTACTATTTTAAACATATTAATTATTCGCCTTTGATAATTTTTCCTTTAATAATTGGTAGAAGCTGCGTTCGCTTACCTTAATAACCTTTGCGCTTCCCTCTGATTTTTTTATTCTAACTATGTCGCCGTTCTTGATGTCTATGCTATCGCTTCCATCAACCTCAAGTGTTACATTGCCCTTTTTAGTAATGTTATCTATTGTAACCTTAATTTCAACCACATCATCCCCTGCAATAACTAATGGTGTTGATGGGAAATATATTGGAGCAATTTGAGTTATAACCATATTATTTGCAGTTGGTGTTAGAATAGGACCGCCTGCTGAAAGATTATATGATGTTGAGCCTGTTGGTGTAGAAACGATAATTCCATCGCCGAGTGCTGTATTGGTATGCTTGCCGTTTATGTAAAGCTCCATTTTAAACGCCTTCATAAGAGTGGCTCTGTTTAAAACAACCTCGTTAAGTGATATAAAGCTATTTAGCGTTTTGCCATCACGAATAATTTCGCAATTTAACATTAAGCGATTTTCCACAATGTATTCGCCCTTGATAACCCTGTTTATCGCCTCTATTGCGCCATCGGGATTACATTCAGTAAGATAGCCTAAGTGTCCAAAGTTTATACCTAAAACAGGGATATTGCTTGGATAAAGCTGTTTGCTTGCTCTTAAAACTGTGCCATCTCCGCCTAAGACTAGGGCAAAATCAGCATTGCCTTTAAATTGCTCATTTTCGCCTAAAATTATAGGGTTATAGCCTGCTTCAATAAGAACCTTTTCTGCTTCTTTTGAAAATGCAAGGCTTTTTTCCTTTAAGTAGTTAGGAATAATTATTGCGGTTTTCATTTTTGCCCTCTCTTTCATATTATGGTAATATATTTTAACATTTTATTATATATTTGTCAATTATAAAATGAAAAACAAACGCAAAACGCGCTTGTTTTTCGGTTTTATATTTTTTTAACCTTATCAAATGCAGGGTTGTAGCCATAGAAGTTCTTACTATCCATATGGTCTTGAGCTATGCCTAAGGCGTCGCAGAAGCGTTGGTAGTGAACTACCTCTCTTGCTCTTAAGAATTTAATTGCATCGCAAACATCGGGGTCATCAACTAAGCGAAGGATGTTGTCGTAGGTTGCTCTTGCCTTTTGCTCAGCTGCTAAGTCCTCGTGAAGGTCGGCAAGCACGTCGCCCTTGGATTGGAATTGAGCAGCAGTATATGGATACCCGCTGGCGGCAACGGGGTATATACCTGTTGTATGGTCAACAAAATAGGTATCAAAGCCGCTCTTTACGATTTCATCGGGAGTTAGGTTTCTTGTGAGCTGATAAAGTATAGATGAAACCATCTCAACGTGACCGAGCTCCTCTACTCCAACGTCCGTTAAAATGCCTACTACCTTATCGTATGGCATTGCAAATCTTTGAGTAAGATAACGAAGTGATGCGCCAATCTCGCCATCAGGACCGCCAAGTTGTGACACAATGATTTGGGCGTATTTAGGGTTTGGATTTTTTATTTTAACGGGGTACTGTAATTTTTTCTCGTATAAAAACATCTCTTATCTCCTTTCCTCGTCTTGCCAAGGCCATGGTCCCTTTGTCCATTGCCAATTATCTGTTTCATAGGGCATTGTTAGAGGGCCGTATTTTTGCTCGTATTCCTGCCTTGCTCTTTGGCTGAGCTTACTGCATTTATTATAGTAGCATTGGGCTTCCTTTGAGTCTGGATATGCATCAAGATATAAGAGTGTATCGTATAAAGCGAAATCGTATGCTTGGATTTGCTTTAAAAGTCTTTCTCTGTTATTCATCATAAGCAGCCCTCCTTCATTTTGCAGGAGCAGCCTGTTGGGTAAAACGGCTTGTTAAGCTGTGTGAATATCGTTCCGTTGATTAATGCTATCTCAACATCGTAAATATCACAAAATTCTTGCTTTACAGGATATACCATTGCTAAATGAGTGTTGTTTTGGCACACACAGGGTTCGGTGTTTGTCGGATAATTTGGCTTTTGCTCCATTCTTGGTACGATTCTGTTATTTAGTCCAAGAAGCTGAGAAAATTGCTCGTAATCCGCTCTTTGGGAGTATCTGCTATTTCCGTCAAATTTCATACTTTGTCTCCTTCTGAACGATTTTTTGTCGTTCATTACATATTATGACTTTTTTCGCCATTTGTTACATTTATAATAAATTTTAGATTTTTCTTCCATTTTTTAAAATAAAGTGCTATAATATAATTTACAGTCATTACGATTGGAGGTAGCTTTATGAAAATCGTTATTGTCGGTTTAGGTACGATAGGTAAAACCGTATTAAGAAGTCTTTCCAATATGGGACACACCATTGTTATCATTGATGAAAACAAGGACAAGGTTGAAAACATGATTGAAAAGTACGACGTTACAGGTGTTGTTGGTAACGGTGCGTGCATGGATATATTAAAAGAAGCAGGAACTCAGGATGCCGACCTTGCTATTTTCTTAACTAATAGTGATGAGCTTAATGTATTTGCTTGTCTTACCGCCAAAAAGGCAGGAGTTAAAAATACCATTGCCCGCGTAAGAAATCCTGATTACAGACAGCAAATTAGAGATATGAAGGATGAGCTTGGAATTTCTATGATTGTGAATCCTGAAAAGGAAACGGCTGAGGAAATTTTTAATCTTATTAACCTTCCATCCATTTCTCAAATGGAGCATTTTGCTAAGGGCAGAGCTTTACTTGCTGAAATTGTTGTTGATGAGGGCTGCTCTCTTATTGGCGAAACTCTTATTTCATTAGGTAAGCAATTAAAGACAAAGGTGCTTGTATGTGCTGTTCAGCGTGGAGATGATGTTATTATTCCATCAGGTACTTTTATGTTTGAGGAAGGCGACAGAGTTCACTTTACATCTGATGCTAATTCTCTTCGTGATTTTTTGGCAGAAGCTAAGCTTGAAAAGCTACCATTTAAGAACATTATGATAATTGGCGGAGATAAAACTGGCTATTATCTTGCAGAGGAGCTATCTAAAAAGAAATTTAACATTAAGCTTCTTGAAAGCAATCTTGAAAGAGCTGAGGAGCTTGCTGAAATGCTTCCTAAGGTTACGGTAATAAATGCAAACGGTACTCAGCATGACCTTTTAATTGAAGAGGGTATTGAGGTTATGGACGCTTTTGTTGCTCTTACTAACATTGATGAGGAAAATATGATTGTATCAATGTTTGCAAATAAGATGGATGTAACGAAAACTATAACTCAAATTAAAAATGATGAGCTTTACGATATGCTTGGGGAGCTTGGCATTGAAAATACCGTTTCTCCAAAACGAATTGTAGCTGACAGAATTATCAGCTATATCAGAGCTTTGACAAATAAAAGAGGAAGTAATGTTTTAACTCTTTACAGATTAGTAAATGATAGAGTTGAGGCTCTTGAATTTTTAGCTAAGAAGGAAGAAAAATTCTTTAATAAGCCACTTAAAACCATCAAAACTAAGGAAAACTGTCTTATTGCTTGCATTATTCGCGAAAATGAGGTTATTATTCCCGATGGTAATTCTCATATTCAGTTAGGGGACAATGTTATCGTAGTTACTACACACAAAAACTTTGACGATTTAAACGATATACTTGATTAAGGTGTTATATGAATTATAAATTGCTTGGTAAGGTGCTTGGCAAAATTATGATTTTAGAGGGCGTTTTAATGATTGCTCCCTTAATTGTTTCCATAATTTATAAGGAAGGGCTTATAAATTATATTGCCTTTATTGTACCTATTTTTGCGCTGTTTTTATGTGGCGCTTTATTGCAGCTGCCTAAGCCTAAGCGAACATCCCTTTATCAAAAGGAGGGCTTTGCGCTAACTGCGATGGTTTGGATTGTTATGGCACTTTTTGGTGCTATTCCGTTTATTATAAACGGGGATATTCCAAACTATATTGATGCTTGCTTTGAGATTATGTCCGGATTTACTACAACGGGCGCAAGCATTATAACAGATATTACAGTAATTTCATTCTCTTCACTTTTCTGGCGTAGCTTTTCGCACTGGATTGGTGGTATGGGAATTCTTGTGTTCGTGCTTATATTTATTCCTGAAAGCAACGACGGTTCATCAATGCATCTTCTCCGTGCAGAATCTCCCGGCCCTCAGGTTGGTAAGATTTCCTCAAAAATGAAGGTTACTGCAAGAATACTTTACCTTATTTATTTTTGCTTAACAGTATTAGAGGTCGTTTTCCTACTCTGTGGACCGCTAATTGACCACACCTCACTTGTTGAAGCTGGCTATGGTCCATATGAGGGAAATAAGCTATTTTACGCTCTACTATCAGCATTTGGCTCAGCGGGCACTGGCGGATTTGGATTTATTCCAAATAGCTTTGAGTTTTTCACGCCATATGCACAATATGTAGTTTCAATTTTCTTAATTTTATTTGGTTGTAACTTTGGTCTTTACTACCTCATTTTAATTGGAAAAATAAAAGCGGTTTTAAAAAGCGAGGAGTTCAGAACCTATGTAGCCGTATTAGTCGCTGCAATTTCTTTGATATTTATAAATTTATCGTTAAGGCTTGAAGCAATAGGCTATTCGGTTGAGGAAGCATTTAGACATTCTCTTTTCCAAGTAGCATCTATTATTACAACCACCGGATACTCAACCACAGACTTTAATCTATGGCCATTAGTTTCAAAAATGGTGCTTATTCTTCTTATGTTTACCGGTGCTATGGCAGGCTCAACTGCCGGTGGCATGAAGCTATCAAGAATTGTAATAGCCGTTAAGGGTACTTTTATAAACATAAGAAAGCTAATAAATCCAAGATATGTGCCTAAGGCAAAATTTGAGGGTAAAAGCCTTGAGGAAAAAACAACTAATGATGTTTTCTCTTTTGTAACGCTATATGTATTCATTCTTTTAGGGGCAACTCTTGTTCTTTCCTTTGACCCTATCAGCGATATTACAGAGCATGGCTTCTTTACTAATTTTTCTGCTTCCCTTGCATGTATTTCAAATATAGGTCCTGGCTTTGAGGCTGTCGGTCCTTATGCATCATATGCAGATTATAATGGATTTTCAAAAATCATTTTAACATTTACTATGCTAATTGGCAGACTTGAAATTTTCCCTGTGATTTTACTTTTTAATCCTCGCACATGGAAAAAATTATAGTGAATTCATAAAGCAGACATTGATTGTCTGCTTTATTTTTTGAAATTCATTCCATTTTTATATAATTTGTGATATACTATACTTAAATCTATTATGAAGGGGGCATGTATGAAACACAAATTTGCGCTTTCTCCTGCAAAGCTTCTTGCGCTAGGCTTTCTTGGGATAATTCTTTTGGGCACATCGCTTTTATGCTTGCCCTTTGCAAGCTATGAGGGACATACATCATTTGTTGATGCTTTGTTTACAGCTACAAGCGCAACATGTGTAACAGGTCTTGTAACACTAACAACAGCTACACATTGGACATTGTTTGGCAAGGTTATTATTATATTGCTAATACAAATTGGCGGTCTTGGCTTTATGACATTTGTTTCATTAAGTGCAATTATTTTAAACAAAAATATTTCCTTACATGAAAGAAAGCTTATGGTACAATCTACCGGCTCTCTTGAGCTACGGGGCATTATTAATCTTATTAAGCGCGTCGCCTTAGGTACTATACTTATTGAGGGTGTTGGTGCTATACTTTTGACGGCTAGATTTTTATCCTTAGGAAATAGCTTTATAAATAGCTTGTGGCATGGAATTTTCCATTCCATTTCAGCATTTTGCAATGCAGGCTTTGATATTTTAGGCGATAATTCATTGATAAATTACAGCAGTGATCCATTTATACTTATTACCATATCATTGCTTATTATTATTGGCGGTATTGGCTTTCTTGTATGGAATGATTTTATTTCTTATAAATTTCATTTCAAAAAATATAAGCTTCACAGTAAATTAGCGCTTTCAATAACATCAATTTTAATATTTGGCGGATGGATACTGCTTTATATTACAGAAAGAAATGCAAGTCTTGGCGCTTTTAGCGAGGGAGACAAATGGTTAAACGCATTTTTTCAATCGGTTACGCTACGCACCGCCGGCTTTGATTCAATTAATCAAGGCAGCTTAAGCCGTGGCGGAAGCGTTATTTCCGTTGTATTTATGCTTATTGGCGGTTGTCCCGGCTCAACAGCCGGCGGTATTAAGGCAATAACATTTTTAGTTGTTATATTAAACACCGTTAGCTTTGCAAGAGATAAGGATAGCATCACTATTTTCAAGAAAAGGATTAGTGATTCTACGGTTAAGCAAGCTTGCGCTATTATGACGCTTTATTTATTAGCTGTCTGCGCTGTTACTGTTGCTATATGTCTTATTGAGGGGGATAGCTTCTCTCTTGGTAACATTATTTATGAGGTTGCTTCCGCTATTGCAACGGTTGGCTTAACTCAGGGCATTACTCCGCTTCTTTCGGTAGCATCTAAAATGATTCTGTGCTTCGCTATGTATTTCGGTCGTTTAGGCGGTCTTACTTTACTTCTTGCTATTGCTGAAAAGCAACTCGGTGCAAGTCTTGAAAGACCTTACGAGAAAATTTTAATAGGTTAGGTATAATATATGAGTAAATCTAAATCAGTTTTAATTATAGGCATGGGAAGATTCGGTAGGCATCTTGCTCTTCGCATGCTTGATATGGGAAATGACGTTATGGTTATAGACAAGGATGCTTCAATTATTGATATGATGTCATCTTATTGTCCTGATTGCAATATTGGAGATTGCACAAATGAAAATGTGTTAAAATCACTTGACGTTAGCGCATTTGATATTTGCTTTGTAACCATTGGCGAGGATTTTCAATCATCATTAGTCATTACATCTTATTTAAAATCATTGGGGGCAAAATGTGTTGTTGCTAAGGCTAATCAGGATATTCAGGCTGATTTGCTTAAAAAAATCGGCGCAGATGAGGTAATTTATGCTGAAAAGGAAATGGCAGAAAAAATCGCCATGCGCTACAATACAGATAACATTTTTGATTACATTCAATTAACAAGCGACTATTCTATTTATGAAATTCCCGTATTAAAGGAATGGATTGGAAAGACAATTGTCGAGGTTAATGTAAGGCAGAATTTCAATATTAGTATTATTGCTATTAAGGTGGGCGCTACATTAAATCCCGCGCCGGGGGCAAATTATACATTTGGCAGAGATGACCATGTTGTTGTAATTGGTAAATCAACCGATGTATTTAAAATCACATCAAGAGTATAACTATATAAGGTAAATATGAAAAGAATTAAAGAGTTAATTATAAAATATAAGGAAATACTTTTGTATTTAATATTTGGAGTTCTTACAACGGCAGTTAGCATTTTCTCATTTTGGTTTTTTAGCTTATTTATTCCACAAGAGCTATATTTGATTACGAATGTAATTTCTTGGGTAATAGCAGTTATATTTGCTTTTGTAACCAACAAGCTATTTGTTTTTGAATCTAAAAAATGGGGTAAAGCCGAGCTTGGCTCTGAAATTCCTAGGTTTTTAGGTGCAAGAGTTTTTAGTCTTATAATTGAAGAATTAGGTTTGATTTTATTTATTGACTTACTTAATTTCAATGAATTCAGCAAAGTTATTTTCGGTTTTAATATAACCGGTGAATTGATTGCAAAAACAATAATGTCTGTAATTGTTATTATTTTAAATTACTTTTTTAGCAAGTTTATGATTTTTAAAAAAAGCAAGTAAAATGCAAAAGGGATAGATGCGTCTATCCCTTTTTAACAAGCTTAGCATATAGCAAAAAATGCTTCGGAAAACCGAAGCATTTTTTATTGTATTTACTAAAATTAGATTTCAGCGAAGTACTTGATTGTACGAACCATTTGGCTTGTGTAGCTGTTTTCGTTGTCGTACCATGAAACAACTTGTACTTGGTATGTGTCATCATCGATCTTAGCAACCATTGTTTGTGTTGCATCAAATAATGAACCGTATGTCATACCGATAACGTCGCTTGAAACGATTTCATCTGTGTTGTAGCCGTATGAAGCAGAAGCAACTGCCTTCATAGCTGCGTTGATAGAATCCTTTGTTACATCTGTGCCCTTAACAACAGCAACGAGAAGTGTTGTTGAGCCTGTGCAAGTTGGAACTCTTTGAGCAGAACCGATAAGCTTGCCGTTGAGTTCTGGAATTACAAGACCGATAGCCTTAGCAGCGCCTGTTGAGTTAGGAACGATGTTTTGTGCACCAGCTCTTGCTCTTCTTAAGTCACCCTTTCTGTGTGGGCCGTCAAGAATCATTTGGTCGCCTGTGTAAGCGTGAACTGTTGTCATGATACCGCTTTGGATTGGGTATACATCGTTAAGAGCCTTAGCCATTGGAGCTAAGCAGTTTGTTGTACATGAAGCAGCAGAGATGATTTGGTCATCAGCTGTTAATGTGTTTTCGTTAACGCCGAATACGATTGTCTTAAGGTCGTTGCCTGCAGGAGCAGAGATAACTACCTTCTTAGCACCAGCTGTGATGTGTGCCATTGACTTTTCTTTGGAGCAGTAGAAGCCTGTGCACTCGAGAACTACGTCAACACCAAGCTCACCCCATGGGCAGTTTGCAGCATCCTTTTCTGCGTAAATTTTGATTGTCTTACCGTCAACTGTGATGCTGTCCTCTGTGCAAGATACTGTATCTGCAAGAGCGTACTTACCTTGTGCTGTGTCATACTTAAGAAGATGAGCAAGCATCTTTGGGCTGGTAAGATCGTTGATAGCTACTACTTCGTAGCCTTCTGCGCCGAACATCTGTCTGAATGCAAGACGTCCGATACGGCCAAAGCCGTTAATTGCAACTTTAACTGACATTTTTATGTCCTCCAAAAAAATAAATTGTGTATGGAATATTCCTTCCCTACCAGATACATATTATATACCATTTTTAATATAGTTACAAGTATTTTTTGAATTTTTCTCATTTTTTCCCTTTTGCATAATAAATTTAAGGTAATTTTTGGTTTTTTTATCATTTCAACCAAATAATATTGTATTTTTTATTTGACATTATCTACTTTATTTGTTATAATGTATTCTGTAAAAATATTGTTTTGGGGGAGCTATGGAGATTTTTAAAAATTTAATTGGCAATGATGATATTAAGAATACTCTTGGCTCTGCTATAAAAAATGGTGTATTTTCTCACGCATATATCATTGAGGGCGATAAGGGTACTGGAAAGCATACTATTGCAAGACTGGCTTCAAGCGCGATTATGTGTCAAAGCGGCGGAGATTTACCCTGCGGCAAATGTGATTTTTGTAGAAAAATCTTAAACGATAACTGCGCAGACGTAAGATTTTTTGATGCTTTTAAGGTTGATGACGTAAGAAAAATCAAGGAAACGCTTTATGAAAGTTCAACAGAGTGTCCTTATAAGGTTTACATTTTTAACGATGCACACAAAATGAATATTAAGGCTCAAAATGCTCTTCTTATTTCCCTTGAGGAACCACCGAAAAATGTAGTATTTTTCTTGCTTTGTCAGGATGCAAGCTATTTACTTGAAACTATAAGGTCAAGAGCTCAGCTTCTTAGGACTAAGCCCCTTAGTAATGGTGTGATTTTTAAATATATAAGAGATAATATGCTTTCTTCATTAAGCGATGAAAGCTTAAATGAGATTATTGTTTCTTCCCGTGGCTCCCTTGGATATGTTCTTGATATGCTTGATGAGAAAAAGGCTGAGGAGTTATTTAGCTCAAGAGAGAAAATTTCATCCTTTGCGGAAGCTCTCTTATCAAACGATATTTCATCATACACCAAGATTACCTCATTATTTTCTATGCAAAGAGATGCATTAAAGGAGCTTCTCTCCTCTGCTCTTATTGCGGTAAGAGATATGGCGGTAATTAAAAAGGACAAAAATGCTACGTTATGTTTTTACGCTTCAAGGGAAAACGTGGTCAAGCTTGCATCTAAGCATAGCTTAAAAAAGATACTTGGTATATACGATGCTATTGAGAAGGGACTTTATGATTTCGGTTCAAATTCAAACGTACCGAACACACTTACGTCTATTCTCATAAATGCAAGAAAGAAAGGAAACTAATATGTCAGAGGAATTTATAAATAATTTAAACGAGGAAAACGAATCTGTTGAGGTTATCGGTATCCGCTTTAAGGATGGAGGTAAGGTGTACTATTTTGACCCTAACGGATGCAAGGGTACTCTTCAAGATTTTGCTGTTGTGGAAACTGCAAGAGGCGTTGAATTTGGAAAGGTATGTCAAGCAAATAAGCTTGTATCAAAGAATGATATTGTGCCACCTCTTCGTCCTGTAATAAGAATTGCAACTGAGAAGGATATTAAGACTAACGAGGAAAACAAGAGAAAGGAAGCTGAGGCTATAAAGGTTTGTCAGCAAAAGGTTGCCTCTCACGGTCTTGAAATGAAGCTTATTGAGTCAGAATATGCATTTGACGGCGCTAAGCTTACCTTCTATTTTACTGCTGATGGCAGAATTGACTTTAGAGAATTGGTTAAGGATTTAGCATCTACCTTTAAGACAAGAATTGAGCTAAGACAAATCGGTATTCGTGATGAGGCGAAGTTTATGGGCGGTCTTGGTGTTTGCGGTCGTCCGTTCTGTTGCAGTACATTTTTACCTGATTTTTGTCAGGTTTCAATTAAGATGGCTAAGGAGCAAAGCTTATCTCTTAATTCATCAAAGATTTCAGGTGCATGCGGTAGGCTTATGTGTTGCTTAAAATTTGAGCATGATACTTATGCGCAAGAAATAAAGAAAACTCCGCCTGTTGATTCAACTGTAAAAACTCCTGATGGAACTGGTGTAGTTACTGAAATAAGTCCACTTGCGGGAACTGTTAAGGTACACATAAATGATTCAATAAAATCATATCATAGAGATGAGGTTAAGATACTATCCTTGCCTAAAAAGAAGGATGATAGCAATGATGAGGTTGAGGAGTAATTTCGACTTTTTTGTGGGAATTTCTTATAATTTCACATATGCTATTGACAAATAAGATTTTTGTGCTAAAATAAGATTGTAAAATTTACACGGAGGTAATTATCATGGCATTCAAGATTACTGATGAGTGCATTGCTTGTGGTGCTTGCGTTGATGCTTGCCCATGCAACTGCATTGTTGAAGGTGATGGCAAATTCGTAATTAATGCAGACGAGTGCATTTCTTGCGGTTCATGTGCTGGCGCTTGCCCAGTTGGCGCACCTGTTGAAGAATAATTTAATTCTTACATACAATGAAACGGAGCTACGAGTATGTAGCTCCGTTTTCATATAAGCGCATGCTATGATAAACTAAGCTAATGGAAATTTTAGAAAATGAACGAATAAATGAAATAAATGAAAATTTAAGGCTAATTGAGAAAAAGGATTCTCTTACCTTTGGCACAGATGCTTATCTTTTATCTGCTTATTTACCGAAAAGGCAAAAATCTATCGGTGTAGAGCTAGGCTGCGGTAGTGGAGTTATTTCTCTACTTGCATTAACTAAAAATAAGTGTCAGCGGGTTTACGGCATTGAGGTACAGAGGGAAATTGCCTCTGTTGCTATGCGAAATGGGGAATTAAACACACTTGGTGATGTTTTTTCTGTGATTAACAAGGATTTAAGAGATGTTTGCATCAACGATATAGGTAATGAGGTTGACATTGTTTTCTCTAATCCGCCGTATATGAAAAGTGATTCAGGAAAAGCCAACGAAAATGATTTTAAAAACATTTCTAGGCACGAGGTTTGCGGAGATATAGATGATTTTTGCAAGTGCGCTAAATTACTTTTAAAGCATGGCGGAAGCTTTTATGTGGTGTATAGGCCTGATAGGATGATTGACTTAATTTGGGGCATGAGAAATAATGGAATTGAGCCAAAAAGACTTACATTTATACACACAAATACGCACACATCCCCTTCTCTTTTGTTAATTCAAGGCAAAAAGGGCGGTAAGGGTGGACTTATAATTGACAAGCCCATTTACATATACAAGGATGGCACTACTGAATATACAGAGGAATTTGTTAAGATTTACGAAAATTGTGAAATTGAGGATATAAGATGAGAGTTTCAGGAAACAGAAATGCATCATATGAGGATAAAAATGCTATTGTAGGTGGCACGCTTTATTTGGTGGCTACGCCTATTGGCAATTTGTCCGATATAAGTGAAAGAGCGTTAAAGGTGCTTGGCGGAGTTGACTTTGTTGCGGCAGAGGATACGAGAAATACAGGTAAGCTTCTTGCTTATTTTGGTATTTCTAAGCCTATGGTTAGCTATTTTGAGCATAATAAGCGTGAGCGTGGCGAGGTTATTGTAGAAAGGCTATTAAATGGAGAGAGCTGTGCTTTGGTTACCGATGCGGGCACACCTGCAATATCAGACCCCGGAGAGGATTTAGTGAGACTATGTGCTGAAAAGGGTGTTATTGTAACATCTATTCCCGGTTGCTGTGCATGTGTAAATGCGCTTGCTTTATCTGCCCTTGCGACAGGTAGATTTTGCTTTGAGGGCTTTTTAAGCACTAACAAAAACGAGAGAAATACACGCTTAAATGAGTTAAAAAACGACACACGTACCCACATTTTTTATGAAGCGCCTCATAAGCTGACAAAAACTCTTGATGACATAATTGAGGTTTTTGGAGACAGAAAAATTGCGCTTTGCAGAGAGCTTACTAAGTTAAATGAGGAAGTTATAAGGACTACTCTTTCGGGTGCTATTAAGTATTACCAAGAGAATGCGCCAAGAGGTGAATATGTGCTTGTAATTGAGGGTGCTGATGAAGGTGCAGTTAAAAATGATGCTTTTTGGGCAAACATATCTATTTCAGAGCATGTGGAATATTATGTTTCACAAGGAATGAAAAAGATGGATGCTATTAAGGCGGTGGCTAAGGATAGAGATTTGCCTAAGAATGAGGTTTATAAGGAAGTTAATTGCTGAGTTAGGATGTAGGATGTAGGATGTAGGATGTAGGGTGTAGGATGTAGACAATTTTCAAAGGCGATTATTGACAATCCACTACATTTATGATATATTAGTAATAGAGGATGTCTAGGAACCATCGTTTTGATGTAATCCTGGGGCTTTACAGTCAACATCCTCCGCAGTCTTGTCACGCAGAGAGGTGTTGGAGCTTTTGCTCCCTCTGGCATTCAAGACTGTTAATATAAGTGTGCAGCCGCCGATGTCATTTGACAAGATTGGTCTTGAACGGTTGTGCGCCTTAAATCGCTCGTTGTGCTGGCAGGCTTGTAAACCTGAGCCGCAACGGGCGATTTTTGATTTTATTTTTTGTATTTTTTTGCTTTTGCACTTGATATATTATATATTTTCTGTTAAAATATAGTATTGAAAAGAATTTATATTATAAAAGGGGGAGTCGATTTGGCAAAGACTGCTTTTATAAATGGTTATGTTTTTAATACAGACACGGAAAGCTTTGTAAGGCGCAATGTAATTTGCGAGGATGGCTTTATTATAGATATTACAAACGGATTTGTGCCTCATGGATGTGAGGTTATAGATATAAGTGGCAAGTATCTTATTCCCGGCATGGTTGATGTGCATACGCACGGTATTGGTGGATTTGATTTTACCGCTGCAAGTGAGGAAAATATAAAAGAAATGTGCAGGGTATATGCAAAAAATGGTACTACCTCTGTAATGGCAACTCTTGCCTCTACATCACTTTCTAATCTTATCAATTCTGTTTTTAATATAAATCCTAACAGATTAAATGAGGGATACACGGGCGCTAACATTCTTGGCGTTCATATGGAAGGCAGATATTTAAGTCCTGAAAAGAGGGGCGCGCACGCTACTGAATTTTTAGCATTGCCTAATATGAATGAGCTTGAAAGACTAAGTAGTGCTATGCTTCCTGCTCCTATGCACTTCTCTATGGCTCCCGAGCTTGAGGGTAGTGAGGAATTTATAAAGAAAATTGTGGAGCTTGGTGGCACGGTTGGTATTGCTCACACTAATGCAACATATGAGCAAGCATATAATGCGGTTAAAAAGTGGGGTGCTACCTCATTTACCCATACCTTTAATGCTATGACTCCTGTGCATCACAGAAATCCTGGTGCTACTGTTTGCGCTATGACCTGTGATGATGCTTATGCAGAGGTTATTTGCGATGGGCAGCATTTAGCGCCTGCTATTGTGGATTTAATTTATAAAGCAAAGCCTAAGGATAAGATGGTGCTTATTACCGATTCCTTAGCGGCGGCAGGTAAGGCTGATGGCGAATATGAGCTTTCGGGATCAAAATATATTGTTAAAAATGGATGCTGTATAAATGAGCATGGAACTATTGCGGGAAGTATTCTTACTCTTTTTGAGGGTATGAAGCGTTTTATGGAATTTTGCAATGTTCCACTTATTCATGCTATAAAATACGCTACAATAAATCCTGCTAAAATGGTAAATGCTGATTTTATTGGCAAGATTGAAAAGAATTATCGTGCTGACTTTATTGTAATAAATGATACTAATGCACCTAAGATTTTAGATGTTTATGTTGGTGCAAGAAAGATTGAGGGATAGATTATGTGTAAAGACTGTAAGGAACACAACAAGGAAAAATTTTATATCACTACTGCCATAGCATACGCTTCAAGAAAGCCACACTTTGGTAACACCTATGAGGTAATTGCTACTGATGCTATTGCGAGATACAAAAGACAAAGAGGCTATGATGTACGCTTCATGACAGGTACTGATGAGCATGGTCAAAAGGTGCAAAATCTTGCAGAGGAAGCAGGAATTTCTCCTAAGCAATATGTTGACAATGTGGCAGGGGAAATTAAGAGAATTTGGGATTTAATGAACACATCCTATGACCATTTTATAAGAACTACTGATGATTATCACGAAACTGCCGTTGAGCATATTTTTAAGAAGCTTTACGACAAGGGCGATATTTACAAGGGATATTATGAGGGCTGGTACTGTACACCTTGTGAGTCATTCTTTACTGAGACACAGTTAGTTGACGGCAAGTGTCCTGACTGTGGCAGAGAGGTTGCAAAAACTCGTGAGGAAGCATATTTCTTTAAGATGAGCAAGTACGGCGACAGACTTATGGAATATATTGAGAGTCATCCTAACTTTATTCAGCCTGAGTCAAGAAAGAAGGAAATGATAAATAACTTCTTAAAGCCAGGTCTTCAGGACTTATGTGTTTCTCGTACATCATTTAACTGGGGTGTTTCTGTAACATTTGACCCTAAGCATGTTATTTATGTATGGATTGATGCTTTATCAAACTATATTACAGGTCTTGGATATGACCCTGACAATGAGGAGCAACCAGAATTATTTAAGAAATATTGGCCAGCTGATGTTCATATTATCGGTAAGGATATTGTAAGATTCCATACAATTTACTGGCCTATTATGTTAATGGCTCTTGATGTTGAGTTACCTAAGAAGGTATTCGGACATCCTTGGTTTAACTTTGGTGTTGACAAAATGTCAAAATCAAGAGGTAATGTTGTTTATGCAGATGAGCTTGCTGAAAGATTTGGTGTTGATGGCGTAAGATACTATGCGCTTTCCGAAATGCCATATGCAAATGACGGCTCTATCACTTATGAAAACATTATTAACCGCTTTAATACTGACCTTGCAAATAATCTCGGTAACTTAGTAAACCGTACTATTGCAATGACTAAGAAGTATTTTGATGGTGTTATCCCTGCTCCACAGGGAGATGAGGGTGTTGATGGGGAGTTAAAGTCAACTGTTTCTGCTTCAATCGAAAAATTCTGCACGCAAATGGATGAATTTAGAATTGCAGAGGCGGCTGAAACTGTATTTGATATGCTTAGCCGCGCTAACAAGTATATTGATGAGACTACACCTTGGGCTCTTGCTAAGGATGAAGCATTAAAATGCCGTCTTGGCACTGTTCTTTATAATCTTTTAGAGGTTATAAGAGTGGGAGCTGTTTTACTTACACCATTTATCCCTGCTACATGTGAGGAAATCTTTGCTCAGATAAATACTGACCTTACAGATTACTGCTCTATTAAGGAATTTGGCACATTAAAGAGTGGTGTTACTGTTGGAGAGAGCAAGGTATTATTTGCAAGAATTGATGAAAAGAAAATGCTTGAGGAAATTGAAGCTGAAAAGAAGGCTAAGGAAGAGGCGGCAAAAGCCATTGAAAAGCCTGAGGGATGTGCTATAATTGGCTTTGATAAGTTTATGGACGTTGAGCTTCGTACTGCTGAAATTATTGCTTGCGAGCCAGTGCCTAAGGCGAAAAAGCTTCTTAAGCTTCAAGTGGATTTAGGCTATGAAAAGAGACAGGTGGTTTCCGGTATTGCTAAATTCTATAAGCCCGAGGATTTAATTGGCAAGAAGGTTATTATCGTTGCTAACCTTGCGCCTGCTAAGCTTTGTGGTGTTGATAGCAACGGCATGATTCTTGCTTCAGGCGAGGAAACAATCAGAGTTGTATTCCTTGATAAGGATACTCCTAACGGCGAAAGAGTAAGATAAATTGAAAAAGATAAAAAAGCAGAGACTTCTCTGCTTTTTTATGAAAATTGAGGAAAAATGAAGTTATTTGATACACATGCGCATTATGATGATGTGCGATTTATGAATGAATATGAGGGCGGCACGGACTCAGCTATACTTGACTGTTTAAATGACTGTGTTGGAAATATTGTAAATATTGGCACTAATTTAGATAATTCAAAGAGGTCTATTGAGCTTGCAGAAAAATACAATGAGGTTTATGCAAGCGTTGGTATTCATCCATCGGATGCACTTTTATACGATGATGTTGATTTTGTAATGGAAGAGCTTGAAAAAATGCTTTCTCATCCTAAGGTGGTGGCTCTTGGCGAAATCGGTCTTGATTATCATTGGGATGATGTGCCAAGAGAAACACAGATGGTTTATTTTAGAAAGCAAATGGAGCTTGCAAGCAATCTTGATGTTCCTGTTATTATACATGACAGAGAGGCGCACGGAGATTGCCTTGATGTAGTTAAGGAATTACCAACGGTTAAGGGAATTTTTCATAGCTTTAGCGGTTCGCCTGAGATGGCTACGGAGCTTGTAAAAATGGGCTGGTATCTATCATTTTCAGGTCCTGTTACATATAAAAACGCTAAGCAGCCTAAGGAAGCATGCAAGGTTGTGCCAAGTGATAGAATTTTAATTGAGACAGATGCTCCATATTTACCACCTGTACCACACAGGGGAGAGTTAAATCGCTCAACATATATGTATTTTACTGCCCTTGAAATTGCGAATCAGCGTGGTGTTTCCATTGAGGAAATTGAGAAAATCACTACTGAAAATGCGAAAAGAGTTTTTAGAATAAAATAGTCAAAATTTTCTTATTATCACATAAACTTTATAGTGAATTGAGGTGATAATATGAAAAATAAACCGCTAATTTATACTTTTTTGTTTGCTCTTTTTGCCATCTTATCCTGTATTTTAGTTTTGCTGATTGGTCTTTATTTTGGCAAATATTTAAAGGGCTTACATGAAAAAAGCAAAGCTGTATCCGCAATAAGCAATACGGTTACATATGTTATTGATGCCGGTCATGGTGGCGAGGATGCAGGTGCGATAGCTTACGATGGTACTCTTGAAAAGGATTTAAATTTGGAAATTGCTACTTTGCTTTGTGGGCTTTTGGAGTTAAATGGAAATAATGTTAAAATGACAAGGGACAGCGATACTCTGCTCTATGATTATTACAATGATTTAGAGGATTACACAGGGCAAAAGAAGGTTTATGATTTAAAAAATCGTTTGAGGATAGCTGAGGAATATGAAAATTCCATTTATGTGGGAATACATATGAATAAATTTTCCGTGGCTAAATATAAGGGGCTGCAGGTTTATTATTCCCCTAACAACAAAAATAGCTTTGATATTGCAAGCAAAATAAGAGACAACACAAGACTATATTTACAAAAGGATAATAAAAGAGAGATTAAAAGGGCGGACTCCTCTATTTATGTTTTACACAAGGCTAAAATGCCTGCGGTTTTGGTTGAATGTGGCTTTTTGTCAAATGATGAGGAGCTTACAAATTTAAAGGATAATGATTATAGAGCTAAATTAGCAATTACTATATTTAGCTCAATTTTAGAAGGATAAATTTTTAAAAAAGGAAAATAAAATGAAAGAAAAGAAGGTTTTCGTTTGCACGGAATGCGATTATCAGCATCCAAAATGGGTAGGACAATGTCCTTCCTGTAAAAAATGGAATACTATGGTTGAGGAAACCTATCAGCCTAAGGTTGAGCCTAAAAATCCACGAGCATCTATAATTTCAGATTTTTCTGAGCCTGTTTTATATAATGAAATGGAAATTCCTGCTTATATTCGTTCATCAACAGGTATTGGAGAGCTTGACAGAGTTTTAGGCGGTGGAATTGTTGACGGAAGTGTTGTTTTACTTGCAGGAGAGCCTGGTATTGGTAAATCAACCTTACTTATGCAGATTTGCTCTAAGCTTGAAAATAGGGTGCTTTATGTTTCCGGCGAGGAATCTAAGGGACAATTAAAGCTAAGAGGAGAAAGAATTGGACTAAATGGAGATAATACTTACTTCATGACCGAAACTAATGTGGATAATATTTTATCACAGGTAGAAAAGATTTCTCCCAAGGTAGTTATTATTGATTCTATTCAAACTATGTTTGACCCGAATTGCGCTTCTATTCCAGGTAGCATAAATCAAGTTAAGGAATGTGCTATAAAGCTAATTGCCACATCAAAAAGCAAGTGCTTTTCCGTAATTTTAGTGGGACATGTAAACAAAGAGGGTACCATTGCCGGTCCTAAGATTTTAGAGCATATGGTTGATGCGGTGCTTTATTTTGAGGGCGAAAGATTTCAATCTTATAGAATTATCCGCGCTATAAAAAACCGTTTTGGATCTACTAACGAAATTGGTGTTTTTGAAATGAGTGATGAGGGATTAAAGGAAGTGCCTAATCCTTCGGAAATGCTTCTTTCGGGAAGACCCGTAGGTGTTAGCGGTAGCTGTGCGGCGTGCGTTATGGAAGGAAGCAGACCTATAATTGCAGAGATACAAGCACTTGTAACTCCTACCACATTCCCTGCTCCAAGAAGAACTGCAAATGGCATTGATTACAACCGCCTTTGCTTACTTTTGGCGGTGCTTGAAAAGAGACTTGGGCTTAAGTTTTCACAAAATGATATTTACTTAAATGTTGTAGGTGGTCTTAGTCTTGATGAGCCATCGGTGGATTTGGCTATTGCTCTTGCGCTTATTTCAAGCATAAAGGATATTCCTATTTCTGAAAGTGTGCTTGCTATGGGAGAAATCGGTCTTGCAGGAGAATGTCGCTCTGTTAGTGATATGCAAAAAAGAATCAGCGAATCATACCGCCTTGGCTTTGACACTATTGCGGTGCCTTCAAAATCTATTACAAGTGATTTAAAAACGCCTAAGGATGTATCGCTAATTTCTATTGGCAGTATATATGATGCTTTAAAATTATTTAAGGAAAATAAATAGTATAAAAATATCCCAAATTGATTTGGGATATTTTTTCTTTTTTTACATATAATAGTAAAAGCGATATTAAAATGCGAGGTAATTATATGTGTTCAATTTGTGGAGAGGTTGATTTTATATCGCCTTCGGACAAAAGATATGATACGGTTAAGAAAATGAACTCTGTTATGAAGCACAGAGGTCCTGACGATAGCGATATTTTCTGCGATGAAAATGTGTGTCTTGGGCATAACAGACTAAGCGTTATGGACATTGAAAACGGGCATCAGCCTATGAGTGTTGTTTATGGGAATAAGCGATACACCATCGTATATAACGGAGAGATATACAACTGTGATGAGATAAGAAAGGATATTAATAAAAGGGGCATTGAATTAAGGACTAACTGTGATACTGAGGTGGTGCTTTATTCCTACATTATTTACGGAAATGACTGTCCTAAATACTTAAATGGGATTTTTGCATTTTGTGTTTATGATGGGGAGAGAGTATTTTTAGCAAGGGATAGATTTGGTGTTAAGCCACTTTATTATTCCATAAAAAATAGCACTCTTGTGTTTGGCTCGGAAATTAAGTCAATGCTTGAAAATCCTTTAATTTCATCAAATGTTGACAAACACGGACTTTGGGAGATTTTGTATTTAAGTCCGAATTTTGTGTCGGGAAAGAGTGTCTTTCGGGATATTTTAGAATTAAAGCCTGCTGAGTGTATGACTTTTGACAAATGTGATGCTAAAAAATGGAAATATTGGGAGATTAAGGCAACACCGTTTTTTAAGGACAGGGACTATGTAATAGAGAAAACAAGATACTTAATGTGTGATGCTATAAGGCGGCAGATGGTATCGGATGTGCCACTTTGCGTGCTTCTTTCAGGTGGTCTTGATTCAAGTGTGGTATCAAGTGTTGGTCAAGAATATTGCAAAGAAAAAGGCACGGTCCTTGACACATACTCCTTTGAGTATGAAGGAAACAAGGAAGCATTTAAAAACAGTTTATTTCAGCCTGAAAAGGATGATGATTTTGCACTTTATGTGGCAGACTACTTAGGCACTAATCATACGGTGCTTACATGTCAAAATGATGTATTAGCAAATGAGCTAATTACAGCCACAGGGTATAGGGATTTACCGGGGCAAGCGGATATTGATTCTTCTCTTCTGTATTTTTGCAAGGAGATAAAAAAGCGACACACGGTTGGGTTAAGTGGCGAATGCTCCGATGAAATTTTTGGGGGATATCCTTGGTTTTACCGTCCTGAAATGCTATATTCAGACTTTTTCCCTTGGATACACAATCCACGCTTGAGACCTTCATTATTTAAGGACAGTGTGTCAAGCAGTGATGATGGATATGAATATATAAGGTCAATTTACAAAAAATCCTTTGAGGAGTGTCCGATTTTGGAAACTGATACAGAGGAAATGAAAACTGCAAGGCGCGCTTCATACTTATCGGTAAATTACTTTATGACCTCTCTATTACAGAGGAAGGACAGAATGAGTATGGCAAGCGGAGTGGAAATAAGAGTGCCATTTGCAGACCATAGAATTTATGAATTTGTGTTCAATGTGCCGTGGAAATATAAGTTTGAAAACGGTGTTGAAAAGTCTCTTTTGCGTAATAGTATGGTGGGATATTTACCTGACAAAATTTTATGGAGAAAGAAAAGCCCTTATCCTAAAACACATAATCCAGAATACACTAAGGCAGTTATTAAAATGCTTGAGGGCAGGCTAAAAAAAGGCTCGTATTTAAACGAGGTGCTTGACAGACAGAAGCTTGATGAGGTATTAAACGGTAGTGGCACTTGGTTTGGTCAGCTAATGAGTGCGCCACAGATGGTGGCTTGGCTAATTCAGTTTGATTATTGGATGGAAAAATATAAAATTAATCTTATATAGTATTGATTTTTGTACCTTGCTATGATAAAATAGCAAGGTACAATTTCTTTGCGAGGTAGTTATGATTAAGAATAATTTTAAATATACTATAACCGCAAGCTTTTTAGGTTATATTACTCAGGCTATTATGCTTAATTTTCCGCCACTTCTTTTTGTTTTCTTTGGAAGTGAGTTTGGTATTACGCCTATTCAGATTACGGCGCTTATTGTTTCTAACTTTGTTTTAGAGATTATTGTTGATGTTATTGCTTCAAAAAATGCAGAAAAATGGGGCTACCGTAAAATGGTTATTTGCGCCGATGCATTTGGGGCAACAGGTCTTATATTTATGGCGCTTGTGCCTATTATTTTTCCCGATAATATGATTTTTTACGGGTTTATGATTGCTATGATGCTTTGCGGTATTGGCGGCGGTCTTATGGAGGTGCTTATTTCTCCTATTGTTGAGGCATGTCCTACTAAAAACAAGGCAGGATTTATGAGTCTTTTACATTCATTTTACTGTTGGGGACAGTTTGCGGTAGTGCTTTTATCTACTGTATTTTTTAGAACAGTTGGTATTGACAGGTGGTACATAATTGCTTGTCTTTGGGCTATTGTGCCTCTTATTGGTTTAGTATTATTTACCTTTGCGCCTATAAATCACTTAGTTGAGGAGGGTAAGGGTGCAACCTTAAAATCACTTTTAAAGAGCTTTACATTTTGGTTATTCCTTGTAATGATGCTTTGCGCAGGTGCATCTGAGATTACAATGAGCCAATGGGCATCATTCTTTGCAGAGAGTGGTCTTGGTGTTGAAAAATGGGTTGGCGACCTTCTCGGTCCTTGTATGTTTGCACTTGCAATGGCACTTACAAGAGTATTTTACGCAAAGGCGTGTGAGAAAATAAAGCTTGATACTGCTATTTGCATTTCTGCCGTGATTTGCTTTGCTACATATGTTCTTGCGATTGTTTCTCAAAATCCTATTTTATCGCTTATTGGTTGCGCTACCTGTGGCTTTGGCTGCGGGGTTTTATGGCCTGCAACTTACAGCCTATCATCACAGAGAATTCCTAACGGTGGAGTTTTAATGTTTGGTGTGCTTGCACTTTTAGGGGATGCGGGATGTCTTGTTGGTCCTGCTATCGCCGGTAGTGTATCAAGTGCATTTAATAATGATATAAGATACGGTTTTGCTATTACGCTTATTTTCCCTGCTTTGATGGCGATTTCAAGCTTGATTTTGATAATTAGAAGAAAAAAGAAAGCTAAAAACACCTCATCCGAATGCTAACGCATCCACCTTCCCCTCAAGGGGAAGGCTTTTTTATTTTGCACTTTTTGCAAAATAAAGGGGTGTATTTTGCAATTTTTGCTAAAATAGATGCGGTTATTTTGCGCTTGGTGATATTTATTTTGAAATTCAAGTATGTTATAATTAAATTGTAGAAGCAACCGTGCTTTTTAGATTGATTATTTTTATGTTTTATGATAAACTGATATTGAGGTAAAAAATGAAAATTCCTAAGGATATAAAGCGATATGTGAGAAAAAGAAGGTTTTTGCGTGTTGTTTTGTGGCTTTTATGCATGATGCTATTCTCTTTTGCGTTTTTTAGCAGTTGGGATAGTATAAGCGAAAGCATTTATACGGAAATAAGAGTTGTAATTTTTATTGGTGTTTTGGTGATGTCCGTATTTGCTTTTGGTATTCCTAAGCTGATGTTTGGAAAATCCTTTTTCGGTAAAATTGTTGCGCTTAATGTTGTTCATAAAAATGACAATGATATGCGAATGGGTCTTATTGAGTCCTTTTACAGAAGAATTTGGGTATATGCAACAGTTGAACTTGCAAATGGAAAGAAAATTCGCAAGGATATTGCTTCTAAAAGGACAAGGGGACTATACATTCCGCCTAAGCACAGAAAAAGTGGCGTTGACAGTTATTTTTCCAATCAATACTGTATTGGGGATACTGTAATATTTATTTCGGGCACGAAATTCTGTCAGGTATATTCAGAAGAAAAGGAAAGCTTGACCTGTGTTGTTTGTGGGGAATTTTCAAGTAGTGATAGTGAAAAATGTGAGCATTGTGGACACACGATTGTGAAAGGATAAAATATGAATCGTTGGATGTACTATTTAATAGGGCTACGCTTTAAGGGCGTTGGTCAGCAACAGATGTATAGACGACCGTCGAAGCTTAGAATTGCGATAAATATAATTTGCTATATTTTATCGGCTATTATGCTTGGAGTTATATTTGCTTACGGTGGATTTTGGGCGTTTATAGCAGGTGGTTCATTTTTCGGTATTATACTTGCGTTTTTCAGTTCAATGTCGGTGGGTAAGGATTTAATTTATACTCAGTCATTGATTGCAAAGGAGCAGATACGGGGAGAAAGACCTCTTGATTTTAACCATAAGCTTGTAAAATTAGGATATGTAATGAGCTTTGCGCCGATATATATTATTATGTTGGTTGCTTTACTTGTGCCCGGTGGGTATTTATGGTTTATACCTTGGTTTCCGTTTTTTGTTATCTCAATTTTGCTTGCGTATATGAGTGCAGGATATATTGAAATTTTTAACTATAAGATGAGAAAATATGTGCTTTGCCATTTAGGTGCGCATTTGTTTACATTCATAGCGGGAACACTAATTAGAGAACTTTTGATAGTTCCTGCTATTTACTGATAAGAAAACACACCGTACTTTTTAGGTACGGTGTGTTAATTTTATTGGATAATTTTAATTTGCTTTGGTGCTGAAATTTGAGGTTTTTTGTCTTTTTCAAGCTTTATGTTAATGTTGCCGTGGGGGGTGGAAATTTCAAAGTCGGCAAAGTCGAGGGTGTAGAGATTGGGATTTAGCTTGACCTTTTTGTAGTTAGGCTCTACCATTTCAAAGCCTGAAAGCGCTTTTTTGAGGATGTAGGCAGGAGCGCCGCCCCATGCGTGGGAGCAGTCGCATTTAATATATTCCCATGCTTCGCAAAGTCCCTTTTCCGTTTTATCTATAAGGCTTTCGTAGGCGTGAATTAGCTTTAAGCCATATTTACCGAAAAGTCCCTCTTTATAGATTGCTTCAAACAAGAAATGATAAAAATAGGGTTGCATTTCCTCTTTTCTTAAATCATTTACGACAAAGTCTAAAATGCTCTTTTTTTGTACTTTTGGGGCGATATCAAAAAGTACCGCTAACACATCGGCTTGCTTTAGATAGAATGTTCTTTCAATATTGTCGGGCAGCCACATATTTGATTCTACCTTATTTGGAGTGTTAAGACCGCCTATGTAGAGTTTTTTCTCTTTGTCATAGAGGTGTTTGTTGATTGATTTTTTGAGCTTTTCTGCTTTTTTCAGACACTCCATGGCATTTTTTTCATCATTCAAGAGTGTATAAAGCTTAGAAGCACAAATGAGTGATTGGTAATAGAACATACAAAGAACGCTTTGTCCTAAGACCTTTGGTGGATGGTGCAAGCTAAAGCCGTCCATTTTGCCGTGGGACATCATATCTCTTGCATCGCCGTATGGGTCGGGTGCATCCTTCATTACTATCCAGTCAACAAACATATAGTTAGGGGCGTATTCTATTAGACCGTTTTCATTATCTACATATTTGTCAAATGCATTTAAAAGACACTCTAAGGCGTTTTTTGACTTTTTTAAGAGCTTTTTGTCGCCTGTGAACATATAGTAGTCATAAAGCCACATAGGTACAATTAAGCTATATGATGTGTGGAACATTTTGCCGTTTTGGTGCGTTAAGATTTGGTTTGTTCTAAAAATATCAAATGCGGTTAAGGATGGGTCATAGATGTTTAGGTATTCCATTAACGCTTGGATATAATAGTCGCCTGTGCAGGCTATTGGCTCTTGGTGGGTTGGGGAGTCAAGATGTGTGTTTTGGCGACAAATTTTTAATGTATGCATACAGACATTAAAGAGCTTATTTATAAAGCTATCTGAGCAATTAAAATATGCTTCATTTTTTACGGGATAGTATGAATAAATAAGTGAAAAATCATCAATTATACACACATCACTTGATATATTTTCTATTGTAATTGTGGCTTCGCCCACGCTATACATTCTTTGGCTTGTGTGGATGATATCCTTATTTGTTATGATTTCCTCGTTAAGATAGCCGATGCCGTCTAGCTCCTCTGTGGCTATTTCAATTTTTACCTTGCCGTTACATTTTACTGAGATAGATGTAAAGGCGGAATAGATTTTATCAAAATCGTACTTTACTGTGGTTTTTTCGCCTTTGTTGATTTCTAATTTTTTAAATGTGCTTGGGGTAATTTTCTCCTCAACTAAATGCTCAATCATAGTTGGGAGCATTTTATGTACATTTGGAATGTAGTAAGGCTTGGAATAGGGGTTCGACTTTAGGGTATAGTCGGATTTTAATACATCAACTCTTTCAGACAAAATGCGACATTGCCATGTTTTGTCGGTTCTTCCGATAATCTGTCCATTTTGCGAAAGCTCGATAAAAAGCCCCGGATAGCCAAAGGTATATTCGTTAATTACGGTTGGGCATGACGTAACAATGGCTTTGATTTCCACCTTGCCTGTGTCGCTAATTTCGTATTCGTCATAGTAGGAATAGGTGAGATTTAGAGGTAGGAAGTCGCCGCCTGGGGATGATGGTCCTCTGCCTAAAAATTTGCCGTTTACATATAGCTCATAGCGTGTGTCGGCACAGATTTTGATTTTTGTTTTTTCTGTTAGGTTGTATGTATTTTTAAATTCTGCCATACAAAATGATGGCTTATAGTCATTTTCCTTTATCCAAATCCAGTTGTTCATTATGCTATCCTTTCGTAATTGAGGGTATATGATAATTTTACTGTAAATTAGGTTAGATGTCAAGTAATGGTTGATTTTTTATTTAAAATGTATTAAAATACTTATGAGGTGATGATATGGAATTTTTAAAATTACTTGAAAAGATAAGAAATCCATTTTTTGATTTTATCTTTAGTCTTATTACCTATTGTGGCGATGAGATAGTTTTTATGGCTATCGCTATTACTCTTTTTTGGTGCGTATCTAAAAAAGACGGATATTACATTTTGTCGGTTGGCTTTGTTGGGACTGTTATAAATCAGTTTTTGAAGCTTACATTTAGAATTCCTCGCCCTTGGGTAAAGGACCCTACCTTTACTATTGTTGAAAGTGCAAGGGAAGCAGCGACGGGATATTCATTCCCATCAGGACACACACAAAACTCTGTTGGTACATTTGGCGGTATTGCTTATTTATTTAAAACAAAATGGATAAGAATTACTTGCATTGTATTTGCGATTTTAGTGCCATTTTCAAGAATGTATTTAGGTGTGCATACGCCTCTTGATGTTGGTGTTTCCGTTGGTATTGCTTTGATTTTGATTTTTGCTATTAAGCCTATTTTTGATAAGGTTGATAAAAATCCTATGGTTATGTATATTTTCTTAGGATGTATGCTTGCTTTATCAATTGCATTTGTGCTTTATGTGGAGCTATACAATTTCCCATGCGATATTGATAAACACAATTATGATTCGGGATTAAAAAATGCTTATACGCTTCTTGGTGCAATTTCAGGTATGATTATTGCTTATCCTATTGAACAAAAATATATTAAGTTTGAAACTAGGGACAAGTGGTATATAAATATTATTAAGGTTGCGCTTGGTCTTGGCTTAGTTCTTGGAATTAAGGCGGGGGTTAAGCCTATATTAAGATTTATATTTAACGGTCATGCATGTGCAGATGCATTTAGATATATGATTATCGTGCTTTTTGCAGTATGCGTTTATCCGCTTTTGTTCCCTGTATTTAGAAAAATTGATGCTAAAATTTGCAATAAGGAGTAGTTAAGATATGGACACCTTAAGAATGATAAATGAGGCTATTAAAAAATTTGAGATTTACACATCAAGTGCATATGGTTTAGAAGCCCATAATGATGGTGGAATTGATGATGTTAAGTATAGCTACGAAAAGGAAGAATTATTAAGCGAGAATTTTATTATTGAAAATGATAAAATCGTTGGTTACAGATATGGCGAGTACACTGTTGAGTGGGATGGCAAAAGCGAAGTGCTTATTCACAGCTGGAATGATACTGACGATAGCGGTTGGAACGATATAGTTGATTACGGTTCAATTAAGATTAGATTAAAGAAATAAAGAAAAACGACACAAACAGCAAATGCTATTTGTGTCGTTTTTTGCTACATTCATTTCACGAATATTTTAACCCTTGGGGAATAATATTGGTCTATTCTCTATTTTGATTTTGTTGCTTTTTGGGCTCTGGGAATAAGCATTTATAGCCTTTGACGCCTAAAATGTAGGATACGAAGCTTACTGCAAGTGCGGGAACGCATAGAAAAATAAAGATAGGTGGGAAGTATGTGCCTAAGGCAAGTCCTTCCATATCTGTAAAGATTGTGTACATTCCGTTATAAAGAGGGGATATTGCAGCTAAGAAGCCTGTTAGATTGCTTTGGACATAACAGTTTATCATGGCAAAAACGCCAAAAATAATGGTTGGGATATTGGCAAGAAATGATATCCAAAGTCCGTAATAAATATTAAGCTTCATTCTGCCGCCATCAACTCTTATTTTGTCTTTTGCGCCCTTTTCCCAAAAATTCACATATAATACTACTGCATATAGTAATATTGCAAGTATGCCTGCGATATAATAAAGTGTTTTATTGCCGCCGCTGCGGTTGGCTAAAAATCTTGTTGTGATTGCCATTATTAAGCCGAAAATTGACATGGCAATATGATTTACAATAAGCTTTGATATTAAGCTTCTATTTTCCTTTGATTGTTCCATTTATCTTTTTCCTTTTTTAGTGATGGTATAATTATATATTATTTGAGCTAAAATTTCAACATTATTGTAAAAATTTTAAATATTTGATACAAAAGTGAATTTTTTTATGATAGAATAGTAATGTAAATTTTTTAAGGGGGAATATTATGGCTAAATTTCCTATTGAAACTATGCCCTCTTTAGCGAAGGATTTCGCATCATATAAGCTAACTATTCAGGGCTGCTCTCAAAAGACCATTAACGAATATCTTTCGGATTTGCGCTTGTTTTTTAGATACATATACGCTAAAAGAAGCTCTATTGATGTAAGCTCGGACCTTTTTGAAAAGATAGATATACATAATTTAGATAAGGATTTTATTTGTTCTATTTCTACTGATGAAATTTATGATTTTTTCATTTATGTTTCTGTGGATAGACATAATAACGCTTCTTCAAAATCAAGAAAGCTTTCTGCTATTAAGGCGTTTTACAAATATGTTTGCAACAAAAAGAAGCTAATGGAGCAAAATCCTGCTTCTGATATTGAAGCGCCTAAAAAGAAGCAATCATTACCTAAGTTTTTATCTATTGAGGAAAGCGTTAGCTTGCTTAATGCTATTGAGAGTGATACAGAGTCTAAGACTAAGGAAAGAGATTATTGTATTATTACGCTGTTTTTAAATTGCGGTATGCGACTTTCGGAGCTTGTTGGTATCAATCTTAACGATATTGACAGGGAGCTTCGCTCACTTCGTGTGCTTGGTAAGGGTAACAAGGAAAGAATTGTTTATTTAAACGATGCATGTAAGGATGCACTTTTGACTTATTTGAAGGTAAGACAAGACCCTAAATATAAAAAGCTGAATACCAATGCTTTGTTTATAAGCAAGCAATATAAGAGGCTTAGCAATAAAACTGTGCAATGGTTAGTTTATAAGTATTTAGGCTTGGCAGGGCTTGACTATAAGCACTACTCTACTCATAAGCTAAGACATACAGCGGCAACGCTTATGTATCAAACCGGCAAGGTTGATGTTAGAGTGCTTAAGGAAATACTTGGACATGAGCAATTAAATACAACACAAATTTATACTCATGTTTCAAACAGAGGCATGGAAGAGGCTATTAACAATAATCCTTTAGCTAATGTTAAGGCAAGTGGCAAGCGTGGGGAAAAGGATGAAAAATAGTTGATTTTGTCAAAAAAATGTGTATTTTTCGTGCAATATTGACAAAATTCGCATTTGTTTTTTGTACATTTTGACTATTGACATAATGTACCAAAAAATATATAATTATTAAGGCATTTACCCAAAAAAGCAAAATCCAAAATAAAGCAAAATTATTTTGGACTAAATCAGATATCATAAGATTATAATAAATATGACACATCATATTAAAGGATTTTATGACACCTTAAAATTTGGAGGAATTAATCATGTTTGAGAAATTAAAGAACATTCTCGTTGAAGAGCTTTCACTTAACCCAGATGATATCACACCAGATGCAGAGCTTGCTAATGACCTTGGCGTAAACTCTCTTGATCTTGCTGACCTTGTTCTTCTTTGTGAGGATGAGTTTGGTATTGAGTTTAGCGAGGATGATATTCACAAGCTTATCACTGTTGGTGATGTTGCTGAATATATTGAAGCTAACAAATAATCTACATAGGGCTGCTGCAATGGCACAGACCAAAAGCAGATTATGTTATTAAATCAAAATCAGTCAAATAGTAAAGCATTTATTAAGGTTGAGAACTTGCAGCTGCAAGTTCTCTTCTTTTTCTGCTTTTTAGCCACGACCGCAGCACTGCCGTACACTAGTACGCCGACGCTTTTGCGTTCGAGTCTTCTGCACTCATTTCGCTAGCCCTACGATTAGTTAAAAGGCTACCTAAAATGGTAGCCTTTTAATTTATTTGGTTTGTAGAAGCTTGATATATTCGCCGATGATTTTGGCGGCTCCCTCTACTCCGATTTTGCTTGTGTCAAGCATTAGGTTGTAGTTGTCGCTTTTGCCCCATTTAAGTGAGGTGTAATAGTTATAATAGTTTGCGCGTTTTTTATCGGTTTTGTAGATTAATACTCTTGCATCCTGCTCGCTAATGCCGTGATGCTCCATTACTCTTTTTACACGAGAGTCCATATCGGCATAAATAAACACCTTGACAAGCTTAGGGTTTCCGTTTAAAATATAGTCAGCGCATCTGCCTACGATTACACATGAGGACTTTTCAGATTCCTCTCTTATAATGTCTGCTTGGAGATTAAAAAGCTTATCGTTGATAGGCATTTCGTAGGGGGCAAAATTTATAGACAAGGGATATACATCGTAGTTGCCTGTGGCAATGGAATAAAGAAAGCTTGGGGTTGCCTTTTCATCGGCACTTTGAAGCATCTCTTCGCTAACACCTAATTTTTGCGCGGCTTTTTCAATAAGGCTTTTATCATGATAAGCCATGTCGAAATTTTCTGCAACTAACTGTCCTACCGCGTGTCCTCCGCTACCGTACTGTCTTGCTATGGTTACTATAATATTGTCGCTCATAATAAAGCCTCCTTGCTTATCTGACTGTATTTTTTGTTAGTCATTATTTTGTGTTTATTCTATTTTATACTATTTTTACAAAAAAATCAATGTTTTTTTGAATTTTTTATGAAAAAGTACCAAATTTATTTTAAAGAGGGTGATTTTTTGTTAAAAATTGAATACAGATTTGTAAATTGCGATAAGTCTTTAAGTAATCTACAAAAGACTATTTTTTTGCATAATTGTGCTTATTCTATACTTGATGAAATGCTAAAGGATATAGGAATTTCAAGCTATGAGATTAAAAAAACGGAGCTTGGGAAGCCTTACATTGAGGGGTGTGATGTGCATTTTAGTATAGCACATACCGAGGGGCTTGTCTGTTGCGTGATAGCGGATAAGGAATGTGGAATTGACTGCGAGAAAATAGTGAAAAAGCAAAATGCGGTATCGTTTTGCAAAAGATTTTTTGTTGGTGGCGAGATAGAAAAAATGGAAAAATGCGGATATGATGACACGGAGCTACTTAAAATTTGGACCTGTAAGGAAGCCTATGGAAAAAAGAATGGGCAAGGTGTTGCTTTATCGTTAAGCTTTGACACCACAAAGGAAAATTTCAATACAATTATTGAAGGTGGTTATATAATAACCGTGTGTGTTTGATTTTTTTGAAAAAGGTATTGATTTTAAGTTCAATTTAGTGTATAATATGTGCGGTAAAAATTTTGTTATAAATTTTAGATAAATATAAAGGAGAAATTACAATGTTAGTTTCAGCAAAAGAAATGCTTGAAAAAGCAAAAGCAGGCAAATATGCCGTAGGACAATTTAACATCAACAACCTTGAGTGGACAAAGGCTATCCTTTTAACAGCTCAAGAGCTTAACTCACCTGTTATTCTTGGTGTATCTGAGGGCGCAGGTAAGTATATGTGTGGTTATGACACAATCGTTGGTATGGTTAAGGGTATGATTAAGTGCCTTAACATTACTGTTCCAGTTGCTCTTCACTTAGACCACGGTTCATTTGAGGGTGCAAAGGCTTGTATCAATGCAGGCTTCTCTTCTGTAATGTTTGACGGTTCACACTATCCAATTGAGGAAAACCTCGCTAAGACACAGGCTCTTGTAAATGCATGTGATGTTCTTGGTATTTCTCTTGAGGCTGAGGTTGGTTCAATCGGCGGTGAGGAAGATGGCGTTGTAGGTGCTGGCGAATGTGCAGATCCAGATGAATGCAAGCAAATTGCAGATCTTGGTGTTACAATGCTTGCTGCAGGTATCGGTAATATTCACGGTAAATATCCTGCAAACTGGGCAGGTCTTAACTTTGATGTTTTAGCTGCTATTTCTGAGAAGGTTGGCGATATGCCACTCGTTCTTCACGGTGGTACAGGTATCCCTGAAGATATGATTAAGAAGGCTATCTCTCTTGGCGTTTCTAAGATCAATGTTAATACAGAATGTCAATTAGCATTTGCTGCTGCAACAAGATCATATGTTGAGGCTGGTAAGGACTTAAGCGGTAAGGGATTTGACCCAAGAAAGCTTCTTGCTCCTGGCTTTGAGGCTATTAAGGCTACTGTTAAGGAAAAGATGGAGTTATTCGGCTCTGTAAACAAGGCTTAATTGAATTTTATATACAAAAATCCTCGATTTTTAATCGGGGATTTTTGTTGTTATTAGATTATAAATTGACAAAACGATAATATTATGGTAAAATCTATGTAAGAAATTTGGAGATGTAAGGTGGAGACATAGAACCGTCCCCTGTCTCCATCCCCGAATGTAGAAAGGTGGTATCCTTTTAGATAATGGAACAAATACAATTGAAAAGGTATATTATTGAAGAAAATGAGAAAGAATTGAAATTTATAATGAAGCAACCATCAAGAAAAGATCAAATAGCAATATTTTTATTATCCTGTTTGATACTCATTCCATTTTTTCTGTTTTCAATATTATTTCTAATTAAATTCGCTTTTTTTTATGCAATGTTGTTTTTTATTGGTTCCGTTGGTATTATGATGGCTATAATTTTTGGAGAACATGTTGGGAACAAACAAATAGCTCAATTTCAATTTATTATAAATGCCGATGGTGTTACTCATAAAGATGTAGACTCTACATATTTTATTTCCTGGGATGAAATAGTTTCTTATGGATTTATTAATAATTGTTCTATAAGAGCAACGAGAAAAATGGAAGATTACACACAAACATGCATTTATTTTGCCAAAACAACATTAAACGAAAAAATTTTACGAAAAAAAGCAGAAAGCATGTCTATCCAAAAATATTTACATTGTAGTTCAAATGAGATCATTGTTTTTGGCTTAAAAGAAGATGATAAGGATGGATTATGTTATAGATACATTAATCAACATATCTTTTGTAGTAAAGACAAAGAAAAAAATTATGTTAAATAGTATCACAGACAGACTATCACAGACAAGGGCGGTTCAAAACCACTAAAAAAGCAGTCAAAAACAAGTCCCCTGTCTCAAAAAGCTTAATTGAATTTTATATGCAAAATCCTCGATTTTAATCGGGAATTTTTGTTGTTATTCGATTATAAATTGACAAAACGATAATGTTATGGTAAAATTTATGTAAGAGATTTGGAGATGTAAGGTGGAGACATAGAGCCGTCCCCTGTCTCCATAGATGTTTCTATACGGTATCATATACTACATAAGGGGGTATAACTATGAAAAAAGATCAATCACTTATTTTAATAATTTTAATTGTTTTATTGTGCATATCAACTATATCATGTTCACAACAAACAATTGACACCGATAGTTTAACAGATTCCACAATTGATAGCTTAGTAAATGATACGCAAGATACCAATATCATTGACAGCGATTTAATTACGGATACGGAAAACAAAACAGCAAACACAAACTCAAGTTCCAAGGATGATGATATAATAATTGATATTAAGCCATGGGAAGAATATACAGAAATGCGAGTATGCTTTTCATACTATAACGGAGAAAATAAGCCCGTAGAAAATTTTAGAGCAATTGTATATAAGGCTAATTGTCATTATTATAGTGTGCCGGGAAACACCCTGTGTAATAAAGATCACATTTTAATTCCATTAGATGATTTTTTAAAAGCTTTGGGATATGATGTAGATATACAGGAAGAACACGAAAGAATGTGTGTTTCTTACAACGGTGAGATTTATGGATATTTAGCATATAAGTATAGTCCCGGTGCAGGAAAGAAAATGCTATATACACTTGACAAAAATGAAGAGGGATTACAATTAGGTATAGTTGGTTTTGGCGCCGGTGGATGTAAGTCTTATGTGATATATGATGGAAAGTTCTATATAAATGCAAATTTGTTCAATAGAGAATTTGGAAAAGTTTGGAAAATAAGTGCTTGCATAAGTGAAGAAAGAACAAATATTGATCATAAGAAAAACATTGTATATTTGGGTGTGTAGGACAATTATCAAAACAATTATGTGATCCAGTATGATTTAGGGACAATTCTGTGGAATACAAGTAAAAACTCAAACATAAAATAACACAACACGAATAAGCAGGTAGTTCCTGCCTGCTTATTCCAATTTTATATATTATGATATTGAATTTTTACAGGTTATTTGTGGAGACATAGAACCGCCCCCTGTCTCCCCAATTATATTTGGAAAGGTTGCTTCAATGAAATGAAAAGAATTACCATTATAGTATTAGTGATGATTGCTATGTTACTTTGTTCTTGTGGTACACATCAAAGTACCAATGACATTTTAAAATATGATGAATATATCGTTGAAATTCCTTATGCTAAAGACCATATGCCTAGTGTAGATGATCTTGGAGATTTTAAATATATGACTATACATAATAAGAAGAATATCGGTCTCATAAGTTCAACTAATTCTGTTTCTTTATTTATTAAATATGACAGGGAAGCATATGAGTCTATGTGTAAAGTTATAGATAACCAATACGAATATTTAAAGGAAAGCACAGAGTATATTACCGATATAGTTGCAAAGGTAAATAATTACGAAATAAAAATCGTTAAAAAAGAAGAAATTTTTGATTTTGAAGATAGTTTCTATGATTATCCTAAAGCTTTTTTAATGATTGGTTTTAATGAGCAAGATAACAGCGTAGCGTATTTTTATCATTACGATATCGATATTGATTATATTGATAATTTAGATAACTACATAAAAAAAGAATATAGTTGGGACTGATCCAAGGAGACAAATGATCCAGGCGACGGTTCTGTGTCTCCATAACGAAACAATTATCTATGCCGAAAAAACAGAAATAATCTTAGAGGTACATACCAAAAACAATTGAGGCTACGGACAGTGAACTGTTATTCTATTGTTAAAAATCGAAGCTTTTCAGCTCTGTAAACAAATCTTAGCATATTTTTAAATAACGGAAAACGGAACAGGCAAAATGTCTGTTCCGTTTTTGTTTTATGGAAATACAGTTTTATCAACTACTATTTTGCCTGTATCCGTTATTATACAGTAATAGCAATAATAATCTATTTCCTCAGTATAATCAGATTTCCACATAAGCACGCTATTTTCTAACGGTATAATAAGGCTTATATATTTTTCATTTTCTAATTTGCTGATGAATTTCTTTTCATAATTATCTCTATTATAGATATTTATTTCATTGCTTGTATTTAAAGTTATAATGCTTTTCTTATTAAAGAAAATTATTATTTCTTCGTTTTCAAAGCGATGCAGTATTTTTATTTCCTTGCTATCCAAATCATAAAAGCCAAAGCAAGCATTATTTACTGCTCTGAAATCCGCTTCAGTTGAAAAAAATTTTTTCTTATCGCAATAGGAAATAGAAAAATAAGCTACATTATCAATTTCTCTTATTTCTACCTCTGTATGAAAGAAATTATCAGCCTCATCGGTCATTTCGGTTGTAGATATTGCATATTCATAAATGGCTTTTTCGGGCTCGTTCATTTCTTCTGTATCATATTGATGGTAATAATGGTCAATATCAGAAATAACAAAGCTACTATTTTCTTTTTTATCAACAACTTTCATTATTTCTTCAACCTGATTTTTTGTCAAAATCTTATCGTCTTTTAATCTATCAATTTCTTTGGCTGTGTAGTCAAATATTACTGTTACTTTATAGTATTGATAATAATCAACCTTGCCTGTATCAACATTGTATTTTGGAACTTCCATAATAGTATATTGCTTAAACTGATTTTCTTCAAACTCAACATTGTATGTATATTTATCAAAGCCACTGTTATTATATCCCGGTGTATATGTTAGCTGATAGATTTCGTTTTTTTCTTTATCAATTAATACATTTGATAAAGGTCTATACATATCGCTACTTGCTACTATATATTTATCATTTTCGTACAGCTTATTCTCTGCAACTATGTATGGATATTCTGTTCTTGAGCCCTTGTAGCTTTTACCGCACGACATACAGGACGAACAGGATGAACAAGAAAGTGTTGCACAGCCTGCACAAAAAACAAGGCAGGATGAAAGTATTAGCATTAAGATAATAAATGTCATTAAGATTGTTATTCTAATTATGTTTCGTTTCATAGATAAGCCTCCTTTGTGGCTTCAGTATATCATAAAGGTTGCAAAAAATCAAGCAACCTAAAGTTTACATTTGTCAACCGCAGGTTAGAATTTTACTTATATATTGATTTTATTGTATTTATATCTTGACTTAATTTTAATATTATATTAAAATAAAGCTGTGTTAATATATTTTATGGGAGATTTTATAATGAGCAATATAAATATTGATTTTAATAAAAAGGCGGGCAAGATTAAGGTTATGCACGCTGTTAATAATGGTCCTCATGTAACGAGGGGCGACCAAATGAGGGGCAATCAAGATTATTACAGGGCGGCGCGTATTCCTTATGCGAGGACACATGATGCGGCGTTTCACGCTCAATACGGTGGTGAGCATAGCGTTGATATTCAAGCTATCTTCCCTAATTTTGATGCGGATGTGAATGACCCACAAAGCTATGATTTTGCTTGTACTGACAAGTATATAAGTGAAATATATGAGTTTGGCACGAAGCCATTTTACCGTCTTGGCTCAAAGATTGAGCATTACGTAAAGAAGTTTGGCACTTTTCCACCTAAGGACTATACAAAGTGGGCGCAGATTTGTGAGCATATTATTGCACACTATACTGAGGGTTGGGCTGATGGCTTTAAATATGATTTAGAATACTGGGAAATTTGGAATGAGCCTGACCTTGACCCTGACAACAGTCCTAACAAGCGTTGTTGGCAAGGCACAGAGGCGGAGTTTGCGGAGTTTTATACTGTGGCGGCTACATATTTAAAAAATAGATTTCCTAATTTAAAATTTGGTGGTCCTGCTATTGCTTGGAATGAGGATTGGCTTGAAAGATTTTTTGAAAGAATCAAGGATAAACACCCGCCTATGGACTTTTTATCTTGGCACTGGTACGGAGTTGAGCCAAATGAAATGTCAAAAAAGGGTACAAGAATTTCCAAGATTGCAAAGCGTTACGGATACGGAGATGCAGAGAGCATTTTAAATGAATGGAATTACGTACGCGGTTGGGGCGATGAATTCGTTTACAGTATAGAAACTATGATTTCCATTAAGGGGGCTTGCTTTACCTCTGCTTGTATGGCGGCGGCACAGAAAAATCCTAATATTGATATGCTTATGTACTATGATGCAAGACCTTGCGCTATGAATGGACTTTTTGACTTCTATACTATGCGACCACTTAAGGGATATTATCCATTCTACATTTACGCTAATCTTTATGAAATGGGTAATCAAGTAAAGAGCGTAAGTGATGACAAGGATATTTACGTTGTTTCTGCTAAGAATGGTAACAAAGCAGGAATTATGATTACATATTACAGTGAGGATGATGGAAATACTCCTAAGTTTGTTACTGTAAACGTTAACGGACACGATTTTAGCAATGCGAAAATTTACATAACTGATGTAAACCAAACAATGGGCGAAAATTTAGTTAACAAATTTGATAACGGAAAAATCACATTAAGACTTGAAAGAAACAGTATTGTATATATTGAAAATGAGTAACGTAAGAGTAAATTTTAGTAAGACAATCGGCAAAATTAAGGTAATGCACGCAGTAAACAATGGTCCTTGTGTTAGCGGTAAAGACCAAACGCGTGGCAATCAGGATGCGTATAAGGCGTGCCGTATTCCCTACGCAAGGACTCATGATGCTTCGTTTTATGCGGGATATGGCGGAAACCATACTGTTGACGTGAATTTTATTTTCACTAACTTTGATGCAGACGTGAATGACCCACAAAGCTATGATTTTGCTTGTACTGACTTATATATGAAGCAGATTATTGATTATGGGGCGAAACCTTATTTCCGCCTTGGGTCAAGAATTGAGCATGAAATTAAAAAGTACAATACGTTTCCACCTAAAGACTTTAAAAAGTGGGCAGAGATATGCGAGCATATTATTGCACACTATACTGAGGGATGGGCTGACGGCTTTTACTATGATATGAAATATTGGGAAATTTGGGGCGAGCCTGACCTTGATGCTCATGAGGAATTTAACAAGCGTCTTTGGCAAGGCACGTTTGAGGAGTTTGTGGATTTATTTACTATTACCTCAAAGCATTTAAAAAGATGCTTCCCTAATTTAAAAATTGGCGGTCCCGGCTCCTGCGGAGATGAGGAATGGTGCGAAAATTTCCTTAAAGAAATCAAGAAAAACGACACTCCTCTTGACTTTTTTAGCTTCCATTGGTATTGGACACAACCTTATGATATGACTGCAAAATGCACAAGAGTAAGAAAAATGCTTGATAGGTGCGGTTATGAGTTCATTGAAACGCACTTAAATGAATGGAATTATGTTCGTGGTTGGAGCGACGAATTCGTTTATTCCATCAAGCAAATTAATGGTATGAAGGGTGCTGCATTTAATCTTGCCTGTATGAGTGCGGGGCAAAACTCTACTGATATTGACATGATGATGTATTACGATGCACGGCCAAGCGAATGGAACGGTTTATTTGACTTCTACACGCTAACGCCTATAAAGGGATATTATGCTTTTTACACCTTTGCTAATCTATATGAAATGGGCAATCAGGTAGAGAGTGAATGTGATGATGAAAGCGTATACGTAGTAGCGGCGGTTGGTAATGGCAAGCACGGTATTGCTATAACGTATTACAGTGAAAACGACAATGATGGCGCTAAGAAAATTGCACTTAACATTGAAGGCTTTGATGCTACGAAATTAAAGCTCTGTTTAGTGGATGAAAAAAGCACTTATGCGCCTATGAGCACATACAAAATTGAAAATAACACAGTTACAATGTGGCTTGAAAGAAACAGTATTGTATATATTGAGGGATAAGATATGACAAACGTAAAGGTAAATTTTAATAAAGAAATTGGCAAAATTAAGGTGATGCACGCGGTAAATAACGGCCCTTGTGTTGCTAACGGAAGCGAGCAAACAAGAGGAAATCAAAACAGCTATAAGGCGTGCCGTATTCCCTATGCAAGGACACATGATGCTTCATTCCATGCAGGATATGGCGGAAATCATACTGTTGACGTGAATTTTATTTTCACTAACTTTGATGCGGACGTAAATGACCCTAATAGCTATGATTTTGCTTGTACTGATAAGTATATGAAGCAAATTATTGACTACGGTGCAAAGCCATTTTTCCGTCTTGGGTCAAGAATTGAGCATGAGGTAAAGAAATACAACACATATCCACCTAAGGATTTTAAGAAATGGGCGGAAATTTGTGAGCATATTATTGCACACTATACAGAAGGTTGGGCTGACGGCTTTTACTATGATATGGAATACTGGGAAATTTGGAATGAGCCTGACCTTGATGCACACGAGGAGAAAAACAAGCGTTGCTGGCAGGGTACTTTTGAGGAATTTGTAGAGTTTTATTCTATTGCCGCTAAGCATTTAAAGAGTCGTTTCCCACATTTAAAAATTGGCGGTCCTGCATCCTGTGGCGATGAGGAATGGTGTGAATCTTTTCTTAAGGAGATTAAGAAATTAGACACTCCTCTTGACTTTTTCAGCTATCACTGGTATTGGACACAGCCTTACGATATGACTGACAAATGCACAAGAGTAAGAAAAATGCTTGACAGATGCGGTTATGAAAATGCTGAAACTAACTTAAATGAATGGAATTATGTACGCGGTTGGACTGATGAATTTGTTTATTCAATTAAGCAAATTATCGGTATGAAGGGTGCGGCGTTTAGCCTTGCTTGTATGAGCGCGGCACAAAACTGTCCTGATATTGATATGCTTATGTACTATGACGCAAGACCTACTGCATTTAACGGTCTTTGGAATATGTACACATATGAGGTTTTAAAGGGATATTACTCCTTCTACACCTTCTCTAACCTTTATGAAATGGGTAATCATGTGGAGTCTATTTGCGAGGACAAGGATGTTTATGTGGTGGCTGCTAACGGTAATGGAAAGTGTGGTATTGCAATTACATATTATACCGAAAATGACAATGAGGGTGCAAAGAGGATAACGCTTGATGTTGAGGGCGTTGATGCTACAAAATTGAAATTTTATTTGACAGATGAAGCACACACATATGTGCCTGTAACAACATATAGAATTGAAAATAATACGGTTACTATGCGACTTGAAAGAAACAGCATTGTATATATTGAGGGTTAAGATGGAATATACTAAAATTACAGATTTATTTACCGTTTACGGTGATTTTGAAAGAGCTTTGGGGGACACTCAAAAAAATGGGGACACGGTTTACTATAAAAATAGTGAAATTGAAATAGTAAGCAAGACTACTAAGCATTCAAGTGGTGTATATGAAAGGCAGGATGTAATTAAGAATATTTCAAATAGAGATATTGAAATTAGCACTGCTTTATCTAAATTCACATTAAACGGTGGCGAATATCAGGTTTACACACAGACAAGCAAGCATATTAAAGAGGGTATTGGCGCTTGGCAAGGTCTTGTGAGCGGTGTTTACGGTATGAGCGATGAAATTCGTACAAATCAAGACGTAAATCCGTTTGTGGCTGTTTTCAATGAGCAAAACGGACGAGGAATTGCGTTTCACATAATGTCAAATTCCTGTTTTGAATACAGAGTTAGCCGTCACGGAGAGTTTTTAGAGCATAAGGTTGTAACTGTTGAGTTAGGTATTAAATCACAGGATTTCAGATACGTGCTGAAGCCAAATGAGGAATTAAGACTACCTACCATTCTCTATTACTCATTTACATCCAAGCTTGATATGGATGCTTATAAGCTACACAGATATTGCAACGAAAAGTATCCTTCAAAATTGCCTATTGTTTATAATACTTGGATGAGCCATTTTGACTATATTGATTTTGATAATTTAGTATGTCAGCTTGACAAGGCTTCCCTTCTTGGATGTGAATACTTTACGGTTGATGCCGGTTGGTTTGGTAAGACACAAATGTGGTGGGATGTTGTTGGCGATTGGCAAGAGTCAGATGAAAGTGCGATGAGGGGCAGACTTAAGGAATTTGCCGACCTTGTAAGAGCAAAGGGACTTAAATTCGGTTTATGGTTTGAGATTGAAAGAGCTAATCCTAACTGTGAAAATGTGAAAAAGCATCCCGAATATTATTTAACTGAGGGTCAGCATTGTTTTGTGAACTTTGCAAACAGAGACGCTTGTGATTTTATATACGGAATATTAAAAGCGAATATTGACAAATACGGCGTTGAGTTTATTAAGTTTGACTTAAACGGTCCTTTATACTACGATAAGACAAGAAATTCATTTATAAAGTATTATGAGGGATATAATTACTTCCTTTCAAGAATAAAGTCTGATTATCCCGAGCTACACTTAGAGTGCTGCGCAAGTGGCGGTGGCAGAATGTCCCTCTCAAATGCGCCTTACTTTAATTCATTTTGGATGAGTGATAGCCATGGAATTTACACTCAGCTTGAAATATTTAAAAATGCTATAAAGCGCATGCCGTCATCTATGCTTGAAAGATGGGCGACCATACGAAGCGTTGAGGGATTTACTCCGACATATCCTGTTGGCGATACACAAGAAAAAATACTTTTAAGCTCTACTGCTAACTGGCAAAGAGCTGAGGAAGCAAGTCTTGATTATATTAAGAAATCACTTGTGGGTGGTCCTATCGGTGTTAGCTGTGATTTAACGCAGGTGTCAGATAATACTATCAAGGAACTTGGCGAGTTTATCAACACATATAAGAGTGAAAGAGAGTTTTGGGCAAACAGCGAATGTCATATTCTTTGCGATACGCCTACACTTTTAGTGCTTCAATTTAATGATAAGAACTTTAATGAAATTAAGATTTACTCTTATACAGAGCATCCTATACAAGAATATGCTACTGTATATCCTTTCTTTGATAACGGTTTGAATAGCACGTATGAGCTTACTTATAACGGAGAAAAATCTACCGTTAGTCAAAATGAGCTTAATGAAAACGGTGTTGAGATGCTTGCAAACTATTTGCATATGGCAGATAGCTTTACATTAAAGAAAATTTAAACAATCCTTCTATCACTTTCGTAGTCCCTTTTCCTTTACACAAAGAAGGCTAACAAAAAAATCAGCAGATTGCTCTGCTGATTTTTGTTTTCTGCACACAGGGTGGGGGATTTATTATTGAAAGGTGTTTTTATGTGTGATATAATTATTATATGAATTTGAAAATTCTCGCAAAATGAGAGTAATTCCTTTGGTTGGCGGTGGAATTTTCTCTGACAGAATGATAGAATGTAACTACAAACACACGGTAGGAGGAATATGTAATGGAAAAGAAAACTATTGGTAAATTTATTTCGGCTTTAAGGCGTGCTAACGGTATGACTCAAAAGGAGCTTGGAGAGAGACTTTATGTTTCTGACAAAACTGTAAGCAGGTGGGAATGTGATGAGTGCACGCCTGAGCTTTCTTTAATACCTTTAATTGCTGAAATTTTTGACATTACCACGGATGAGCTTTTGCGTGGAGAAAGAAACAAAACACAAAATGAAGAGCAATCAGAAAAGCAAAAAGAAAAAAGTGAAAAGCAATTTAAATTAATGTTACACAATAGCAAAAAGAAATACGGTAATCTTTCGTTAATTTCTATTGGCATAACAATGGTTGGTCTTATTGTGGCTGTTATATGTAATATTGGTTTTAACAGAGGTTTGCTTGGCTTTTGTCTTGGAAGCATTTTCTTTATCGCAGGAGTGATATGTCAGATATGCTTTACTGTTAATTCAAGATTTTTAATTGATGAGGATGAAAGCGATTATATTGAAATTTTGAAAAAAGCAAACACGGATAGCACCATGAAGTGTATTAAAATTATGTTTTTTGTGGCTATGGTTTCGGCGTTTTGCTTGCCTTTGGCAGTTATACCGCCACACGGATGGGGACTTGCTTTTACATCATGGTTATTATACGGAGCTTTATTTGGTCTTATTGTCTTTATCGTTTTGTTTTTAATCTATAAATTATTTGTTTTGAAGCTGCTTAGTAAAAATGAAATTATTTTACTAAGTAATACTCAAAATAGAAAAATAACTTTTGATGCGATACTACTTAAACGAATTTTGAGTGTATTTATCATTGTTTTAGCCGTACTTTTAATTATCACTTATGTATTCAATGTTGTTATTGATGCTCAGGGATTTATTAAAAAAGCCACTTTTGATAATTACGATGATTTCATATCATATATGCAAAACGGTTATGATAAGTGGTTTGATGAATGGCGTGGCGAATTGCCAAAGGATGAAGTAGACAGCGCTTATACAAATTTTAAAGAATGGAATGAGATTAACGGTATAGCGTATTACTATTATCCTAAATTATATCAAAAAATAGATATTCAAGATTATGAAAATAGCGCAGTTAAGATAACGGTAGTAACTAAAGAAGCATACAATAACGGACATGATACACTTAACACTATTAACATTTGCTTGACAGCCTTATATATTATAAATTTTGTTGGGTGCATTACTTGGTATTGCGTGGGGATTTATAAGAAAAGAATTTAATTTTTAAATAATTTTGCTTATTACTACACCTCATCCGTCAGCTTTGCTGACACCTTCCCCTCCGAACAAAGGGGAAGGCTTTGTAGCATTAAAAAATCAGCAGATTGCTCTGCTGATTTTTGTTTTATTCCTCGGGGTCTAAGAGGCGAAGGCCTGCGGTGTCGGATACGGGCAAGGAGAATACGATTGTATGTGCTTCGCTATCGATGCCTGCATTATCCATAATTGCGCGCATAATTTCCTTTTTTTGATTTTCGCCTGCGACAATATATATCATTTCCTTTTCCTCGGCAATTGAAATGCCAAAGAATTTATTTGTATATTTTGAGCCTGTGCCCTTTGCGTGAACTACTGTTCCGCCTCTTGCGCCTGCTTCTCTTGCCGCATCCATTACTGTTTCTGTATGTCCCTTTTCGCATATAGCAACTATTAATTCCATTTGCTTATCTTGCATAATTTGCTCCTCTTCATCATCATTTTCGTGTCCATTAGCATACATATCAAGGGCTCTTTTTCCGCCCATGCTTGTTAGGGGAATTGAAACGGCAATTCCTCGGTTTGGTAGGTCTATTGCCATTTCACGAGTTAGTCCCTTGATTAATTCATTTTTCTTATTATTTGTAACAACACAATAATGAACTGTTTTTAATGTTTTTTCGAAGCCGAAAAGAGATAAGGTCCTTTCTCTTACTGTGCCCTCGCAGGTTGTACTGTAAATTACAGGGACTTCCTTTGAGTTAAAGAAATTTGTAAATTCATCACTATCATCTCTTTGAGTGATTGTTATCAAAAGATACATTTTTTGCATAGTATTCCCTCTCTCCTTTCTAAAAGTCAATGATTTCGTCTCTAATTTCAAGTGGAATTGGTATTGTTAATGTGCCATCAAGCGGCAATTCATCAACAGAGATAATATCCTCTGATTTGGTAATTTCTTCCTCAGGAATGATTGCTCCGTCAATTTTCTTGATGCGGATTTTATAAACGATACCTAAAATTTGGATTGCAATAAGCGGTGTCATTGCTACCATTGCAACTGTGCCGAATGCATCAGTCATTATGCTCTCTGTTCCACCGTTTACGCCATAGCATACACCTACTGCAAAGGCAAGTAGGAATGTTGATGTCATAGCGCCTGATGCAACTCCGCCTGAGTCAAATGCAATTGATGTAAAGATTTCGGGGACAAAGAATGTAAGGACTAATGCTATAGAGTAGCCAATAATAAGTGGTATCATAATTGATATTCCTGTTATGGCTCTAAGCATTGCAATTCCTACTGAGATTGATACGCCAAATTCAAGGGCGAATGCAAGGGCTTTTTTAGGAATTGCGCCTGATGTTACATTTTCAACCTGTGCTTGTAATACCTGTACTGCGGGCTCTGCGGCTACTATAAAGAAGCCTACTATCATTCCAATTGGGATAACAAGCCATACATACTCACTATTTCCAAAAATTTCGCCAAGGGCGCTTCCTGCGGACATAAAGCCTACATTTGCGCCTGTCAAGAATAATACAAGACCGATGATTGTATAAACAAGACCGATAATGATTTTAATTAAGCTCTTTTTGTTTAGCTTGCCTGTAAATAACTGATAAATAAAGAAAAATGCGGCAATTGGTAGCACAGATTTTAAAACCTCTAGCATATAGTGAGGTAATGCTACTAAATAATCAAGACCGAGGTCTTGGGAAAACAAAAATTTATCTGCTACGATATACTCGTAATCTCCTGTGTTACCGCCTAAAATAAGTCCTAAAACTAAAACTGCGGCAATTGGTCCTACTGAGCATAATGCAACAAGACCGAAGCTATCGTTATTTTCCTGTGAGTCGGAGCGGATAGATGATACACCGACACCTAAAGCAATGATAAAAGGAACGGTCATTGGCCCTGTGGTAACTCCGCCTGAGTCAAAGGCAACTGACCAAAATCCCTTATCAACGAAAAATGCTAAAACAAATACTGCTATGTAGAAGCCTATAAGAAGGTACTTTAATTTAATGGCAAAGATAATACGAAGCATTGCTACCACTAAAAAAGCACCTACGCCTACTGATACTGCTACTGTTAAAAGTATGCTTGGATTGATTGATGCGTGTTGGGCTAAAATTTGTAAATCAGGCTCAGACATTGTAATAAGGACACCTACAAAGAAGGACAGGATTATAATTAACCAAATTTTCTTTGAACGGGTCATTTGTGCGCCTACATATTCTCCCATAGGAGTCATAGACATATCTGCTCCTAGGTTAAATATGCCTGTGCCTACAACAACAAGCACTGTTCCAAAAATAAAAGAGGTTAAAACTGAAACCTCAACGCCCGGTACTAAAAAGCATAGCAGTAAAACTATTATGAATACGGGCAAAACTGACTTTAATGATTCCTTTAATTTATCTTTAATAAGATGGGATATATTTTTAAACATTATATACCTACCTTCGCTATTTCGTTATGATAATTATATCAAATAAAAATACACTTATCAAGGGTAAAAATATATATTTATAATTTTTGTTATAATATACATATATTTCTTGACATATTGGTTTGATTTTGCTATAATTTATATATTATTTTTAATTGGCGTATTAAAAGGAGAAAGACAATGGGACTTACTATTGCACAAAAAATAATTAAGGAGCATTTAATATCCGGCGAGATGGTTGCCGGCAATGAAATTGCTTTAAGAATTGACCAAACATTAACACAGGATGCTACCGGTACTATGGCGTACCTTGAATTTGAGGCTATTGGTATTCCAAGAGTTAGAACAAAGCTTTCTGTTGCTTATATTGACCACAACACATTACAGTCAGGCTTTGAAAATGCTGACGACCATAGATATATTCAATCTGTGGCAAAAAAATTCGGCTTAAGATTTTCCCGTCCAGGTAACGGTATTTGCCATCAAGTACATCTTGAAAGATTTGGCGTTCCTGGAATGACACTTATCGGCTCTGACAGCCATACACCTACCGCGGGTGGTATCGGTATGCTTGCATTTGGTGCAGGCGGACTTGATGTTGCTGTTGCTATGGGTGGCGGTGCATACTATATTACTATGCCTAAGATGTTCAAGGTAAACCTTACAGGTAAGCTTCGTCCTTGGGTTAGCGCCAAGGATGTAAGCCTTGAAATTCTTCGTATTCTTTCCGTTAAGGGTGGCGTTGGTGCTATCATTGAATGGGGTGGCGAGGGCATTAAGACATTATCAGTGCCAGAAAGAGCTACTATTACAAATATGGGTACAGAGCTTGGCGCTACCACATCTATTTTCCCATCTGATGAAATTACAAAAGCATTCTTAGAGGCGCAAGGCAGAGGGGATGCATATTCACCTCTTGCAAGTGATGAGGATGCAGTTTATGACAGAATTATTGATATTAACTTATCTGAATTAAAGCCACTTCTTGCTTGTCCACATAGCCCTGACAATATTAAGAGCGCTGAGGAGCTTTCAGGCATTAAGGTTGACCAAGTATGTATCGGCTCTTGCACTAACTCTTCACTTCGTGATATGTTAAGAGTTGCTTCAATGCTTAAGGGTAAGAAAATTCACGATAGCGTAAGCCTTTCAGTTTCCCCCGGCTCTAAGCAGGTTCTTTCTATGCTTGCTGATTGCGGCGCTTTATCTGATATTTTAGCAGCAGGCGCAAGAGTGCTTGAATGTGCTTGCGGTCCTTGTATCGGTATGGGCTTCTCCCCTAACTCAGGTGGTGTATCACTCCGTACATTTAACAGAAACTTTGAGGGTAGAAGTGGAACAAAGGACGGTCAGGTTTACCTTGTATCTCCTGAGGTTGCGGTTGCTTCTGCTCTTACAGGATATATTACTGACCCAAGAACACTTGGCGAATATACAGAGGTTGAAATGCCTGAAATGTTCAAGGTAGATGACAGTGCTGTTATTCTCCCTGCTTCTGAGGAGGAGGCTAAGGACCTTGAAATTTTAAGAGGACCAAACATTAAGCCATTCCCAACAACAAAGAAGCTTGAAAACAATATTGAGGCTGTATTAACTCTTAAGGTTGGAGATAATATTACTACTGACCACATTATGCCAGCAGGTGCTAAAATCCTTCCTTACCGTTCAAATATTCCTTTCTTATCAAAGTTCTGCTTTGCAGTTTGTGATGAGACATTTGCAGAGAGAGCATTAAAGAATGGCTCAAGCATTATTGTTGGTGGCTCTAACTATGGTCAAGGCTCATCAAGAGAGCATGCGGCATTAGTACCTCTTTACTTAGGTGTTAAGGCGGTTGTCGCTAAGAGCTTTGCAAGAATTCACGCAGCCAACCTTATAAATGCAGGTATTTTACCACTTACATTTGAAAACCCTGAGGATTACGATAAATTCTGTCAGGATGACAAATTAACTCTTGAAAATGTATTTGAGGGCATGAAAAACGGCAAGATTACATTAAAGGGCACAAATGGCGAGGCTACATTAAATTGCAGCTATACACAAAGACAAATTGATATTTTAATGGCAGGCGGATTACTTGCTTATACTAAAGGCGAATAATATTTGATAATTTGTATTATTTTCCCTAAAATCATGCTATAATTAGTATGATGAAATAAATTGGCTATATAAAGAGGTTAAAATGAAAGAGCTTTCTAAAAACATTTTAGATAATTATAATCTTTGGCGCACAAACGAGCTTTTTGACAAGGAAACAAGAGATGAATTAAACGCAGGTCTATCAAACGAGGAGATTGAAGACCGTTTCTGGCGTGATCTTGAATTTGGTACAGGTGGTCTTCGTGGTGTTATGGGCGCAGGCACAAACAGAATGAACAAGTACATTATAAGAAAGGCTACTCGCGGCTTTGCTAACTATCTTTTAGATAAGTATGGCGATGATGTAAAGCGTGGTGTTGCTATTGCTTACGATTCAAGAAACAATTCCGACTCATTTGCTAAAGAGGCAGCGCTTGTTATGGCTGAGGCAGGTATTGTCGCATATTTATACGATGAAATAATGCCTACTCCTGTGCTTTCCTTTACAGTAAGAGAATTAAACTGTGTTGGCGGTATTGTTGTAACTGCAAGTCATAATCCTAAGGAATATAATGGCTACAAGGTTTATGATGATATGGGCTGTCAGGTGCTTACTGATGATGCTAATAAAATCATTTCTTATGTAAATGCTATAACTGATATTCCTGCAATCCCTGTTGCAAACGAAAAGGATGCAAGAGAGTGCGGTATTTTAAAGAGTGTACCTAAGGCGGTATTTGATAGCTTTATTGAGAATGTAAAAAAGCAAGCTCACGATATTGGAAATAAGAGTGCTAAGATTGTATATACTCCACTTCACGGCACAGGTAATGTTCCTGTAAGACGAGTGCTTTCTGAGCTTGGATATGATGTAACAATAGTTAAGGAGCAAGAAATGCGTAATGGCGACTTCCCTACTGTTGTTTCTCCAAATCCTGAAAACGCTGAGGCTCTTGATATGGGTGTTAAGCTTTGCGAAAGCTTAGGCGCTGATATTATTTTCGGTACTGACCCTGACTGTGATAGAGTTGGTATTGCGGTTAACACAAAAACTGGAATGAAGCTCTTTACTGGTAACCAGGTTGGTGCGCTTTTAGTTGATTATGTAATTAAGATGAACAGAGATAAGCTAACTGACAAATCAACTGTAATTAAGACTATTGTAACAAGTGAGCTTGGCTCTACTATTGCTAAAATGAATGGCTGCAATGTTATTGAGACATTAACAGGCTTTAAATATATCGGTGAGCAGATGAATATTTTTGATGCTACCGGTTGTGGCGATTTTGTAATCGGCTATGAGGAAAGCTACGGATATTTAGTTGGTACTCACGCAAGAGATAAGGATGCTGTTGTTGCTTCGATGCTTATTTGTGAAATGGCTTCCTATTACAAAAATCAAGGCAAGACTCTTGATGATGTAATGGAAGAGATTTACGATAAATATGGATATTTCCTTGATAAGCTTGATTCATATACACTTAAGGGAATTGATGGTGTTGAAAGAATTCAAGCAATTATGAAGGAAATGAGAGAAAACGGTGCTTCTTTATTTGATGGAATTGACAAGGTAAATGACTATTTGCCAGGTCTTGACGGACTTCCAAAAGCTGATGTACTTAAGTTTATCTTTAAGGATTCATCATGGATTGCTATTCGTCCATCAGGCACAGAGCCAAAAATCAAGGTTTACTACTCTGTAAGAGGAGAAAACAAGGATGAGGCAAAGGCAGTGCTTGATACAAGGCGTGCAATAATAAACAATTTGATAGAAGGATAAAAAAGAGGTAAATGACAATGAATAATTATTCTTATGAGTTAGAAAACGATATTAACAAAAAGCCTGCTAGCGAAAATGTAATTGCAGGTATTGTGGGAGCATTCCTATTTTCATTAGCTGGTGGCGCTTTATGGTTTGTACTTGGCATGATTGGAATTATAGCTTCTATAAGCGGTCTTGTGGGTGCGGTATGCGCTATTAAGGGCTACTCGGTGTTTGCTAAAAAGGAAAGCACAAAGGGTATTATTATTTCAGTAATAATTTCATTACTAGTAATGGTGCTTGCTTGGTATTTAAGCTTAGGCTACGATATTTATGTAGCTTATCAGGATTGGTTTGCTGCTGGCGAGGTTGATTTCACATTAACATACTTTGAGTCTGTTCAAGCTGCTCCATTATTCCTTGAGGATGGTGAGATTGCAGTTGCTTATTTTAAGGACCTTGCATTAGGACTTCTCTTCTGCATTATCGGTGGCGGTAGCTACGTTGCTAATAAGATTAAAAATGCAAAGCTTAATGCAAACGGCGGTAATCAAAATAATGATGTTATAGAGGAAAATGATACAGATACTACAAATGAAGTAGTAGATGATATTAATGAAACAGTAGAATAAATCATAAAAGCCTTGACCGTATCGGTCAAGGCTTTATGATTTATTGAAATTTTGATATATCAACTCCAAAGATGTGGGCGATAGCATCAAGCTTTTCCTTTTTGGATTCATCATCCTCTGTTTTTGCATATTCCTCGCCTAAAGCGTTTTCAAGCTCGGAAATATCGTTTTCGCTTAGATGCTCTCTTACATTATATGGGTCGTCAACCTCATTTCCGCTTTCATCCTTGGTTGCTATTACAATCATTGAGGAAACAAATTCGGATTCAAGTGTTGTTGAAATAAATTCGCCTGCGGTCATTTGTGATGTGGTTTCCTTATCATCACTTGATACGAATACGTTTTTATCCTTTGCGCTATTTTCAAGTGCTGAGTCAACCGTTTGAATGATTTTACTTGCGCTTTCCGCTTCCTTGGAAAGATTTTCAGATGAAATTTCAATGCTTTCATCCTTAATCGTATCGATCATTGATGTTAAAAGTCCCGAAATTGTGTGAACATGCTCTCCCTTAACACCGATTGCTTTTAAGCTTTCCTCTGTTAAAAGATTCTTTACTGAGTCTGCATCAACTGATGTTATGTTCATAAGAAGTGCTTCAATGGCATCGTTATAATCAAGCGCCTCGCCCTTATACATTGATAATACAAGAAGTGCGATTTTTTGTCTTGAAACAAGCATCATTTCCATGTCGCTATCATGAAGGATTGCATTTTTTATAAACTGCTCATCTAAAATACCAAGCTCACGGCAGCCCTTTGACTCTAAGACTGTTCTTAAAATAAACTCATATGTATCACAGAAAAGGTAGCTTCGCTTAATTCCATTAAAGGCTCTACCAAGGGCGGCGAAGTCTCCAAATTTTACTATGTCTATGGTGCTTCTGCCTGAATATTCCTTTATGCTAATCATAAATGTATCAAGCTCAACTATAACATTTGATATAATTGCGCCTTCGTTTTGGACAACTGATTCTGTTAAACCGTTTATATCAACCATATGGTGCTGCTCGGTGGTTGTGCCGTTTACCTCATCATAGATGCTATAAAGATAATTTACAACTCCATTTGTGATAGCTGGAAGGATTGGGCGCGTTCTTTCGTTGCGATGAAGCTCTACTAAAATATCGCTTATTACATTTGTGTTTTCAAGAACATGCATAATATTGCCGTCCTCGCTGGTTAAAGCATAAACTACGCCATCCTCAATCGCGTATTTAGCAATTTCTGCTACTGTGCAAAGGTCTTGCTTAAAGGAAGATGGTGTTGTTTGAGCTAAAACAGTAATAGTGCTATCAAGAGCCTCTTGCAGCTCTGTGCCGATAACAGGCTTTTCGTAGCCTAAAACTGCATTTCCGTTATTCCATTCGTTTGCAACATAAGCAAGTACATTACTTAATAATGCAGGGACAAAATCTGCATCTAAAATAATTTCCTCTATTCTTTCAATAGAGTCTATCTGCTTATCTCCATATTCATTTATAGGCACGCCTATAAAGTTATCTGATTCATTGTATAAATTTATAGCTGTTTCAGTTTCATGTGTTAAGGATATTCTAATATCATTAACCTTAATTGTTGTTAATGTATCAAAAAGCTTTTTACCGCCAAAAGAATAAACCGTTTTAAAAACAGGGGTCTCTGTTGCTTCATCAACCATTTTTTCAATAGGCACAATTGCTTCCACTTGAGTGTCTTCACTCTTTAGCAAATCAAGTGTATTGCTTGCGTAATTTGCATATCCTACGATTGGCATTATTAAAACGGCAAGTGCTACTACCTTTACCACAGCTCCAATTAAGCCTCCACCAAGCTTTAAGCCTATTCCCTTAGTGCTTGGCACAATTACGCTATTAACTATTATCTTTGGTATAAACAAAATAATGCCTAAAACAATAAAGGTAACCATAAAGATAATTGGTAACACAATAACGGTTGCTAGTGCCAAAACAAGCGCAATAGCAGTTGAATAAAGCTCTGGGGAGGATAAATATCCGTTTACTTGATTTATAATAGTGTCATCAAGTCCTATGCTTGGTGCAACCTCAGGGAAATACTGCGCTAATGTATCAACTGTTACAACGTTTTTTGCAACTGCGGTTGCAACTAATACTGATATAAAAACATTTAATGCAAGAAAAACTAAATCGGTTAATGATTTAAATGTTCCCTTCTTAAAGCCTAAAAGAAATCCTAAGGCGGCTATAGCAATAAATGCCACCAGAATTCCTGTTGATATAGAATCTATCATTATTTTCTCTCCTAATTGACATGATTAAATAGATATATAAAGTACATACACATTTATAATAACACAGAAAAATATATTTTTCAATATTATAGGCAAAATTTAGTTAAGACAATTATATTTTCCTACTGATAAAATATTTGCGTATAAATTTTAAAATGTGACAAACACTATTAAGGCACAAGAAATTGTTATAAAGGAGATTTTTATGAAGGCTACGGGTATTGTTCGTAGAATTGATGATTTAGGTAGAGTTGTTATACCGAAGGAAATAAGACGCACACTAAGAATAAGAGATGGAGCGCCGCTTGAAATTTTCACAAATAAAGAGGGAGAGGTTATTTTTAAGAAATACTCTCCTATTGGGGAATTTGCTTCATTTGCAGGTCAATATGTTGAAACGCTTAACCGTACATGCGGAATGAGCGTTGTGGTAACTGATAGAGATAGCGTTATCGTTACAGCGGGTGTTTCAAAAAGAGAGTATGCTGACAAAAAGGTTAGTGAGGAATATGAGTCTATAATGGATCAACGAGCATTATATTACCTAAAAAATGATGCTGAAAAAATTTATGCATGTGATGGAGCTACGGGATATGTAAAATATGCTATGCCTATTATATCTGAGGGAGATATTATTGGCTCTGTTGCGATGATTTCCACCGATGAGCATACAATTACCGATACAGAGAGCGCAGAATGTAAGCTTATACAAGCGGCTTCATCATTTTTGGGAAAGCAATTTGAGGGTTAATAAAAACGCACACTATTGTGAGAATAGTGTGCATTTTTATATTGAAGTTTCATAAAATTTATGGTATTATAAATTGAAGTAATTAAGTATGCCGTTATAAATGCCTCTTGCAAAAAGAGATGGATTATTTGACATAATTGCGGCTTCCTGTGGATTGGAGATAAAGCCAAGCTCCACTAAGATGGCAGGCATATTTGTTTTTCTTAAAACATAAAGTCCCGGTCTTTGCTTTACGCCTCTGTTTGGGAAGCCTGAGGCATCAACAACGCCCTGTAAAACATCCTCGGCTAAATTGGTGGCTACTGAGGGAGAGCGATAAACTAGCACCTCTGTGCCTGTGGCATTTGGAGATACTGATGCATTTGTATGTATGCTTACAAAATAGTCTGCTCCCCAGCTATTTGCATCATTTACTCTTGCACTTAAGCTTGATGAATTTGATGTGCCAAGCTGTGTTCCTCGGGTGGGGCGAGATAGCTTTGCTTCAAAATTGGGATTTTGGTTTAATAGTTCATATAGGCGCATGCCTACCTCGTAGGATATATCCTGCTCTCTTACTCCGTTGCCCTCTGCTCCTGTGTTGGGTGGGCTTGGGTTGTGTCCTTGGTCTATGTAAATTTTTATAGCCATATATGCTCCTTAAAAATAGACTTTATAATATTTTATGTGATTTTTTATTTGAGGTTACTATGATAGAATTTAGCAGTATTGAAAAAATCCTCAGCCACACAAGAAAGGCGGTTGAGGAATATAATATGATTTGCGATGGGGACAGAATTGCCGTTGGTGTTTCGGGCGGCAAGGATTCCCTTGCGCTTCTTTGCGCTCTTGCAAAGCTAAAAAGAGTTATAGGTATTGATTATACTGTTGTTGCCCTTACCATTGACATGGGTATTGAGGGAATGGATTTTTTGCCTATAAAAAAGCTTTGTGATGACCTTGAAATTGAATATAAGGTTGTTAAGACAGAGATTTATGAAATTATTTTTAATGTGCGTAAGGAAGCATCCCCTTGCTCCCTTTGTGCAAGAATGAGGCGTGGTGCTTTGCATGATGCGTGTATTGAGCTTGGATGCAATAAAATTGCTCTCGGTCATCATTTTGATGATGTTATTGAGACATTTATGCTAAATCTTTTCTTTGAGGGCAGAATTGGTGCATTCTCTCCTGTTACATACCTTTCAAGAAAGGATATTACGATGATAAGACCGCTTATTTACACTCACGAAAAGGAAATTAAAGCATTTGCAAAAAGTGCGAATTTACCTGTGGTGGAAAGTAAGTGTCCTGCTGATGGAAATACTGAAAGAGCAAAAATGAAGGACTACCTTGCTTTATTTGACAAGGAGCATTCGGGACTTTATTACAGAATAATGGGCGCTATTCAGCGTGGAGAGGTTGATGGATTTCATCCTGATTATCTTGACAGTGCTGAAAAGAAAAGGCGCAAGGAAGAAAGACAGAAAAAGCAAAATGATAATAATTAAAAAAGGTGCATAAGGACATTTTAATAATTTTTACAGACTATATAAAAGGCTAACGAAAATTTCGTTAGCCTTTTCACTTTGCTTGTAAAAACATGCAGTTTAACTTTGTTAAGTATAGTATGCTATGCTTTAAAATTTACCACAATGGTTAGCAGTTTGATTTATTTAATTAAAATAATTCGCTAAAATCTTTAGCACTAGTAACTATATAATATTTACTATCAAAGTAAAAATGGGTAGCATCATAAACAATAATTTCACCTATCTTACCATTAAGAGTTATAGGATATAAAACATCTGAATAATTAAAGTCTTGTTCTCTATCTCTTATAAATTCCAAACCTTTTATATCAAAAGTAACTTCTTGATTATCTTTATCAGTTATAATACTATCATTACAATTAAAACAAGCCACAGCAAGTGCACTTGACCATGAAGGCGATTTACTACAAGAATACCATTTACCATTATAATAGAACATATCACATTCAAAATGTGCTAGGATTCCTATGTTCTTTCCTGTTTTATCTCTAATTTCAATTTCCCATCTTACATGAAAATTATCTAAATCAGTAGGTGGTTGATCACTTTCAATTAGTATACAATCTTCTCGAAAAAGTGAATTAAACCAAAAACTTATCGTATCGGATTCATTTACATAAAGTATTTCATCGAATTTGTAATTTGAAGCTGGTGTATGAATCTTAGATAATTTTATTGAAGTGTTTTCTGGATTAGAAATATAATATGAAAGTTCAGGAATTACATCTAAAAATGGTCCAATATTTATTTCTTCTAGTGGAGTTTGTTCATCAGGTGGTGTTTGTTCATCAGGTTCTTTTGGAATAGGTTCAAGATAAAACAAATTTAAAATATAATTCTTTTCAGAATTTACATAAAAATTTTTCTCGTAATAATAACATTCTCCTTCTTCAATGTTATCTAAAATAATAACCTCGTTATCAACATTTATTTTAACTGCGTTAACACCGATATTTTCTGCCATGAGATCAATTTCTTTAGAATCATCTACAAGTTTGATGTAACCTTCTGTAATAATCACATTAGCTTTTTTTATGCTGTTAGGCATATATCTTTCTTCCCAACTACGAACTTCTTCTCCCAAATATTTTAATTGATCATTATATTGTTCTTGATCAACAGATCCACCATCAAACTTTCCCCTACTTATAAATTCATAACTTATGCCTTTATATTCAAATGCTAATGTATCTTCATAATAACCACCTGTACCAATAGCTTCTATTTTTTCTCCATTCTCAAGTGTTATATATATTGTCGTATTTTCTATACCATTATTTTTAGTTTTATAAGTACCTTTAAATTCGGGTTCGTCAAACGGTTTGAATATAAGAGTATTGTCTTCTTCAAAATCTATATAAGTCGTTTGTGAATGCATACCATTGATATTCCAATAGCCAATACCATGCCCTATCACTGTTTTTAGTGTATTTCCGTTAATATAAGTTACATCCTTATATACGTGATTAATTGCCCAAGAAAATTCATGAGGAACAATTGTACAAGATGTAAGAATAGTAATTAAGGAAAGCAATATAAACAATAAAATAAATTTTGTTTTCTTCATTATAGATTTCTCCTTTTCAACTACACATTACCATAATTTAAGGTTTTTGTTGATAGAACATATATCTTAATATGTGTTTATTATACCATAAAACAAAATTCATTTCAATATTTTTAGGAATAAAGGAAAACTCGACTTGCAAAAGTCGAGTTTATAAAATTATTTAGTTAAAATCCTTAGCTAAGTGCTTTTTAGTTTGCATATATTCCGTAAATTAGGATTTTGTAGTTGTCGTTAAGAGGGGAGATTGTAATTTTTTCAATTTCCTTATTTTCTACACTGATATCTAATTTATTTATGATATATTCCTCAAAATTTTTATCGTAGGAAAAGCTTGCAAAGCGCGTAGCGTTTTCGCACACGGGATTTATTCTTGATGAGCCTACCGAGGTATATGCTAAGGTAAAATCAATTCCGTTTTTTAAAATATGCTTAGCTGTTGATTTATCCTTATAATATATGGTTAGCTCCGCCCCTATTTCTCCATATTCTCCGCTTAATGGATAGCCGCATTTTACGCTTGTCATACCTAAGATTGATATTTTATCTGTAGTTATGCTGCCGTTAAATGTAAGCTCTCTATCAACCACATACGGTGTTTTTGAAATATGACTTATTTCTTCATTCTGCAACACAGGTCCTACTGAAATTTGCTTTTTGCGTGTTTTGGCAAGGCGTGTGTATGGTGGATTTTTGCACATATCAATTAGGTCAGTATAGCTTGCTTCATCTTGGCATTTAAAGTATGATTTTTTACTATATGGAATTAGTTGCTCATATTCGTACTTGCTAATATCGGATTTTTCCTCATCCATTTCTTTAAGTGCTTGGCAGAATGCATCATATATAAGAGTTGGCTTTCTGTTTATATCAACAAGCGCTTCCTTTAATACTCCATCAACACAGGCTGCGCCTCCTCGGTTGCAATCGTATATTTCTGCAAAATACCAAAAGCTCTCGCCAGCTAAGTTGCCCACTTTATAAAGCTCATACATTTCTAAAAGGAAATCCTTTATAAGATGTGGGTTGTCGTAAACATAGTATCCGCCCCACTCTGTAAACATAAGTGGCTTTCCTTTTAAAATCTCTGCGCTTTTTCTTGCTTTTTCAAATGTTTCGTAATATGGATGCATTGTATAAAAGTCAAGATTGCAAAGATTGTAATACTTTAAGGTATCCTCATCGGACATATTATTTGCGCCTGAAACGAGCCTTGATGTGTCGTTATTTCTGCATATCTCAACGGATTTATTTAGAAATTCCTCATTAAAATCGCACTCGTTAAAGCATAGCCAAAATATTATGCTTGGGTGGTTTCTGTCTCTTATTACTGTTCTTCTTAAAACCTCAAGGCAATCACTGACAACATGGGGATTTGAGGTATCTGACTGCCATAGTCCCGGCTCTTCACAGCACATAAGTCCTATTTGGTCGCAGTATTCAAGCACTCTTTTATTGTGCGGATAATGGACTAATCTAACAAAGTTACAGCCCATTTCCTTTATCATATCCAAGTCTTTTTTGATAAATTCTTCTTTTACTGTATGACCGCAATCTCCGTACATTTCGTGCTTACATACGCCCTTTAGGAAAATTGGATTTCCGTTTAGGTAAAATCTTTCATCATCGCATTTAAACTCTCTTATGCCTACCTTTTCTTCATAAGTGTCAACTATCTCGTTATCTACAAGAAGGTTGATTTTAAGGTTATAGAGGTTTGGAGAGCTTGGCGACCATAGATGTGCATTTTTTATTGTTCTTTCTTGCTTTTTTCCAATTTTACAGCTATATGTGTCAATAATTTCATTATTATATGACAATTCAATAAGTAATTCGCCCTTGTCGTTTTTTGTATTTGCCTCTACGGTATAAACCGCATCAATGTAATTATTTGTAGGATTTGCAAGAAAAATTGGATTTATAATATAATTTTGTTTTTTATAAATTAAAGACACATCACGGATAATTCCACCGTAATTTTCCCATCCCTCACTTGGTCCAAATTGTGCATTTATGTCCTCAATCAAAACTAAAAGCTCGTTGTTTTTCTCTTTGGCTAGTTTAGATATATCGAAGGTATATTCGCTATACGGAAGCATTTTGCCAAGGTAAGTGTCGTTTAAATACACATCTGCATTATATGTAATTCCATCAAATTGAAGAAGTACTGTGTCGCTTGTGCTTTCTAAATCAAAAAATCTTCTACATTCTGAATGTCCTACGCATAGATGTGAAAAGGGAACGGATATTTCAGTTTCCTTTCCTTTGCCTATACGATATTTCCAAATACCGTTAAGAGTCTGCTTTTTCACTTTCTTGCTCCTTTTTTAAGTCAAAACGAATAATGCCTATTATTATTGAAATGAGGTTTAAAATCTCGCTTAAAATAGCGCCGATTGAGAAGCAGAAGCAGTTATATATAAGCCACATAGGAGAGCTAAATACACCGAAACGTCTTATATCCTTGGCTCTTGTGAAGCGATAGCTAATTGTTGCTAAAATCATTGCTATAACCGGTAAAAGCTCTATAATGAAGTTCTTTAATATTGGGTCTTTTCCAAACACGGTAAACACCAAGGGATATGTGATTACAAATGCTATAATAAAGAATACGAGCCATGCTGGATGCTCTGCCTTTAGCTTTTCACGGTTAATAAAAACTATTGCTCTTATAACACCAATTATGTTTAAGAGTGCGCCCATGTATGCACCTAGCATTAAATAGTTTATTCCAAAAAGTGCAGCTGAGAAAAATTGGAATGCTACTACTCTTTTTTGTTCCTTTTGTTGGAACGATAGGAAGTTGGCTATCATACCTAAAATGCCTACTCCCTGTGCTATAATTTCTATTGTATCCATAAATATTCCTACTTTACATCTAATAAGCCTCCTGCTAAGCAAGAGGCTTACTGATTATTTTTTCTTTAATGTGTGAACTGTACCCTCGGTTTTGTCAACTGTCAGGTTAACGCTTGCGCGAGCGCTTTCATTTTCGCCTTTGCTTTCAAGCTCTTCTTTAACTACATTATACATAGTTGTTGATGAAAAATCGTTTCTTGAAACAACGACCTTTGGTTGAGATTCTGTGTTCCAATAAAGCTTTCTGCGTTTTCTTCTTTCAATATACTTATAAACAATAAAGCCTATAAGAAGCACAAGAATAACTACGCAAATAATGTAAATATCGCCATCAAAGGACTCGGAATCAACCTTTAAGCTTTCCCATAAATTATTGAGCGTGGCTCTATTTTGGTCGCTTAAATCTCTGTATGCGAAGTTAGCAAACATATATTCAATATATGTCATTTCAACTGTTTCGCCATTTTCGTTTTCAACTGTAATGATATTATTGAAGTCAGGGTCGTAAATGGTTTCGTAGTCCTCGCCAAGATATTCCTTGTAATCCTCATCGTTGATTACAGACTCATATGGGTTAGCATAGTAGATATATTCAGCATTTGCTTTTGCAGCCTCAGGACTAAGCATGAAGTTAATATATTCATATGCATGCTCAACGTTTTGTGCGCCTGTTGGAATACACATAGCATCTGCAAAAATATTAGTTACATATTCGCCATTTTCGTTCTTTGGATAGAAGAAGCCAAGGGATTCGTTATTTGCAATCATAGATAAGCAGTCGCCTGCATAGTAAGCGGCAAGGGTTGCTTCTCCGCTTTCCATCTTATTGTAAATTTCATCCATTACATAGCTTTGCACTAACGGCTTTTGCTTTTTAAGCTCCTCAAATGCCATTTGCCATTCCTCTTCAGTAGCGTTATTTACATTTATGCCAAGCTTATACATTGCAGTGCCGAATGCATCACGGGCGTTATTGAATTGTAAGATTTGTCCCTTGTATCTTTCATCCCAAAGGATTTCCCAACCAATTTCGCCGTTTTCAATTTTTTCAAGGTCTCCGTCCTTTAGCTTGTCCGCATTATAGATAATGCCGATAATACCGTAGGTGTACATAACGGTATATTTTTCCTCGTTATCATCGTAGAACAAGTCCTTAAACTGCTCTTGAACATTGGAGTAATTTGGAATTTTTGTTAGGTCAAGTGGTTGAATTAAGCCATCAGCCTTTAATCTTTCAATCATATAGTCAGATGGAATAATAACATCATATCCGCCTGCTCCGCTCTTTAATTTAGCGTACAGGTCCTCGTTTGAGGCGTAAGTAGTGTAATTTACTCTAACATCTACATTCTTACCCTGTGCTTTTAATTTTTCCTCGTAATATTTTTCAAACTCTAAATTAGTGTTATAGGAGTCCTCGCTACCATCGGAGATATACTCGCCCCAGTTATAAACATTAACTGTAACAGTTTCCTTGCCTGCGGATGCTATAAATACGATAAGAGTTATTGCGGCAATTACTGCAAAAACAGAGCCAACAATTATTTTTGTTACCTTTTTTGTTTGCTTACTGATTTTCTCTCTATTTTTGTCTGAAACAAGGTTAGAAACAAGAAGCAAAATTAAAATTGATACAAAAATAAGTGTAGATAGCGCATACATGTCGGGGGTTACGCGCTTTTTAGTCATTGAATAAATTCTAATTGGAAGGGTTTCAAATCCACTACCGATTGTAAAATAGCTGATTACAAAATCATCAAGTGATAATGTAAACGCCATAATTAAGCCTGAGATAATGCCAGGCATAATTTGTGGTAATTCTACCTTGAAGAAGGATTGCATTGGTGTGCAGCCTAAGTCAAGAGCTGCCTCGGGTAAGCTCCTATCCATTTGCTTGAATTTAGGCATAACGGATAAAATAACATATGGCAAGTTAAAGGTAATATGCGCAATTAAAACCGTACCAAAGCCAAGTGATGATTTGCCGCCAATCATAACGCCTACGAAAACGAAAAGAAGCATCATAGAAATACCTGTTACGATTTCAGGGTTCATCATTGGTATTTTAGTTACGGACATTATGCTACTTTTTGCAAATTTATTCTGCATTTTGTTGATACCGTATGCAGCCATTGTGCCAATTACAGTTGAGATAAGTGCAGATAAAATTGCTAGGATAAGTGTATTTTTTAGCGCGTCAAGTGTGGCTGAATCGCTAAAAAGCTCTCTATACCATTTGAACGAGAAGCCTTCAAAGGTGCTTGTACTGTTTGATGAGTTAAAGGAGTACAAAATAAGCACGAAAATCGGCATATAAAGGAATATAAAGATGAGGGCTGTGTAAATATTTCTTGTTTTTTTCATACTATTACACCTCCGTCATCCTCGCCGGAATACTTGCTCATTACCGCCATGCTTATCATGATAATTATCATAAGCACAAAGGACATTGCAGCGCCAAGGTTATAGTTATATGCTGTTTGGAATTGTCTTTCAATAGTATCGCCGATTAAGTCAAAGTTACCTCCGCCAAGCTTTTGGGAAATGTAGAAGGTACTGATTGATGGAACGAATACCATTGTAACGCCTGAAATTACTCCTGCCATGCTAAGTGGGAATACTACTCGTGTAATTACCTTGAAGTGGCTACATCCTAGGTCAGATGCTGCTTCAAGCAAGCGATTGTCAATCTTACTCATTACAGAGTGAAGCGGAATAATCATATATGGTAGATAGTTATATACCATACCTAAAATAACTGCTCCAGATGTGTTTATCATATGAACAGGCTCAAGACCCATAGATGTTAAAATATTATTTATAATACCTGTATCCTCTAAAATAGCCATCCATGAATACGTACGGATAAGGAAGTTAAGCCATTGAGGAAGCATAACAAGCATTATAAGTATCTTTTGTGTTTTAGGGCTTGTCTTAGTCATAAAATACGCGATAGGATATGCAATTATTAAACAAATCACAGTTGCTAAAAATGCAAAGCAAAGGGATCTTAAAAAGATTTCAAGATAGCTTGCTTGCGCTAGCTCTGCAATGTTGTCAAATGTGAAATTGCCATCCTTGTCGGTAAATGCGTAATAAACAACAAAAAGAAGCGGAGCAATAATAAACAGTATCGCCCACATTACGTGAGGAGCTGCTACTGCCTTTTGAAGTAAGCTCTTTTTGTTCATTTTCTTACTCTTCCTCCTCTAAAGCTTCAACGTCGCCAAGGGATTCAAGCTCGTCGCTGAAGGATGAGTAATCGCCGAACATACCTGAATATTCGGACTTTTTCATAATATGTATAGCGTCAGGCTCAATATATAAGCCGATATGTTGTTCAGGAGCAACGTAGTCGGTTGATTGAATCATCCACTTAAAATTATTGATTGTTACGATAATTTCATAGTGAACGCCCTTGAAGGTTACTGAATCAACAACACCTTGAAGCATTCCATTTTCAGGGGAGACAACGTCAACGTCCTCAGGTCTTATTACTACATCAACGGCTTCGTTTTTACCAAAGCCTTTGTCAAGACAGTCAAATACATGTCCTGAGAATTTAGCCTTATAGTCATCAAGCATTACGCCATCAATTATGTTACTTTCGCCGATAAAGTCTGCAACAAATGCATTTTCAGGCTCGTTATAGATATCGGTAGGAGAGCCGATTTGCTGAATTTTACCATCTGCCATAACGACAACCGTGTCTGACATGCTAAGTGCTTCCTCTTGATCATGGGTAACATATATAAAGGTAATGCCTGTTTGTCTTTGTATATTTTTAAGCTCGTTCTGCATATCCTTACGAAGCTTTAGGTCAAGAGCGCCAAGCGGTTCATCAAGTAGGAGCACCTTTGGCTTATTGATGAGCGCGCGAGCGATAGCAACTCTTTGCTGCTGACCGCCTGAAAGAAGATTAACATCCTTCTTTTCAAAGCCCTTTAGGTTTACCATAGCGAGCATTTCTTCAACTCTATTGTAAATTTCTTCTTCTGATATTTTGTTCAATCGAAGAGCAAAAGCAATGTTTTCATAAACATTAAGATGCGGAAACAACGCATATTTTTGGAACACAGTATTTACATGGCGCTTATATGCGGGAACGTCATTAATTTTCGTTCCTTCAAACACTACATCTCCTGTGTCAGGTGTAACAAATCCTGCAATAATACGGAGTGTGGTAGTTTTACCACAGCCAGACGGTCCTAAAAGCGTCATAAACTCCTTTTCATGCACGTCAAGATTAATATGGTCAAGAATTATCTCGCCATCAAAGGATTTTGCTACATTCTTTAGCTCAATGATCTTTTTTTCGTTCATTTCTATCCCCGTTCTTTCATAGTATCAACTTACCTCGACAAAAATCCTCTTTTAGTGTCGAAAACGGTAAATCATTTGCATTATAACAGAAATTTACGCAATGTGCAATAGTTAGGCGCAAATTTCTTTAAAATATTTATATTATAGAAAAGCATAGTCTAATTAAGAGAAAAATTGAGATAAAAAGTAACGATATATTTGTTGAAAATATGATTTGAATATACACAGAAAAAAGCCACATCAATACTGCTGAGAAAAACGATATCCATTTATGCAGCTTATCAGCCACATCCCCTGACATTTTCCACAAAAACAGAGACTTTAATATGTTACCGCCATCAAGAATTGATACAGGGTACAAATTCATCAAGGCTAAAGAAAAATTGAATACTAAAAAGGTGGATAATGTGTCGCTATTTGATGAATTTATCATTAAAATTATTAACACTGTGAGAAGATTAAATATTATTCCTCCAAAGCATACTATGGCTTCCTTCAAATATGATATTCCCTTAGTGTCATAGGATAATGATAAATGAAACACTCCCCCTCGTATTTTTGAAATTTTAGCTCCCATAATGTAAGCAAAAAACAAATGTCCAAGCTCATGAATTAAATACGCGAAAACTAGTAAAAATGGGCTTTTTGATATAGATATGCTCATTAGGCTAAGAATTACTGCAAGAATACTTAGCATGCTTTTTAAGTTACTTTTTTTCATTAGCTTCAAATAATACATCGTGCAGCTCAGTTTCCTTAAATACAGACACATAGTCCGTTGAAATTACATTTTCACTACTAAATTTTGAGTCAAGCTTATAAATAAATGATAATGACAATAAAAACGATAGTATAGCTACCACCGAAAAGACTCTGATGGAACGATTTGATTGTTTTGCTTGATTTTCTTCTTTTTTATCATCTTTAATATAATTATATTTTTCCTTTTTACTGTTTTCTAAAAATATTGTTTTCATTTGCATATCCCCCTTATATATTTATATTGATTTTATTTCATTAGTATGTTACAATATACCTATACTTTTATATGAGAGGCTTATATGACAAATAGACCACTTGCTGACAAGCTTCGCCCTTTAACCTTTGATGATATTGCAGGTCAAAAGCATTTAATTTCCGAAAAGGGAGTTATACGCAGAATGGTTAATTCCGGGCGAATTACTAATATGATTTTTTACGGTCCTCCCGGCACAGGTAAAACAACTGTTGCAAATATAATTGCAAAAAATTCCGATATGGAGCTATATAGATTAAATGCAACAACTGCCTCCTTATCCGATGTTAAGGAGGTTATTGCTCAATCAAGCTCTGTTTTTTCATCAAAGGGAATTTTACTTTATCTTGATGAAATTCAATATTTCAATAAAAAGCAGCAACAATCTTTACTTGAATATATTGAGGATGGTCGGGTAACCTTAATTGCATCAACCACAGAAAATCCTTATTTTTATATTTACGATGCACTACTTTCAAGATGCGCGGTTTTTGAATTCAAGCATATTAGCGCAAAGGAAATCTTGCCTGTATTAAAGCGCGCAGTTAATGAGCTAAACGCTGAGAGCGAGGTAGTAAAAAGCGCCACTGATGAAGCACTTGAATTTTTAGCTTCCTGTGCAGGTGGAGATGTACGACATGCTCTTACTCTTTTAGAGGGTGCATATATTGCAAGTGATAATGAAATAACTGTTGATATTGCAAAGGAATTTATCCCTTCTGCTTCGGCAGGACTTTTTGATAGAGATGGGGACACACACTATTGCTTGCTAGGAGCTTTACAAAAATCAATTCGCGGCTCTGACCCTGATGCTGCCGTTTTCTATCTTGCAAGACTGCTTGAAGGTGGAGATATAATTTCTGCTTGTAGAAGGCTATTAGTTATTGCAAGTGAGGATATTGGACTTGCTTATCCACAGGCATCACAAATTGCATATGCTCTTTGTGAAACCGCTAAGCAGCTTGGTATGCCTGAGGCAAGAATACCACTTTCTAACTGCGCTATTATGCTTGCAACTGCGCCTAAATCTAATTCCGCAGAAGCATCTATTGATATGGCTCTTGGTGATATTAGGAGTGGAAAGGGCACAACCTTCCCTGTGCATTTACAATCACCGCTATTTAAGGGCTACAAGTATCCTCATGATTATCCTAACCATTATGTTAAGCAGCAATATTTACCAGATGACTTAGTTGGCAGACAATATTACAAATTTGGCGAAAACAAAAACGAGCAGGCTGCAAAAGCATATTGGGAAAGCATCAAGAAGTAATTTGATTTGAACATATAAAAATAGCGGATTTTTAACTAAAATCTGCTATTTTTACATATAACATATGTTCAGTTGTTCATTTGTTTATATTTATTATGTTGATTTTTTGAGAAAATTTATTTATTCTGTTGCTATTTTATTACTTTAGTGGTAAAATTATAGTGAATTGATTTAGCCTCAAGTACAATGCTCTATTTATTTTTTACTGTTATTGAGTATTCCTACTGTGTCTATATTGATGAAAATTTTAAAGAGGTAAATTATGAAAATTTCAAATAATACTTTAAAGAGGTTTATTAAGGGTGCTTGCTATTTTGAGACAAGCGGTGGATACTTAAGCTCCTATAAATTTAGCAAAGCACAAATTGATTGGTTTCATAACGAGGGATATGACCCATTTTGGTATGAAAGAACGATTTATACCGCAGGAATTAGAATTGAGTTTAAAACTAACTCCGATTTTGTTTCCTTTGATTACAAGAATATGCAAGGTGCTGATTTAACTAGCAGAAGCAACTCTGTTGATATATATATTGATGGCGTTTTATATTCAATTTTTCGCTTAGAAAACGTTAAGGGAAATTTGTACGCTAAGCTACCATTAGGGGAAAAGACTGTTACTATCTATCTTCCTAATGATTGCAAATTTGGAATTAAGAATTTTACCTTTGATGGTAATTACAAAGCTATTAAAGATAAGGGACTAAAGGTGCTTGTTATTGGCGACTCAATCACACAAGGCTACGGACCGCTATTTTCATCGGGATCGTATTTTAATGTGTTACAACGCTTAACAGGATATAATATGCTAAATCAAGGTATTGGTGGTTTGCGCTGTGAGCCTGCTTCTTTAACAGCTGTTGATGGCTTTGAGCCTGATAAGATTATAACATTTCTTGGCACTAACTGGTATGATGCTGCCGATATATATGATTATGAAAATGCTACTATTGAATTCTACAAAAAGCTAACTGAGTTATATCCCGATAAAGAAATTTTATCTATTTCTCCTATTTGGAGAGGCGATGATATGCTTGACAAAAAGAGATTTGGTTGGTGCATTGACATTGTAAAAAGAGAGTTAAATAGATACGATAATATTCGTTTCGTTGATGGCTTTACTCTTATGCCTCATGTTGAGGAATGCTGCTGTGATAAATTACATCCTAACGAATATGGATGCTTATTACTTGCACAAAGCATTTATAAGGAAATTAAAAAATTTAAATTTTAAGGTAGATTATGTATAATAGACACGATGTGCTAAAAAAATTTGAAGCTTCTTCTGAATTTTATAACAATGTTGTGTATCCCAACATTGAAAAATACAGAAAAGGCGACATTAAAATATCTATAAAAGATAAAATCGGAAGGAATTTAGAGGGGGCTAAGGTTAAAATTACGCAAGCTTCCCACGAATTTAAATTTGGCGCTAATCTCTTTATGCTAGATGAATTAGAGACTGATGAAAAAAATTCCATTTATAAAGATAGCTTTAAAAAAATATTTAATATTGCGACACTTCCCTTTTATTGGAATTCTATTGAGCCTGAAATGGGAAATTTAAGGTATGAAAAAAATTCTCCAAAATATTATCGTCGTCCTTCCATTGATTTATGTATGGAATACTGTGAGGAAAACGGAATAGAGCCAAGGGAGCATGCACTTGCTTATGAGCAGTTCTTTCCCGAATGGCTATATGATGCAACGGTAGATGAAATAAAAGCTGCATATGAAAATAGATGCAAGGAAATTGCCCAAAGGTATGCACATAGAATTCCTACTATTGAAGTTACTAATGAGACATTTTGGTGGAAGGGAAAAACTGCATTTTATGATGAGCCTGACTTTATAGAATGGTGCTTTAAAACTGCTGAAAAATACTTTCCTAACAATAAGCTTGTAATAAATGAAGCTATTTATGATACATGGTGTGATGTATGCAGGGCTAACTCAAGGTACTACTCCTGTATTGAATTAAATATGCTAAAGGGTGCAAGAATTGATGGAGTTGGTATGCAATTTCATATGTTTTTTGATAGAGATGAGGAGATTGAAAAATCTAATAGCTTATATGATCCCATTGACTTATATAAGCGACTTGATCTTTATTCAAATTTAACAAATGACATACAAATTACTGAAATTACAATTCCTGCTTATTCAAGTGAAAATGAGGATGAAGAAATACAGTCCAGAATTCTTGAATATTTATATACTCTTTGGTTTTCTCATCCAAAAATGACACAAATTATTTATTGGAATTTAATTGATGGGTACGCTTATGTTGCTAACCCTACTCCTGAAAGAATAAGAAAATCCCAAGGGGATATGACATTAGGCGAAAATAAATATTATGGTGGCTTGTTAAGGTTTGACATGTCGCCTAAGCCTGCATATTTAATGCTTGATAATCTAATCAATAAAAAATTTCATACCGAATTTGATACGCTTTTAGATGAAAATGGAATGTTTGAATTTAGAGGCTTTTATGGCAATTATCAATTGCAAATTGAGGTAAATGATGAAATTATTACTAAAAGCTTTGTTTTATCAAGTAAAAACAGCAATGAAATAACTATCGAAATTTAGTATAAGCATAAAGAAAAGGCAGAAAATCGGCAAGATTTCTGTCTTTTTGATTTTTAAATTAATGATATAAAAACATAAAACACCTCAAAAGAGGTGTTTTATGTTTTTATGAAATTATCCTACGATACCGCTTCTTTCAACGCCTTCAACAATCTTATTTTGTACAAAGAGATATACAATGATAAGTGGCATTACGATAAGGATTGAGGCTGTACCTCTAATGGCTGCTTGAAGCATACCACCCTTGTTATACTCTTGTAATGATTGCGGTACCTTTGCAATATTACTGATAAGCTTGATTGATTCATCGCTGCTCCAGTAGGATGCAAGATAGAATACCGAGTCTGTTGATGCATAAAATTCATCTGTCCATTGCCATGCAAATGAGAAGATAAATACTGTAATGAGCATTGGCACGGAAATTGGAAGAATGATGTTAAAGAATGTTCTAAATGTGCTTGAACCGTCAACGTATGCAGATTCCTCAAGCTCGTCAGGAACGCCCTTAAAGAACTGTCTTAACATAAAGATGAATAGACCGTTCTTAAAGCCAAGACCTGTTACTGACATGATGTAAAGCGGTGCAAGCGAGTTAACAAAGCCGCCCTCAATTACGCCTATTGCATCAAGCAAGTAGCCAATTGGGTTGCTTGTACCGTAACGAAGGAAAAATCTTTGCATTGCCCATTTGATACTTTCTTGGGGCACCATCATGGTAAAGATTACTATTAAGAATAATAGATTGTTGCCCTTGAACTTAAATTTCGCAAGACCGTATGCAACTAATGCACAAACAAGTGTTTGAATTAGAGCTACGGAAGCGGAAATTAAGAACGTGTTTAAAAGTGATAGCAAATAATCATTTTCTAAAATGATAAATTTGTACTGATCCCACGTAGGATTCTTTGAAATAAGAACTACTGTTACGTCATCAAAGTCGCTTGGGGACATGAATGACGCGAAGATTTTAGTGATGTATGGGTAAAGAATTACGTATGATACACCTACTAATAATACTAATTTGAATATTAAGAAGATTACCTTCTTAAAGAAGAAGCTGTTTAAAAACTTCGCTTTAAGTCTTTCGGAAAGAGGAGCTCTTTCAAAATCAACGCGGATTTTGTTTTTAGATTCTCTTTTAATCTTTGGTGAATTATCCATTGTCGTCCCCTCCTTAATCTCTTCTTTGATAGAATACAAAGGACTTTAGAATTAATGCTACTATTACAATGAACAATAATACTATACCAATGTACGTCCAAGCCATAACGCCCGCTACTGAAGGTCCACCTGCAGTACCTGTATATTCACCGCGTTTCCATAGTGCAGATTCCATGAGCTTCATAACTCTGTTATCGTAGCAAGTAAAGAGGTCGATTACTGTATATACTGCATTTACTAAAATCATAGGGCTGATCATTGGAAGAGTAATTTTCCAGAAGGTTTCCCAAGCGGAAGCACCCTCAACCTGACATGATTCATAGATAGATGGTGAAATTGACTGTAAGCCAGAGAGGAATATAAGCATTTGTACACCTGAACGGCTCACGATATCAAAAATGTTGTTTACTAAGTTAGTTACGTATGTTACTAAGCCCGCACCTAATTTGATGCCGCCAAGTAGTTGTTGAATATCAAGAGCAGATACGATACCGCCTGCCTCTTCGCCTGTGTTTGTATCGATTGTACCTGATGAACCGTTGATAGCATCGCTGAATATATCCTGTGAGTTAAGTCTATCAATAATACCTGTTGATAGAATAACCGGTAGGAAGAATATTGCACGGAATGCTGCACGGCCAGTCATCTTTTGGTTAAGAATGATAGCCATAAAGAGTGCAAAGATTACAATAGCAGGAATTTGAAGAATCAAGTCCTCAAGACCGTCAACGATTGTGATTGGGAACCAGGGGTCAGTTGTATATACCTGTTGATAATACTTAAAGCCAACAAACGTCATTGTACCGTCTGTTGCAATATCACAGAACGTAACCTTTAATGATGTGAAAATGATAGGCGCATATACGAATATAAGACCTAAAACAAAAGGAAGTGCAAAGAGCCAGCCGGAAAGAGATCTCTTTTGAAGAAGAGACATCTTACCTCTTCTTCGACGCGCCTCCTCCTGCTCCTTAAGTCTCGCTTTAACTCCACCTCTTGGAATTTGGCTTCTAATATCGGGAGTTTTAGCATAGTCAACTGCTTTTACGCTAAGCTCATATTCCTTATTTTCAGAGGAATCACTTGCTAGCTTTACTTCATATGAATTTCTTCTAATTTGGTCATTTAAGCTCATTTGTTTTTCCTCCTTTACTTAGAATATTTTGCATAGCTAAACGGTGCGATTTCGTAGGTTGTACCATCAAGCTCAACTACTACATCGTAAGAGTTGTAGTTAAGTAAGAAGCCTTCGCCGCCATCATATACTACAAGAACTACATTTGAGTTATTGAGTGAAACACCGTCTGCCTTACGAATTACGTTATAGCCGTATTTATTGTTAATAAACTCGTGTTCAACGATGTACTTATCCTGCTTATCCTTCATAAGCTCATTGAATTCCGTGTAGAGCTCAATGATGCTATCCTTAAGGATTGAGTATTTAACTGAGTAATATTTGTTATATTCCTTGTCAAACTTTAAGTACTCTGTATTTTGCATTGCAACCGTGAAATAGAGTGAAGCTCCGTTTTCAAGTGCCTTTAAGAACATATAGTCGCTGTCGCCATCCATGTTAATAGCGTTGCCTGCAAACTCAATAGAGCCGTGGTAAACGATACCATAGAAAGGAACTGCTTCGCTTTGAATGAAGAAACGGCTTGAGTCAAGTGATGCGCCTAAGATAGCTGATGCATATGGAATTGCATATGAGTTACCGGAGTCAACAACTAAGCTGTACGCTTTGTTTGTATTGCCTTCCTTTTTGCCTGAAAGATTTGCAAGCATGTTAACTACTTTATCCTTTGAAGCTTCTCTATCGTAATAGTCTTCCTTATCAAAGTCTGAGTTAAGGTCTGAGCCTAATGTTCTTACTGCTAATGATGTGAATGAAAATTCGCTTGCTGATGCATAGAATTTTTTATAAACTGAATCAAATGAAGCACTTGAAATTACAACGCCACCTGTTCTTTCAAAGGTTTGTGTTGATGCAATATATTCACGCTTTGTTGAATATCTGTTATCAAGTGTTCTTACGCCGTCCTTTTTGTAACTGATACCGCTAAATTTCTTTATATTACGAGAATACATAAATTCGATATCAGGTGTTACTTCAAATCCTGTTGTCTTAGCATATTCTACTAAATCATTGAAGCCATCGTTACCGCCTAAAACCTTTTGCCACTTAATAGAAGTAGGATAATAAGCATTCAAGCCACCGTTGTTAAAGCCCTTAAGCAAGAATGTCATGTTGCCAAGTCCTGCATTTGAAAGCTCCTTTTGAATGGTCTTGATATCCTCAAATGTTGTAAGTGCCTTATGAACCTTTACAGGGAATGTGAGCCACTTATCATCAACTTGAATTGAGCCGAACACTTCAATAAACAGCTTTGTAAAGTCTGTTACATCCTCAGCCTTAATTTTATCAAGAGAGCCCTTGTTTACTAAGTAATCTCTATAATAGTTAGCCATTCCCATATATGAAGCGTTTTCATCTGCAAGAAGTGTATATTTTACTGTGCATTTGCCCTCATATACTCTATCAGCCTTAACGCCGATTACATTACTTGAGGTTGTACCGCTTGAGAATGCATCAGCAAGGTCATACTTATCTGTTGCAATAAGGCTAAATGATGAAAATGCTGAATGATAATAAACTGAGTGAATTGATGAAATGGTTGCTAAAGCATCGCCATCCTCAATGATAGCAAAGAAGCCGTTGTTTTTGGTTGAATTTACTGCACCGAATACAGGCATTGAGTATTTTTCAACATTTCTATCAGAAATTTGATAGAGTGTATAGTCTGTGCCATAAACTACGCCTGTAATATTGTCAACAATGTTATTTGCTACAATATCCTCATATCTTACGATAGAACCACTACCGTCAGGTAAGAAGTTATATCCGTTGTGGTTTCTTTCTGCAGATCCAAAATAAGGGAGAATTGTAACTGATGTTACATAATACTTTTCCTTATTATATTTCATTGAGCCTGCGTCAAGCTCAGCCTTGAAGCCATCGTTATCTACTGTGTACTTAACAGTAAACGTGAAGTTTGGCTGCTCTTCCATTACGAACTTATCGCCGTCTGTTTCTTCCTTAACCTCTTCATAGTCTGCATGAAGCTGATCAAAGGTATATTCAGTATATTTGTCAATAAGCTCTGCTGCATTTGTCCATGCAGTTAAATTTTTCCCATCAATATTAATTACATAAATAGGAGTTGTTTCGCATATTGGATACTTTTTAATCATGCTTTCTCTTCTACCTTGAGATTTGATTACAAAGTTTCCGTCAGCATCCTTTTCAAGAGGATAGTATTTTGTGTAAAGACTAGTTACTGTCTTTCTTTCACTTTCAGGAATTTGCTCAATAAGCTCTTCAAACTTAGTAAGCTCAATCTTTTGAGGTAATAAAAGCTCTTTTCTTCCGTCGCCTAATGTGTATTGAATTGATACACCGTTCATTAAATTGGTTACGATTAACTGGTTATCATAGGTTACGCAATCCTTATAGCTATAATAAGTAGTTTCGCCAGACATACCGATTGTTACAAAGTTTAAATATACCTGTGAAAGATACTGTCCTATGATATCCTTTGTCATGCCCTTTTGGCTAAGGTCATAAGGATTGGATAAATAAATTTTACCGTTTTCTGTATTCTTTACTGCAATTTCGCCTGATTTTTTGTCACAGTAAAGCTCAATTTTACCGTTTTCGCTTGTTGAAGCAAGCTCCATTGTTGCTAGCTTTTCTTCTTCATTTTCAAAAACGTCTGTGTAATAATCGACTTCCTTTGCTGACACAACGCCAAACATCATTGGAAGTATCATAAGTACGGCAAGGAAAGCCGCTAATATTCTATTTTTCATTTTCAGCCCTCCGTTACCTATAACTAATTTCATTAAATATTGTTGTTACAAAGGTTGTCATCTTTGTAAGTAATGATGTGAACAATACTGCGATAAACATAATGAACACCATACCAACAAGAGTTGCAATTACTGTAAGGATATTCTTTCCTGATGAGTAATCGTGTGTTACCTGTAAGCCGAGAATCATCAAGAGCCCCATCCAAATGTATGCTACTGTAACGATCATTGTGGTAATTTGTCCCTCAGTACCAACTAAAACGTGTGTTAGAAGTGTTGAAATAACTACTAAAACAGGTACTGGGAAGAGTGAGTATGATACTGCAATAAAGATGTCCTTTAAGCTTCCTTCGCCATCGAAAAGTGTTGTAAAGCACCAGTTTGCAATGATTACAAGAGCGAACGGAATAACTACTGAGAAAATCTGACCGAAGGCTGAGCCTGCTGTGCCTTGAGGAGCATAATAGTAGCCTTGACCTTGCGCTTGAATAATGAATGCGACAACTGTTGCGGCAATAAATACTAATGATGCTCTTACTGAGCCACGTTTTTCGTGTTTCAAATCCCAGAAGCCGTCAAATGGGTGGAACATTAAGTGGAAGCCGAAGGTTAATTCCTCAGCGAAGCTTCTTGGCCCTGCCTTAGTTGCAGCCGCCTTGTTAATTTTACCAGCTTTCTTAAATACTAATGATATTGCCCATACTAATAAAATGATACCTGCAATAAGTGGAAGGAATAATGTTTCCATTCTTTGCTTACGAAGCTCTTTGAAGGTTAAAGCATAGTTTTCAACGTCGTATGCATTCTTGAAATACTGTTCTGCTTCCTTATAGTCGCCCTTACGGTACATTGCTTTACCCTTTTCAACGTAAGCTGTGTCGAAGTTGTTATTCTTAGCAAGAACCTCATCCCACTTTTCAGCCGCCTTATCGTATTCTCTTTCGTTTTGAAGCTGGATAGCTTCATCAAGAAGGTTAGCATATTCTGTTCTTCTATAAACTGTGAATGCACCTACTGTTACGTCTAGAACGATAATGTTTGAGCCTTGGTATGTGATTGATACGGCGCTGGTAAGGTTACCAAGCTGTGAGCCTCTGTCTCCGAAGATGTATAAGAGGTTGCCGTCTTTATCGTAAGTATAAACCTTTGAACGTTTTTGGTCGATAATTGACCATACACCGTTTGGTCCGCTTGAAATATCTGCTATTTCAGAAGGTCCCTTTGGTGCTGTTGCGTTTGAGCCTGTTAATAATTTTGTTGAATCAATGGCAACCTCGCCTGATGGAGCAAAGAAGCCGTTACGCTTCATGATATCTGTACCGTTAGCGTTTAAAAGTCTTACAGGAGAGCCGTCTGTTTCCTTGGTTGTAAGCTGTTCCTCTTGCTTTGTTTTGTCTTCTTCAGATGAATACATAATTGTTGCATATACGAATTCGCCTGTTGACTCATCAAGGTCAAGAGTGTTATAAACTGTTGGAACAAAGATTAATGCATCGCCTGCAGATTTACTGAACATTTGGATAAGTGCATCCATAGCACTAATTGTTACCTTTGGAGCGCCGATAAAGTTGATAAAATCGCCTTGGGCAGTCATAACGATTACACCTTGAGTTGTATCGCTTGATGCTACGTAAATTCTACCATATTTATCTACTACGCAGCTTACAGGTGAATATTTTTGATTTTCATTGAAAAGCTCAGATTCTGGCTTGCCGATTTCTCTTATAAATTCGCCGTTATCCTGATTGAACACTAAAAGTCTTGAGTTAAGTGTATCACACACATAAAGTCCTTTAAAGTCACCATCATTAACAACGAATGTGCTTCTTGGTCCGCTGAATGTATCATCTATGCCGTGTTGGTTAATGAATCCATCGATAACATACTTTACTTCATAAAACTCATTAAGAACAACTAATCTATTGTTTTCCTTATCCGTTATATAAAGGTTTCCTTCGTTGTCCGATTCAATATCAGATGGGTTTCTTAATTTTACGTCAAGACCAAGTGAAACTGAGTTTACAATTTTCTCAGGAACATATGCATCAGGAGAGTCAAGAACCTCGCCGTCTATTGAATAGGTATAGGTTGCATAAGGTACTGTTGCGCTGATTACTGAAGGAAGGAGCATCATGAGCGCTAATGCTAATACTATTATTCTTGTTAGCTTTGTCATAAATATCCTCCTTAATCCTTCATACCGCTGGATGCCATTGTTTCGATGATGTTACTTTGAGTAATTACGAATACTAAAATCGGAACAACCATCATTATAACGGTACCGGCTGCTGCTGCACCTGCACGGGCAACACCGCCTGCGGTAATCTGTGTAATTGCGTAGTTAAGTGTTTTGAACTGCTCACTATAAATATATGGTGAGGAGCCTGTTTGCCAAAGTCCTTGGAATGAATAGATAATAAGTGTTAACCAAGCAGGCTTAACCATTGGCATTGCAATTTGCCAGAATGTACGAATTTCGCTACAACCATCAAGACGAGCACTTTCAAGTACATCATCAGAGATTGAGGAGTCCATAAACTGCTTCATAAGGTATAGACCCATGGTTGAACCCCATGCCGGGATAATAATTGCAAATACATTATCCATAAGACCGAGATATGATAATGTTAAGAAGTTTGCAATAGCTGTTACAGTTGAGGTAAACATAAGGGATTTCTGCATTAACCAGAATATGCCTTTTCTTCCTGGGAAAGGAATTTTAGCAAGTGCATATGCTGCAATTGATGAGAAGAATAAGTTACCGAATGTACCTGCGGCTGTAATAAACACTGTATTGAATATGTATCTTGAGAATGGAACCCATGATGTATTAAGCAAGCTGAACAAGTCAGAAAAGTTCTTGCCTGTTGGCTTTGATACATAAAATCTTGGTGGGAACATCCATAATTCATCAAGTGGCTTGAATGACTGTATTACTGTATAATACATAGGAAGGAACATAAATACTCCCATAATTGCAAGGAATACAAATATTCCAGTGTCGCCTCCTACCGAACGGTTGAGGACAACCTGATGATTTCTAACACGCATTTTCTGCTCTTTTATTCTCATTTTATTGTCCTACCTTCGAGAGTGCTTTATTAACTAATGTGTTTGCTCCTATCATAATAAGGAACAATACGAATGCGATTGCTGAGGCGTAACCTACCTCCCAACGAGTGCTACCGTAGTCCTCAAGACAGTGCATGATTGTATGACATGAGTAGTTAACTGATGGGAAGCCGCAAAGTGCGGTTACTACGCCACCGAAGCCGAATGAGCCTGTAATTGCCATAACGGCACCGAACATAAGCTGTGGCTTCATCATTGGTAATGTAATAAACCAAAGCTCTTGCCATCTGTTTTTAATTCCGTCAACGGCTGCGGCTTCAAATAAGCTCTTATTGATTGTTTGTAAGCCCGCGATGAATGAAAGGAATGCTGTACCAAGAGACATCCAGAGGGCAACGACAATACAAAGAGTCATTGCATACTTTTCATCGTGGAACCAAAGAATTGGTGTATTGATAATACCAAGGTCAAGTAAAATACCGTTTACGATACCGTACGAGTCATTTGAGAACATGATACCCCAAATAAGATATACAGAGCCTGAAATTGATGGCGCGTAGAAGATGAGTGTTACAAATGCTCTTAATCTTGGTGAAAGCTCATTGATGAACCAAGCTACAAGGAATGAAAGAATGTATGATACAGGTCCTGTAACTGCTGCAAAAATGAGTGTGTTTTTACATGCTAAAAGGAAGATATCATCATCAAAGAATAATCTCTTATAGTTATCAAACCAGATGAACATTTCCGAATTGATTTCAAGCATGTTAAAGTTAGTAAGACTGAGTATTAAAGAAAGTGCAACTGGTAATGCTGTGAAAAGAATGAATACGAACATAAATGGAGCAATCATAAGGTAAGCTACCTTATTTCTCTTCATTTCCTTCCATGTCCATTGTGCTTTTGTCATGTCCTTACGGCATACTGCTTTTTTCTTTTCTTGCTTTTCTTCAATAATACTATCGTTTTGTAAATTTTCCTGAGCCACTTCTTCGGTAGCTTGGGCGTTTTGGTTGTTATTTAATTCGTCCATTTACATTTCTCTCCTTATAGTATTATTGATTACCCTTATTAAGCTTAGGGTTGGCTTTTAAATCTGCAAGTGTTTGTCCAATTTCAAGAACATCCATACCGAACTCTGTACGCTTTCTTATGATTTCCTTGTTAATTGTATTAACATAGTCCATAAGAGCATCAGCTGGGTCCTTACCATCGTTATACGCTGCTAAGAATGCGAAGTTGACATAACGAGCAAGGTAGTAGCTACCTGGATGGTTTTCTACTGCTGCAAGATTTTCAAATTGAGCAAGAATGTTTGTTGCTTCCTCGCTAGTCCATGGAAGCTCAGCTAAAGCCTCTGTATTAGCGGTTGCAGGTCTTGCTGCAATACCCTTGATTGATACGATGTCGTTTGAATATGGGATTTGGAAGTCTGCTGATGTGTACCACTTCATAAACTCCCAAGCATTTTCTTGGTTGTCGCTACCAGCAAGCATTACTGTTCCTGTTACGCCTGCCATTGCGCAGTTATTGATATACTTCTCGCCTGTTTCCTCATCTACAAGCTCATAGCCAGGAAGTGGAACGAATGCCCAAAGTCCTGAAAGCTCTGATGCGAAGATTGATAATTGGTTACATGCTGTATATGCTGCAATACCGATAGGCATTTCACCTGTTCTGAAACGGTTTGCAAAGTCATATGTGTATGGAAGTGAGTATTGAGTGTACATGTTACAAAGCTTTGTAAATGCATTTAATACGCCCGGGTCATCAAAGTTGATACGCATACCTTCATCAGCGTATGCCTCATTACCGCTTTGATAGATAAAGGTGTAGATATCGTTTTGAATACCGATTTCCATATTATTATATTGAAGAACAGGAAGGATACTGAGAAGGTCATCCCATGTTTTTGGAACCTCAAGTCCTAATGATGATAATACATCCTTACGGTAGAACATCATTGAGAATGAAAGTGTATCAGGTAAAGCATAGTAAGACGCTGTCTTTGTGCCTGTTTCAATGTCATAGTTGTATAAGGTAAGAGGAACTACTGCTGCATTTGGGAATGCGGACAATACATCCTCGCCCTCTTCAAGATCTGCCTCAACAAATGTATTTAGAGGAACTACTGCGTTACGAAGCGCGTAGTCGATAATAGTTGTGCTTGCTTCCATAAGTGAAACATCTGGGCCTACGCCTGCAAGAACTGATGGTAAAAGTGTACCACCTGATACAAGCTTAAGGTTTACGCCGATATTCTTCTTTGGTGTAAAGCTATTATCTGCAAGATTTCTTATAATTTGTGCTTCCTCACGACCTGCAGTACCGCCTGTTGTTACCCAAACCTCAACAGGGTTTACCTTAGCCTCGTCGCTTGTTGCACCGAGAGAGTTATAATCAGTTGTAAAGCTATAATAGAAGAGCTTTATTTGATACCAGAATGATGCAAAGAAGCCAGCCTCTGCCTTAGGTGCTTCTAATGCGGCATCTTGAATTTGAATATAGTCAACCTGAAGTGGTTGTGTTTGTGCGCTATTGATCCAAGTACCAAGAGAACCGATCTGTGTTTTTAATGTTGCTAGGTTACTTGGAATTTGCTTTTCATCACTTGCCATCTTATTGAGTAAGATATAAATCTGCTCAATAGTAGCGGTCTTTTCGCCCTTACCTACCTGCTCGACTAAGTAATTGTAAACGCTCTTTAAGTTTTCTGATTCGATCATCATTGTCTTAAGAACATCAGGCATTACTCTTGAGAAGTGATATGTACGGTTTTCATCAGGATCACTACCTGTTAGCTTTAAAATTTCAAGGTAACAGCTATTGATATTTGCAAGTGTTGAGTTAACCTGTTGGATAATTGATGACATTTCGCCAAGCACTGCCTCTAATTTGATTTCATGCTTGCCTTTAGTTAAATAGAACTTGAATTCTGTTGTGCCATCACCTAATTTTACTGTTTTCCAATCGTTTGTGAACGGGAAACGGCAATTTGTTGCCTCAGCAAAAGGAATCTCGCCATCTACATAAATTCTTCTAGATACATACATACCACTTAAAAGGTCCTGCTTGTATCTTAATACGATAGAATAGTAGCCATCCTCTGCTACTTCAATTTCATATGTCATCCATTCGCCAACGGTTTGCCATTGCTCTTTACCTGCGGTATTGTACTTTGTTACCTGTGCAGACTGCTCGCCTGTTAAGCCTGTTGTGATAGATGATGTTCTATCATTTACAGGGTACATAGTAACATTTGATACCTTGCTTGGAGCTTCAGCTTCAATTTTAATTGGAGCTGATGTAACGCTTGAGCCTACACCATGAAGCTTTAGATAATCATCATAAGAAATTATATCCTTTTGCGGACGAAGTGTAATTTTGCTAATATACACAGGCTCTCTAACGCTTTCAAATGTGATAGTGTTTTCGCCATTTTTAAAATTGAACTCAAATGGATTTGTGTAATAGCCCTTTGAGTCAACTAATTCATACTCTGTCCAACCAAGAGAAGGAATAACCTCAGGTCTAATATCGTTTCCGTTTGTGTCGGTTTCAAAGGTCTTATTGCCGTTTTCATCAATCTTATAATTGTACTCCCAGATTTTTGAAAGCACGATTGAACGAGCCTCTGAGAACGGAACCTCGCCGTTAATGTAGAATACTCTTTCAATTGAGTTAGTTTTGTCATCATCTGCTTGACAGTACTCAATTGCGATAACATAGTTACCTGCTTTTTCCACATTAAACTTCCATGTTACCGAGCCTGTACTCGGAACATAAAGGACGCTTTCCTTTCCTTGCCAATCAACAACCTTATAATCTGCGGTTGTGTCTTCCTTGACAAGACAATTAACATCATCTGATGCATCGATGATGATTTCTCCCTCGCCCTTAGGCGCGGTCAAGTAGTTCTTGCGGTATTCTGCATAACTAAGCGCATTGAGTATTTCGCTTACATCAGCAATACTGCCAAGACCACCCTTATTACCGGCTGCGGACAATGGTATAATCATGGTTGAGACGAGCATGATTACACAAAGTAGCGTAGCCAATAATTTTGTCGCTTTTCTTTTCATAAGAAATCCTCCGTTTTTTCTACTTATTCGCATAGGCATTTGCGAATTATATATGTACATACGCATACGCGTACATAAAATGTACACCATATTTTAGCACAAGGCGGTATAAAATGTCAAGAACAATATCTATAATAATATATTTATAAAAAATATGCATGTATGATTTTATACACATGTCTAAAATGATTTATTTTTAATAATAAGCGCAAGAGTACCCACAGCTACTGAATTTATTCATTGTTTTCAAGTTCATATCGGCTTTTCGTATTTGGTAAAATTGTACAATTTTGAGCTTGCGTTTTTGTGCGTTGTGCCCATACTTGAGAAATTTATAAAATTTTGCACAAATTTAGTAGAAAATGGGGTAAAACGTACTTGACAATTAACATATTGACTTGTATAATTAAGATAGAGAAATTTTGGAAGGATGGTATTTTCATGTACTATTTAGGTATTGATTTAGGCGGTACTAATATCGCCGTTGGTGTAGTTGATGAAAGCTACAAAATAATTAAGAAAAAGAGCACGCCAACACTGGCTAACCGTGATGGCAAGCTTATTATACAGGATATGGCTCGCGTTTGTAAGGAAGTTATTGAGGAATGTGGTCTTACAATCGATGATATTGAGTATGCAGGTATTGCAACTCCTGGTACTGCTAACTCTGATACAGGCGTTGTTGAATATGCAAACAATCTCCCATTTGTAAACTTCCCTATTGCTGATTTACTTAAAGAGTATCTTGGTGTTAAAAGGGTTTACATAGAAAATGATGCTAACGCTGCTGCAAAGGCTGAGGCTCTTGCAGGCGCTGCTAAGGGAGCAAAGTATTCTGTTATGATTACTCTTGGCACAGGCCTTGGCGGTGGTATTATACTTGATGGACAGGTTTATTCCGGCTTTAACCATGCAGGCGCTGAGCTTGGACATATTGTAATTGAAAAGGACGGGAAGCAATGCTCATGTGGAAGAAAGGGCTGTTGGGAAACATATAGCTCAGCAACAGGTCTTACAAATATGACTAAGGAGCATGTTTTGAAGGCACGCGCTGAGGGTCGCAAGACTATTATTGATGATATGCTTAACGGCGACTTAAATAATGCTAACGCTAGAGTTGCTTTTGCTGCTATGAAGCAGGGCGATGAGGTTGGCAAGGAAATTGTTGATGAGTTTATTTCTTATCTTGCTTGCGGTATTGCAAATGTAATTAACATTTTCCAACCAAATGTACTTTCAATCGGTGGTGGCGTATGTAATGAAAAGGATTACTTACTTGTTCCACTTAATAAAGCAGTATTTGGCGAAACATATACAAAAGATGGTACTCCACAATGTGAAATCAAAATTGCTGAAATGGGCAATGATGCAGGTATTGTTGGTGCAGCCGTTTTAGGTTTATAATTTAATTACAAAAAAGTCTCTCAGTTTTTTGCTGGGGGACTTTTATTCTTTGTTTTGTTGTGCTATAATTACCATATAACTTAGTTCAAATTATGAAAGGAAATTAGGATGAGGCTTGATACTCCTTTAATAAATTTAAACGGTGTTGGAGATAAGCATTTTAAGCATTTTACCAAGAATAATCTACACACCGTCAAGGATTTGCTCTATTATTTACCAAGGGCTTATCAAAACAGAGGGGATGTAAAATCACTTAATCAAGAGGAATTTTACGATGAATACCACTCATATATTTTAACTGTGGGCTCTGAGCCTAAGAGCGTTGGTCTTAACCGTGGCAGAGGGTTAAACCTTTTAAAATTTAAAGCTTTTGATGAAACAGGAAGTGTTAATATAACATACTTTAATCAAAATTACTTAAAGGATGTTTTTCACATTGGCGCGACATTTAGATTTTGGGGTAAGGTTACTAAGGAAAAGCGCACGCTTAATTTAAGCTCTCCATCTTATGATGCGGTAATCCCTGACAAGCATTTAGCGCCACTTGTGTCTGTATATCCACTTTTTTCAGGTGTAAATCAGAAATATTTATCAAAGCTTATTCGAGAAATTATTGCCAATGTTCCTCTAATGATGACGGACTATTTGCCTGAGTCTATAAGAAATAGTATGGGATTATGCACACTTCCCTACGCTTTAAGAAACATACATTTTCCAGATAGCGAGGACGCTCTTGACAGAGCAATTAAAAGATTGACCTTTGATGAGCTATTTACATTTGCAGTAGCGGTATCATCAATGAAGAAAAGCGTATTAAAGACTAATGCTCCTATCATGAAGCATAATGATGTTAGTCCATTATTTGATTTACTTGAATATGAGCCAACAAATGCGCAAAAACGCGCAATAAATGAAATTTGTGCCGATATGTGTCCACAAAACGCTATTTTGGGGGCTATAAAGCCTATGTCAAGAATTGTGGTTGGAGATGTTGGTAGTGGTAAAACGCTATGCGCTGAGGCGGCTGCATACATTGCTTGCAAAAATGGTTTTCAATGCGCTCTAATGTGTCCTACTGAAATATTAGCTTTTCAGCATTATGAGGGGCTAAAAGATGATTTTGAAAAGCTTGGTATTAAGTGTGCTTTGCTTACCGGCTCAACAGGTGCAAAGGATAAAAGAGCGACACTTGGTGGCTTAAAAAGCGGCGAAATACAATTTGTTATTGGCACGCATGCACTTATACAGTCAGGCGTTGAATTCAAAAATTTAGGTCTTGCTATTACCGATGAGCAGCACAGATTTGGCGCTATGCAGAGGGCTTTACTTAGTGATAAGAGTGAGGGTGTGCATACTCTTGTAATGAGTGCAACACCTATTCCGAGAACGCTTTCATTTATGATGTACGGCGACCTTGATATATCTCTTATTGATGAAATGCCTCCAGGTAGGCAAAGAGTTGACACATTTGTAGTTGATGAGGGATACAGAGATAGACTTAATGCATTTATAAGGAAGCATGTATCTAACGGAAATCAAGTGTATATTGTTTGTCCATCCGTTGAAGAAAGGAAGGATGACATTGACAATGTTTATGACTATAATCCTTTTGAATTAGCTCTTGAAAATGATAATCCACCTTTAAAGGCGGCGGTTGATTTTACTGAGGAATTAAAGAATGTTTTCCCTGATTTATGCATTGAATTTATACACGGTAAAATGAAAGCCAAGGAAAAGGATGCTATTATGATGGCATATGCCAACAATGTAATCAATGTTCTTGTTTCAACAACTGTAATTGAGGTTGGTGTAAATGTGCCAAACGCTACGCTTATGATTGTCGAAAATGCTGAAAGATTTGGTCTTTCTCAATTACATCAGCTAAGAGGTCGTGTTGGCAGAGGCAAGGATAAATCATATTGCGTTCTTGTTTCCAACGCTTCGGGGGAAAAGGCTAAGGAACGATTGCAGATTATGCGCACTATTTACGATGGCTTCTCTATTGCAGAAAGAGACTTGCAAATGAGGGGTCCTGGCGATTTCTTTTCACAGGGTAATTCAATTAGGCAATCAGGAGACAGCGGTTTTGATATTGCTAACAAATGCAAGGACAATGAGCTTGCAATGGGTGCATTTGAATGTGCTAAAAAAGTTTTAGATGATGACGGAAATTTAGAAAAAGAAGGGAACGCACTTCTCCGTCAAAGAATTGATGAAATTTATAAAGAAAGAGCCAATACAATTAACTAAAAAAAGCACCTTATCGGTAAAATGATAAGGTGCTTTTTTGTTTTATGAATATAATGTAGTATGGATTTATATTGGTTATTTCAAAAGACTTTAAATATTTGTTATACACATGTTGAAAATTCAGGTGATTATGCAACTATGCGTTATGGCAATACGCTTTTTATATTTTTAGAAAGTTCAAATGGCAAAGAGGACTGGAAAAACAATTTAGATTTTCCAATTAAGTTTAAAAAACGCAAGGGGGATATATCATTTCGGTGCCATAGAGGTTTTTTAAGAGTTTGGGAAAGCATTAAACCATACTTGCAAAGCGAAATTATGGACACAAGTGTGGATAAAATCGTAATTTCAGGTTTTTCTCACGGGGCTGGAATTGCGGTGTTTTGTTATGAATACGCTTGGTATCATAGGGCTGATTTGCGTGATAGTTTAGAAGGGTACGGATTTGGCGGTCCAAGAGTACTTTGGGGCAAAAATGCAAAGAGAATCACACACAGATGGCGGAATTTTATGCTAATTAGAAACATTGATGATTTGATTACTCATTTACCACCGAAATTTTTGGGATATTTTCACGCCGGCAAATTATTTGAGATTGGTAAGAAAGGGAAATATAATAAAATTGACGCACACAGACCCGAGAATTATTTGATCGAATTAAAAAATAGCAAGTTATTTTAACTTGCTATTTTTGTGTTATTGTGATTTGTTTTCCGTCGGTGGATACATTGATTTCGCCGTAGCGTGTTTCGTAAACCTCTATATTTTTGTTGTAAAGTATTGCAAGCATGTCAATAGATGCTGTGTTCTTCTTAGAGTCGGTAATTGCTACATATTCGGGCTTTACGGAATTTATAAATTCCTCGTAGTTTTCTATATAATTACCGTGGTAAGGGGATTTAATAAAATCATAGTCCGTTTGATTTTGGCTTATTATTTCATCAAGTCTAAGCTCAGCCGCATCTGCGCAAAACAGAAAATTTTTTTCTCCGCATTTCATGGAAACAATGAGGGATAGGTTGTTATCTCTGTTTTCCGAATATTTAGTTTGCTTTGGAATATCAATTTCAAATTCACAGCTGTCGTAGGTAAATTTGTAATTTTCAGTAAGCTTTAGCGGTGTTATCCCCTTTTCCGCCATGGTGCTATGATATTTCAAATATTCAGCGGTTGGAGTTTTGCTTTGGTTTTCAATTACAGTTGTAACATTGTATTTTGAAATCATTTCACTTGCACAGCCTATATGGTCCTTATCGTAGTGAGTGAGAATGAGAGTGTCAATTTTTTTATAGCTATTATAGGTCATGTAGTTCTCTATATCTGTAAGATTTTCAGCCTCACCTGTGTCAATCATTACGATTTTTGAGCCTGTGTTGATTACTATGCAGTCTGCTTTTCCTATTTTTAAAATATCTATTGTGGCAGGGATAATAGGCTCACTATTTTCGGTGCTATCGGTATTGGTATCTATGGTAGTGTCGGTGCAAGAGCAAAATAATGCGATAAGCATAAGTAAGGTTAAGATTAAAAGCTTTTTCATAAAATTTGCTCCTTTCGTTTGATATAACTATTATAACACAATTTGTTGATTTTTTCAAATTGTTTTTCGCCAAAAGCAACCTATGGTTAACAAATGTAAACCTGCGGTTGCTTGACTTTATAAGTTTAATATGCTATACTTATAATGCATTCAATGATAATCATTTTAATTTCACAAGGAGAAAGACAAACATGCATAAACACTTAAAACTATTTTGCATTCTTATTATAGTTTTAATCTGCATTTCTTTAATTTCTTGTACTAATGATAAGGAACAACAAGAAATCATAAATGCTTTTAATGGTTTTGAATACAACTACAATTACATTTTACAAACACCTGATGAATTTCACTTAGGAAAGCTTGTTATTCCTAATTCAGAGTTAAAATATAACGGTTATTGGTGTAAATTTTTAACTTCTACAGACACATGCGCCTACGGATATGCCACCAATGAAGACAGGACAGTCGCTTATATAGTAAGCCTTGATTATAAAAGTTTAGACATTTCTTTGTGTGTAGAAGTAGCCCTTCCATCAGATTTGATTTATGCATCATTTTATAATAATTCCTTTTATTTTCGCACTAATGATCCATCAACAGAAGAATTTAAACAAATGTTCACACTATATGATATGACAACTCAAAAAATTTCACAAAGTAATACCGACAATATAGATTTAATAGAACATAGAGAAATCTTTAAATGCGGAGATTACGAATTTAGTTGTCCTGATTTTCCACTCTCTGGTAGCCTTAAAATGGAAATAAAAAACACAAAAACAAATACAATAAAAAAGTTTTCTACAAAAGTCTTAAAAAATTGTGAGGAAGGCAAAATTATATGTAAACTCCCTGAGAGCAACATAAATTTAGGTGGAACACCAAGCGATGTTGATGTTATCGGAGATGATATTTATATTTTGTGCTATCAATCAGTTGGCTTTTTAGGTTATCCGTCTTATTATTTTATAGTGAAATATAATTTCCATACTGAAAACATTGAATATTATTCAACAATTTATTTTGAAAATGACCCCGATACATACTTTTTTTACATACCAAGAGAAATCATTTTAGAGGACTCATAAAATCAAAGCTATATAATGTATCAAAAGCAAAAAAACAGACACAAGGTCAACCTTGTGTCTGTTTTTTTGCTATATAAATTATTTGTTTGATTCTTCAACAGCAACTGCAACTGCAACAGTCATACCAACCATTGGGTTGTTACCAGCGCCTATAAGACCCATCATTTCTACGTGAGCTGGAACTGAGGATGAGCCAGCGAATTGAGCGTCGCCGTGCATACGTCCCATTGTGTCAGTCATACCGTAGGAAGCAGGACCTGCAGCCATGTTATCTGGGTGAAGTGTTCTACCTGTACCGCCGCCTGAAGCAACTGAGAAGTAGTTTACACCGTTTTCGTTACACCACTTCTTGTATGTGCCTGCAACTGGGTGTTGGAATCTTGTTGGGTTTGTTGAGTTACCTGTGATAGATACGCCAACGTTTTCAAGTCTCATGATAGCAACGCCTTCTGGAACGCTGTCAGAGCCGTAGCACTTAACGTCTGCTCTTGGACCCTTTGAGTATGGAGTTTCAGATACAACCTTAACCTCTTCAGTAGCGTTGTCAAATTCTGTTTCAACAAATGTAAAGCCGTTGATTCTTGAAATAATCATAGCTGCATCCTTGCCAAGACCGTTAAGAATAACTCTTAATGGCTTAACTCTTACCTTGTTTGCGTTAAGAGCGATTTTAATAGCGCCCTCAGCAGCAGCGAAGGATTCGTGACCTGCTAAGAAGCAGAAGCACTCTGTTTCCTCAGAAAGAAGCATCTTACCGAGGTTACCGTGGCCTAAACCAACCTTTCTGTTCTCTGCAACTGAGCCAGGGATACAGAATGCTTGGAGACCGATACCGATTGCAGCAGCAGCGTCAGCAGCCTTTGTGCAACCCTTCTTAATAGCGATAGCTGCGCCTACTGTGTAAGCCCAAACTGCGTTTTCAAAACAAATTGGCTGTGTTTCTCTTACGATTTTGTCACAGTCGATGCCCTTTGCAAGAGTGATTTCCTTACACTCTTCAACGGACTTAATACCATATTCAGCGAGAACTGCATTGATTTTATCAATTCTTCTCTCATATCCTTCAAATAATGCCATCTTTTCAGTCCTCCTTACTCTTCTCTTGGGTCGATGTAACGAACTGCATCGTTAAATCTGCCGTATGTACCCATTGACTTCTTGTAAGCCTCGTTTGGCTCCATGCCCTTCTTGATGAAGTCTGTCATTTTGCCGAGAGATACGAATTCGTAACCGATAACTTGGTCGTTTTCGTCAAGAGCCATTCTTGTGCAGTAGCCCTCTGTCATTTCAAGGTAACGAACGCCCTTTGCATTAGTACCGTACATTGTACCTACCATTGAACGAGCACCCTTACCTAAGTCTTCCATACCTGCGCCGATAACAAGACCGCCCTCAGAGAAAGCAGATTGTGTTCTACCGTAAACGATTTGGAGGAAGAGCTCACGCATAGCTGTGTTGATAGCGTCGCAAACTAAGTCTGTGTTGAGAGCTTCAAGTAATGTCTTGCCAGGAAGGATTTCTGCTGCCATAGCTGCAGAGTGAGTCATACCTGAGCAACCGATAGTTTCAACGAGAGCTTCCTCGATGATACCGTCTTTTACGTTAAGTGAAAGCTTACAAGCGCCTTGTTGTGGTGCACACCAACCGATACCGTGTGTGTAGCCTGAGATGTCTGTGATTTGCTTTGCCATTACCCATTTGCCTTCTTCAGGAATTGGAGCTGGACCGTGCTTAGGTCCCTTGGCAACTGTACACATGTGTTCTACTTCTTTTGAATAAATCATATGTATTCTCCTCGAATTAAAATTTTTTCGTATCTATTATACATTATTTTTGTTGCAAAATCAACATATTTATTAAAAAAATATTAAATTGTGATAAGGGTAAAAAATAGCCTATAAAATAATAAAATATTATTTACTTTATATAAAAAGTATGGTATAATATACCGTGAATTGGTAGGTGATTTTTGTATGCGTCTTGATAAATTTTTATCTAACATGGGAAAGGCCTCGCGAAGCGAAAGCGGCAGGCTTGCACGATGCGGTAAAATTACGGTAAACGGCGTTATTGTAAAAAAAGCAGATATACATATTGATGAAAGCAAGGATATTATATGTGTAAATGGCGTTACTGTAAATTATAAAAAATACGCTTACATTATGTTAAATAAGCCTGAGGGATATGTTAGCGCAACTGATGATGACAGAGAAAAAACCGTCCTTGATTTGTTGCCTGATGAGGAAAGAAGGCTAAATTTATTCCCTTGTGGAAGGCTTGACAAAAACACCTTGGGTTTAGTTATTTTAACTAACGATGGGGATAGCGCACATAAATGTCTTTCTCCCAAGCACCATGTGGACAAGATATATAAATTTGAGTGTAAGCTCCCTCTCACTTACGAAAATGTGCAAGCCCTTGAAAAGGGCGTTGACATTGGCGGATATTTAACTAAGCCATGTAAAATTTCAATGTATAATGAGACAAGCGGAGAAATTACGCTTACTGAGGGAAAATATCATCAAATTAAGCGTATGCTTGAGGCGGTTGATAATAAGATAACATATCTTGAAAGAATAACATTTGGCGGTATTAAGCTTGATAGCTCCTTAGCGCGTGGAGAATGGCGATATTTAACCGCAGATGAGGAAGCACTGTTTATAAACGGTGGCAATAAAGGATAAAAGATGAAAAAATATATTTTACCAAGCAATGTGAATTGGTACAGAGCAAACATGCACTGCCATTCAAACATATCTGATGGCAGCTTTACGCCTGATAAAATTAAAAAGGTGTATAAGGAAATGGGATATTCTATTGTGGCTTTTACCGACCATGATATTTTGCTTGACCATTCATATTTAAATGATGATAGCTTTTTAGCTATTACTTCAAGTGAATATACCGTATATGCTGATGGCACTTATTATCCCAAGCTATATAACGGCGAATTTGAGGATGAGCAAACAAAGATAGATGATGATTGGCGCAGAAGTAAGGTAATGCACCTTTGTGTTTATTCTAAGGACCAACACAATGAATTTCAAGTGGCAGCTGATGAATATTCATTATGGCCACAAAGAGGTAAATGGAGAAACACAGGAAAATGCGATGGGTATCACAGAAGCTTTTCAGCCGAAAGCATCAATGAAGCAATTAGGCGACTTAATAAGGCGGGCTTTTTCGTTCAGTTAAATCATCCAAACTGGTCTCTTAATGAGCATGATGATTACATAAATTTAAAGGGGCTTTGGTCAGTTGAAATTTTCAACTATGCAAATGAAAGATTAACAGGTGCTGAATACTGTCCTTACATATATGACGATATGGTACGAAACGGCATGTATAATTTAAAATGCACTATGGGAGATGACAATCACAACAGCGGTGGCGAAACGGAATTATGCTTTGGCGGCTCTACATTTTTTGGCGCGACCGAGCTAACATACGATAACATTATTGAATGTATGGAAAAGGGTAATTTTTACTGTGCAAGCGGTAAAAATCCGCCTCAGATTAAAGCTCTTTATGTTGAGGACAATATAATTAAGGTTGACTGCTCTTCTGCTACCGATGTTTTCATAACGGGGTACTCCAGAAGATTTAGACATGTAAGCGGAGAGGATATTACTCATGCTGAGTTTAGATTAAGGCCTGAGGATGTGTTCTTCCGTATTACTGTAAGAGATAAGTATGGCAACAATGCTCATACTAATTATTATAATGTGAAAGATTTTTATGAGGAGATAAATAAATAATGAAAAAGTACATTATTTCACCTGAGCTTAATTGGTACAGAGCGAACATGCACTGCCACACAACTGTTTCCGATGGACACTATTCCCCTGAGGAAATTAAAAAGCATTACAAGGAAATGGGATATTCTATTGTGGCTTATACGGACCACGAGATTATTCGTACACACAACGATTTAACCGATGATGAGTTCTTAGCAATTACATCAAGTGAATTTTCCATAAACGATAACAAGCCATGCTTTGATATTCCAGAAGGAAAATACATGGAAGGCTGGCGTTCAAAGAAGGTTCTTCATTTTGGTGTTTATTCTAAGGACCCTAATAATACTTTCCATCCCGCAACAGGCGAGGGTACATTTAACTGGTGGAAGAGCCAAGGCAAGGATATGAATGGCATAGCCGTTGATGGATATGAGCGTGTATATACCCTTGAAAGCATAAATGAAACAATAAAAAGACTTAACGATAACGGATTTTTAGTTTCATTAAACCATCCAAACTGGTCCCTTAACGATATGGATGATTACCTTAACATTAAAGGACTTTGGTCCCTTGAAATTTTAAACTATGCAACTGAAAGATTAACAGGTGCTGAATACTGTCCTTACATTTACGATCACATGGTAAGAGGCGGTAACCTTAATTTATTCTGCAATATGGGCGATGATAACCACAACCGTGGTGGCAGTCTTGACCATTCATTTGGTGGCTCTACAATTATCGGAGCTAAGGAGTTAAAGTACGAGCAAATTATGAGTGCGCTTGAAAATGGTGAATTCTACTGTGCAAGCGGTAAAAACCCACCTAAGATTAATGCTCTTTATGTTGAGGATAACGTAATTAAGGTTGACTGTTCTCCTGCCGTTGATGTAATTGTAACAGGCTTAGGCAGAAATTTCCGTCCTTACAACACTGACGGAAAAGAGGTTACTCATGCTGAATTCAAGATTGATAAGCAGGATATTATGTTCCGTGTTACTGTAAGAGATAAATACGGCAACAACGCTCACACACATTACTACAAGGTTGATGATTTTATAAGCTAAATGAAAAAATATATTATTTCACCTGAGCTTAATTGGTATAGAGCAAATATGCACTGCCATACAACAATTTCCGATGGTTATTTTTCTCCAAAAGAAATTAAGGAAAAATACAAGGAAATGGGCTACTCTATTGTAGCATATTCTGATCATGAGCTTATAAGGGATCATTCTTATTTAAATGATGATGACTTTTTAGCGATTACTTCAAGCGAGTTTTCTGTTGATGATACTGCTCCATCATTTGATTTACCGAATAGTGTCGGGGATAATGATTGGTGTGCAAGAAAGGTAGTTCACTTAGGTGTTTACTCTAAAAATCCGCATAATACATTCCACCCCGCAACAGACAACACTCTTTTTGATATGTGGTGGAGAGCGCAAGGCAGAGACATTGGCGAGATAGAATGCGATAATTATCACAGAGAATATACAATTGAAGGTATAAACGAAATGATAAGAAGGCTTAATGAAAACGGATTTTTAGTTTCATTAAACCATCCAAACTGGTCTCTTAACGATATGGATGATTACCTTAATTTTAAAGGGCTTTGGTCCCTTGAAATTTTAAACTATGCAACTGAAAGGTCAACCGGTGCTGAATACTGTCCTTATATTTATGACCATATGGTAAGACAGGGTAACTTCAATTTATTCTGCAATATGGGCGATGATAACCACAACCGTGGTGGCAGTCTTGACCATTCATTTGGTGGCTCTACTATTATTGGCGCTAAAGAATTAAAGTACGATCAAATTATGAATGCACTTGAAAAGGGAGAATTTTACTGTGCAAGCGGTAAAAATCCACCTAAGATTAATGCTCTTTATGTTGAGGATAATATAATTAAGGTTGATTGCTCACCTGCTACTGATGTAATTGTAACAGGCTTAGGCAGAAACTTCCGTCCTTATATTACAGAGGATTATGAGTTTACACATGCGGAATTTAAGCTTGACAAGCAAGATATTATGTTCCGTGTTACTGTAAGAGATAAATACGGCAATAATGCTCATACACATTACTACAAGGTTGATGATTTTTTAAGCTAAGCAAATAAATCAAGGAGATTAAAATGAAAAAATACTTATTACCCGATGGCGTAAATTGGTATAGAGCCAATTTTCACTGTCATACGGTTCATTCAGATGGCGCTTACACTCCCGAAAAGGTAAAGGAAGTGTATAAAAATCACGGTTACTCAATAGTTGCTTATACTGACCATGATGTGCTTTTAGATCATTCCGATTTAAATGATGAGGGATTTTTGGCACTTACAAGCTGTGAATATGCGGTAAATGAAGCGACGCCTAAATTTCCAAAAATTTTTGACACAGAAACGGGCGAATGGCAGAGAAAAAAATGCGTGCATTTGAACATATTTGCTAAGGAGCAGCATAACACATTTATGCCTGCAACTGCTGTTGAGCAGCAATGGATATTAAAAAACCGTTATCCTGACACAAAATGCGATGGGTACTTCCGTGAATATTCTAAGGAAGGAATAAATGAAATTATTAAGCGTTGCAATGATGCAGGATTTTTGGTGCAATTAAACCATCCCTATTGGTCTTTAAATGAGCGTGAGGACTATATCAACATGGAAGGTCTTTGGGGACTTGAAATTCTCAACTATGCAACTGAGCTTGAAACAGGAAGCGAATACTGTCCTTACATATATGATGATATGGTAAGAAACGGTATGTTCAATCTTGTTTGCACAATGGGTGATGATAATCACAATCACGGAGACAGCGTAAGAGAATCCTTTGGTGGTTCAACATTTATCGGTGCTTCGGAATTAAAGTATGATAAAATTATTGAGGCTATGGAAAAGGGACATATTTACTGTGCAAGCGGTAGAGATAATCCGCCTCAATTTAAGTCCTTATATGTTGAGGATAACAAAATTCACATTGAATGCACGCCTGTTGAAAACATTGTAATTAACGGCTATGGCAGAAATGACAGACATATAACCGCTCCCGAAAATGAGACTATTACAAGTGCGGTGTTTGATTTAAGAGAGGGCGATGTTTACTTTAGAGTTACAATTCGTGATAAATTTGGAAATAACGCACACACTCACACATATTTCGTAAAGGATTACTTAGAAAAGTAATTTACGATTTTAAAACATAATTAAATTGAAACAAAATTTTTGCAAAAACGGAGAAAAAGAAAATGGATATTATTAATGAACTTGCTAAAGAATTAAATTTAAAGGTAGGACAGGTTGAAGCTACTGTTGCCCTTATTGATGAGGGTAATACAATTCCTTTCATTGCGCGTTACAGAAAAGAGGTTACAGGCTCACTTGACGATACTGTACTTCGTACACTTGATGAAAGACTTAAGTATCTTCGCAACCTTGAAGCAAGAAAGGAAGAGGTTCGCGCGCTTATTGACGGTCAAGGTAAATTAACTCCTGAAATTGAGGAAGCGCTTAAGAATGCTACTATTTTAACTGAGGTTGAGGATATATATAGACCTTACAAGCCTAAGAGAGAAACCAGAGCTTCTCTTGCAAGAAAGAAGGGTCTTGAGCCACTTGCTCAGCTTATTATGGAGCAAAGAGACGCTTACGAGAAGGAGCTTATGGTTATTGCTGAGGATTACATCAACGTAAGTGATGACCTTGACAAGAAATTGGTTGTTGCAACTGCTGAGGATGCAATTAACGGCGCTAAGGATATTATCGCTGAGGACATTTCAGATAATGCTGATTTTAGAAAGGCTATAAGAAAATTAACATTTGATCACGGTATGATTGTTTCTAAGCAAAACAAGGAAGAAGATTCAGTTTACGCGTCATACTATGATTATAATGAAAGCATCAAGAAAATTCCGGGACACCGTGTTCTTGCTATTAACAGAGGCGAAAAGGAAGAATTCTTAAAGGTTGATGTTCAAATTGAAAGCGAAATCATTTTAAATTATCTATTTTCACATATAATTACTAATTCATCAAGCCCCGCAAAGGAATATATTGCGGCTGCTATCGTTGACGGCTATGACAGACTTATTGCTCCTTCTATTGAAAGAGAAATTCGTACTGAGTTATTTGACAATGCTTCTGAGGGCGCTATTAAGCTATTCTCTGATAACTTAAAGAACCTTTTAATGGGTGCGCCACTTAAGGGTAAAACTGTTCTTGGTTATGACCCAGGCTACAGAACAGGATGTAAGCTTGCAGTTGTAGATAAGACGGGTAAGGTTATTGACACAGCGGTTATTTATCCTACAAAGCCAAAGGAAGACATTGAGGGCTCAAAGAAAATCGTTACTAAGCTTATTAAGAAATACGGCGTTGACGTTGTTGCTATCGGCAACGGTACTGCTTCTAAGGAAAGTGAAATCTTTATTGCTAATACGCTTAAGGAAATTGACGGCGACAGAAAGTATATTATGGTAAGTGAAGCAGGTGCTTCAGTTTATTCTGCTTCTAAGCTTGGCGCAGAGGAATTCCCAGACTTTGATGTAACACAGCGTTCCGCTGTATCTATTGCAAGACGCTTACAGGACCCACTTGCTGAGCTTGTTAAGATTGACCCTAAGTCTATTGGTGTTGGTCAATATCAGCACGATATGAAACCTGCAAGACTTGATGAGGCTCTTGGTGGCGTTGTTGAGGATTGCGTTAACCGTATTGGCGTTGATATAAATACGGCTTCATATTCACTTCTCTCTTACATTTCAGGTATCAATACAGCTTCTGCAAAGAATATTGTAAAATACCGCGAGGAAAATGGCGAATTTACCAAGAGAAGTCAGCTTCTTAAGGTGCCAAAGATTGGTGCTAAGGCATATCAACAATGTGCAGGCTTCTTAAGAGTTCCCGACTCAAAGGAAATTCTTGATAACACAGGCGTACACCCTGAAGCATACGATGCTACAAAAGCATTACTTGCTAAGTTTGATTACACTCTTGAAAGCGTTGGCAGCGGTCTTGGCGATATTAGAGCTAAGTGTACAAGATACGGCACAAAGAAGCTCAGCGAGGAGCTTGAAATTGGCGAGCCAACATTGCTTGATATTATCGGAGAGCTTGAAAAGCCCGGTCGTGATGTTCGTGATTCTTTACCACTTCCTATTCTCCGTGATGATGTTCTTGGTATGGAAGATTTAAAGGAAGGCATGATTATGACAGGCACTGTTAGAAATGTTATTGACTTTGGTGCGTTTGTCGATATTGGCGTGCATCAAGACGGTCTTGTTCACGTATCTGAAATTTCCGAAAAGTACATTAAGCATCCATCTGAGGCGCTTAGCGTTGGCGATATCGTAACTGTTAAGATTAAGAGTGTTGATGTAAATAAGAAGCGAATCGGTCTTACAATGAAACTTTAATCAGTTCTATGAATATAAAAAATAGGCTCGCCTAACCTTTGGGGCACTAAAATAGTGTTGCCCGAGGGTATGACGAACCTGTACACTCAGTATAGCAGAGCTTTTGCGTGATGTCAAGTGTATTTAATGACACTATTTAAAATATGTTTACGAGTGTTTTGATTTATAATGCAAATTGCCTCATTTTTGAGGTGATTTGCATTATTGTCAAATTAAACAAAAAACGGGGCGAGTGTAAAAAAGCATAGCGCGTTTTTGTGCAAAATATACAAAATAGCTATATAAAGTTTGTGCAAAAAAACTATTTATTTTTTTACAGTTATCTGTTATAATATTATCGTATAAAAGTATGTCTAAATTACATATAAAAACACAGTTAGGCTTGTTTTAGAGCCTTAATTTTACGCCTAAAGGCAAGGAGATTTTAAAATGGCAGGTTTATCACTTAAGCACATCTACAAGAAATATCCAGGCGGCGTTACAGCCGTATCAGACTTCTGTCTTGAAATCAAGGATAAGGAATTTATCATTTTCGTTGGTCCTTCAGGATGCGGTAAGTCAACTACTCTTCGTATGATCGCAGGTCTTGAAGAAATCACAGAAGGAGAGCTTTACATAGGTGATAAGCTTATGAACGATATCGCTCCTAAGGATAGAGATATTGCGATGGTTTTCCAAAACTATGCTCTTTATCCACATATGACAGTATATGAAAACATGGCGTTCGGTCTTAAATTAAGAAAGACACCAAAGGAAGAAATTAAGCGTAGAGTTGAAGAGGCTGCTGAAATCCTCGGTATCACTCAATTACTTGACAGAAAGCCAAAGGCTATGTCAGGTGGTCAGAAACAGCGTGTTGCTTTAGGCCGTGCTATCGTTAGAAATCCTAAGGTATTCTTACTTGACGAACCACTTTCAAACCTTGACGCTAAGCTCCGTGCAACAATGAGAACTGAGCTTACAAAGATTCACCAAAAGGTTGGTACAACATTCGTATATGTAACCCACGACCAGGTTGAGGCTATGACAATGGCTACACGTATCGTAGTTATGAAGGACGGTCTTATCCAACAGGTTGATACTCCACAAAATCTTTACGATAAGCCAACTAACATGTTCGTTGCCGGATTTATCGGTACACCACAAATGAACTTCATCAACGCTAAGCTTGACAAGAAGGCTGATGGTGTTTATGTTGAATTTGAGGGCCACTCACTTAAGCTTCCAGAGGATAAGGGTAATGATCCTGCTCTTAGATACTACATGGGTAAAGAGGTTATTATCGGTATTCGTCCTGAATGTATTCATGACGAGGAAATCTTCCTTAACTCAATGAAGGACAATGTAATTGATGTTGATGTTGACGTTACTGAGCTTATGGGTGCTGAAATTTACCTTTACCTCTCTGTTGGCGAGCAAGCTGCTACTGCAAGAGTTTCTTCTCGTTCACAAGCTAGAGCCGGCGACAAGATTAAGGTTGCTGTTGAGGTTTCAAGAATCCATATCTTTGATAAGGATACTCAAAAGTGCATCGTTCACTAATAAATATAAATACACACTCTTACCGAGTGTGTATTTTGTTTTTGATTTCATATTGTTTTTTATGTTTTTGTATTGACTTTTTTTAAATAACTGTTATAATGTTATATGTATATATTATATATTATAATACGTTAAGCTAATGGCAAAATGAGGTTTTTTATGAAAAAGAAATTTGCAGTTATCGGATACGGCGGAATGGGCTCTTGGCACGTTAATCACGCTTTAAAGAGTGATGTGCTTGACCTTTGCGGTATTTGGGATATTGATATAAAGAAAAGAGATTTAGCAAGCAGCCGCGGCATATATGCATACGGCTCACTTGATGAATTATTAAATGATAAGAGCGTTGAGCTTATTACTATTGCTATTCCTAACGACGTGCATTTAGAGGTTGTTTTAGCATGTCTTAATGCAGGCAAGAACGTAATTTGCGAAAAGCCTGTTGCTCTTTCTTCATCTGATTTAAACGAGATGATTGAATGCGCAAACAAAAACGGAAAGCTATTCACAGTTCATCAAAACAGAAGATGGGATGTTGACTATTTAGCAATTCAAAAGGTTTGTGATAGCGGAGAGATTGGAAAGCCACTTCGCATTGAATCAAGAATTCATGGCTCTCGCGGTATCCCTTCTGACTGGAGAGGTACTAAGGCTCAAGGCGGTGGTATGATTCTTGACTGGGGTATTCACTTAATTGACCAGCTCATGCTTGTTTATAAGGATGACATAATTGATACTATCAACTGTACAATTACTAATATCACTAACAAAGAAGTTGATGACGGCTTCTATCTTACAATCACATTTAAGAGTGGCGCTGTTGCTTTCGTTGAGGTTGGTACATACAACTTCATTGCTCTGCCTAGATTCTATATGAAGAGCGAGCATGGCACTATGATAATCGAGGATTGGCAAAAGAAGGGCAAAATCGCAAAGTGCAAGCATTGGCATGAGAGCGAGGTAATTCCCGTGCAAACTGCGGCAGGTCTTACTAAAACTATGGCTCCAAGGGATAGCATAACAATGGACACGTATGAGGTTGACATTCCAAAAAGCGATGTTCATGACTATTACCGCAACATTGTAAAAACTATTGATGGCGAAGCTACTCAATTAGTAACTCATGAGCAAATGCGCCTTGATATGAAAATTATGGAGCATGCATTTAAGTCAGCAGAGTTAAATCAAACAGTTAAATTCGAATATTAGCAAAAAATCTTCCGTGAAAACGGAAGATTTTTTATTTCATTCTATTGTGTCCGGCACAAAAATCTTATTTGGATCATTATATCGAATAGATGTTACTATTGAAATTTCCTGTATTTCAAGGATGTAAGATTTTTTACATTCGAGCGTTACATTTGTTAACCATGATTCATCATAGATATTTTTGCATTGCTCCGTATCAAGCATATTGATGAATTCTTTATTTCTTGCTTGATTTATTTCCTTAACATTTTGTCTGTAAAGATGCATGTTTTTCATACTCTCATACATTTCATATATTTCTTCCACCGAATTATATGATTCTATCATACTTTCAAATTCCTGCTCGCTATAAATATCATCTGTTATTTGGCTGGCTTCCATAAATTGCTTTCCTGTTAAATCCTTGAAGGTCAATGGAACATCCTCATTTTCGTTTAAAATTTTTAAATTTCTTTCAAAAATAACTGTTCTATTGGTTGCTTGTGTTTTAATATAACCTTCACTTACATCGTATGGCGAGCCGTGATTTGGCGTTTTTAAATTTACTGTAATACTTATGTAGTCCTCGTCAGATATATTTTTAAGTTGATTTTTCAACTCATCGCTTACTTTTTCATTATATTCCTTCTCGCTTTGTTGTAAAGCATCTTCTATTTCTTTCTCGTTATTCGAAAGCAGCTCCGAGGATGTATTACTGTCGTTTATTTGTGAATTGTATTCGGTTTTGTCTGTACATGAGATTAAAAGTGTGAATAAAATTGCAAGTGCTAACAATAAAAGTATCTTTTTCATAATAATCCTCCTTTATAATATTATCTTTCTGTTTTTATTATAGAGGAAAAATGTTAGAAATATATGAACGTTTCATGAATTTTTAATGAACTAAAAAATGCGTAGCCGATTAGCTACGCATTTATTTTAGAATTAGATCCAAGCTAAAACATTGATATCATATTGCTTTGCAATTCTGAAATATTGAATTGGAGCAAGCTTATCAAGCTGAGTTGCACGAAGCATTGATGTGCTTGGAATTTCAAAGTATTGAATAGGTGAAATCTTATCAAGGTAGTTTGAACGTGGAATTGGAGACTTCTTTGCAAAATCTTCAAGTACGTTTGGTGCTTTACCGCCGTTTGTTCTTTGACCAATTTGGTATCCTAAGTATGCACCGTAGAAGAACTCGCTGCTGTAAACCTCAAGCTCCTTGATGTATGGGAATACCATACCGTTAGATTGGTAAACGATACGAACATCGTCTGTTAATACAGGAGCATCAAATTGAACTGATACTACGTACTCACGTTTGGTTTGGTCATAAGAAGTAACACCGGATTTAACTGTTATAAACTCGCCGTTTGCGTTCTTAACTTGAACATCAACTTCCATTACGTTTGTACCGGATACATCGCCTGTAACTGGGTCGTTAAAGTATAAAATAACTTTATCAACATTATAAGCTTCTTTTAGAATAACACCGCAATATGCGCCCTTTTCAAAGGTTTCAGCAAACCATGAGAAGTCTTCATTTCTTGCAATACCACCATCATTGATGTAGTCAACTGATGCGATATTAGCGTATGACATAACTGACGAAGCATATGCAGAACCATATATAGCAAGATTGCCGATAGCTGTTGATTGCTTTCTGTTTGCTGTCATGTAGTCTCTTAAGAATACGCACTTATTAGCATCTACGTAATCTTGTCTTTCTTCATCCCAAACCTTATATTCAGGATTGATTTCAGCACCCATTTCTGTAAGAAGCGCATTACCGCCTGTTACCTCTGTAAAGATAAACTTAACGCCAGAAATATTCTTAGGTGTATCAAATTCAGCAATTACTGTATCTTCCTGTGGGTCAAGTGTTGACGTTGCTTTAAGTCCTTGAACAAGGTTTTCCCAAACGCCATTAACTAACACTTGAACATCATATGTCATTTCAACACCGTCTGCTGAGCCGCCGAAGTTAGCTGTGATGTTGTCGATATCATATGCTCTGTCAAACTCTGTCCATATAGACTGACCAGCACCCTTCTTACCAGCTTGCCAGTAAGGTCTTGGTGTTGTGGTTGTTGGAAGCTTGTTATCGTCGTTTGCAAGTGCAGGGTAAATATTTAAGAATGTGTTTGATGACGTTGCATCAGCCATGCCGCCAAGACATGCATTTGTTGAAAGAATAGCACCTGATGGTACGTCCCATGGTGGTGGTAATGATTCAACGCCCCAAGCTTGAACCTCGTGAACGATTGGAACTCTCCACCAGTCATGCCATGCTGAACCAGGAGCTTGTTCCTTATCCTTACCTTCGTTGCCAACGCTCCATCTACCCCATTCGGTAACTAATACACGAACCTCTCTTGTAACAACATCTTCAACATCAATTGTAACAACGCCTAACCATTCCTCACGGCCATGACCCGTTACTCTTACAGCATCTTGGTTGTATGCCTTGCCGATATTTACCCATTCGCCAAGAACAAGAGCTTGGACTGTGTAGCAGATATTGTTGTCAGGTGTATCAATATCAACATAAATTTTCATTTCCTGAAGCAAATAATACTGACCTGATGACTTAAGACCACAGTATTGATTTTGGTCATCAATAGCAGGGTTACGACCTACCGCATCAGGACGCCAGAATTGGTAAGAGCTTGATAATACATCGTTGTTTATGTACTTTGGATCACTATCGTTGTTCCAGATAGATGTAGCATATGAGCCCATATCCAAAGCAAAGTTTCTGTACTCTGTGTTTAATTCCTTAGCACCTGCAAAAACTGCAAGACATGGAACCAACATAAGTACGATTAGAATAAGAGATAATATTCTTTTCATTTTGTTCTCCTCACGGTTAATTATTATTCTCTACTGTGTATTTTAACATAAAATATATATAAATGCAAGTATTTTTTGTAAACTTTTATTCATAATACAGTATATTTTTTATTTAAATGTATATAATATAAACAAAGGACCGTTATTGGCTTTAGCGCTGACCCCGTGGGGCGCTTTTGCCAGGTCCTTTTTCTTTATTTAAAGTAAGCTTTTGCTTCCTCAATATCTTTTTGGATTTGCAATTTAAGCTCCTCAAGAGACGCAAATTTCACTTCATCTCTAAGTCTTTTGTAGAAATTCACACGAATGAAAGAGCCATATAGATTGCCGTTATAATCTATTATGTAGGTTTCGATGTTTTCTACGTCTGTATTTTCAACAGTTGGTCGCAGCCCTACGTTAGTAATTGACGGATAAATGTCCTCGCCAATTTCGCACTCAGTTATATATACACCTTTTTTAGGAGTTATTTTTTCGTTTGGAATTTGTTGGTTTATTGTTGGAACGCCGATTGTTCTGCCTAATTTTTTACCCTCAATTACCTTAGCGTAAATTGAATAAGGAGCGCAATATTCAAGAATATCCTCCACATTGCCATCATTAATTTTTTTGCGAATAAGAGTTGAGCTTACGTCCTCGTTATTTACGCTTACCCTTTGGCAAATATCTACACATTCCCCACTGTTTTTGAAAAACCCTTTTAAATCCTCACCAGTGTATTTTGCATTTTTACCGAAGCGATAATTATATCCACAGGACACACATTTTGCTTTCAGCTGAGATTTCAAAACGCTTTCAACAAAGATATCTCCTTCAATATTCTTGACAGAATCAAAGCTATCAATAGCAATATAGTCAATACCGCTTTTGCGAATGAATTTGATTTTTTCTTCAATGGTCAGAATAGCTTTTATTTGGTTATTGCTTTTTGATTTTGGAATCTCATCAAAGGTATAGACAAGTGATTTTATTTTAAGTGTTTTCGCTTTTTGGAAGGCATATCTGATAACGGACATATGACCTAAATGGCATCCATCAAAGGTTCCGAGAGCTACTGCTGTTTCACTGTTTATTTCACATTCCTGCATTGTTTTTAAATCATATATTTTCATTTTCTGCCTCCTTTCGTTAGTATATTATACAGTATAGTATTCCTTTTATCAATCTTTTTTGAAAAAATTTAAAAAAATTCAACAAAAGTTGATAATTTAGTGCTATTATATAGTTGTGTATTCTATTTTTAGGAGAATTTTATGAAATTACTTTGGCTTGGTCAGAGTGGTCTTTTATTTGATTTTAACGGATTAAAAATCATGATTGACCCATATCTAACTGATTCGTTATCAAAGCTTGATAGCGAATTTACAAGAAAAACAAAAATTAACAGAAAGCTTTTTAGAGCTAAGCCTGATATTATAATTTTAACTAACTGTCATTTAGACCATGCAGACAATGCTTCTATTGAAAAGCTCCTCAAACACATGAGCAGAAAGAAAAGAGCGACTGTTCTTTCTTGCGAATCCGTTTATGATGAAATCACAACTGCTCCATCAATGGCTCATGCCAATCACATTATGTTTGAAAAGTATTCCGAGTGGACTGTTGGCAACGTTAACATACAGGCTGTTCCTGCAAAAACCGATGATAAGACAGCTTTCGGCGTAGTTATTACTGATTTTACAAACAGCAAGAAATATTACATTGCCGGAGACACTCTTTATAGCAAGATAGTTATTGATAATTTACCAAGCGATATATATGCTGCATTTTTACCTATCAATGGCGAATTTGGTAGCATGAATGTTACTGATGCAAAAAGGTTTGCTGAGAAAATTCAAGCTCGTTTTTGTGTCCCTGTTCATTTTGGTATGTTTGATAAGATTAAGCCATCTACCTTTGATGTTTCTAACGCTATAATTCCAAAGCCCTATAAGATTATCAATTTTGATGACCATGAGACAAATGAGGCTGAGTTTGAAAATGAACGTGAGGAAAGCGATCAAGGCACACCCCAAGGCGGTGCTGTGAATATTGATACACACTCCCTTGAATATGATGAGCCTGAGGTATTAGAAAGCGAAATGGAAAATGAGGATTACAATTCTGCTTCAATGCCTATTCAAGAGGAAAGCGTTCAAAACGACATTAACGAAAACAGCGATATCATTGAGGATGTGTGCGAAATTGAAGCGAATTTAGAATCCGAATTCATTGATGAAGGCGAAAGCTTTTCTAAAAGTGAGAATACAAGTAGCGATGACACATCAGCCGAAAATGAAGTGAATTGCGATAATGAGCCTGCTTTTGAAAATGAAGTTGAAAGCCAAGAAAAAAGCGAAGCAGAGGAAGCTATTATTGAGGAAGCCTTTATTCAAAGCGAAGACTCCTATGGCGATTTCACAGCTGACAATTTTTCAGAAGCGAAATGCGACACGACAACTAGAAAAATGGATGATAGCGATAAAATTGATGCTTACATAAGAGAAATTGAAAAATTTGAGCGCGGAGAGACCACAGATTTTGCCGCTATTGATGACAATTAATAAAAAGTGGCAGAGACTTCTCTGCCATTTTTATTATTCTGTTTTGCTTTCTCTTTTGCTTGGAATTTTGCTGATTACTGTGAAAAGATAAATTAAGATTACTATTGTGAATATGAGAGATACTAAAGATAAAAGCTGTTGAGCTTGCATATTTATGCCGAAAAGCTTATTGCCGTTATTTTGGATATATGCCACAAGTGGACTTAATGCAAGGGTGGTGAAAAATCCTGCAAAGCCTGAGAATGTATTAACAAGCGCTACTGCGCCTGTTTTTTGGTTATCCTCAACATAGTCATAGGCAAGATTTATTATTGCGCTATTGATACCTGCTTGACCTATGGCGTGGATAATATTATAAGCGGTAAAGAATATTTTTCCATTTGCAGGCACGGTAAAAATATTAATAGCGAATGCAATAGCTTCAATGCCGAAGCAGATATAAAGCATTTTGCAGAAGGAATGCTTGTCGGCAAATCTGCCAATAGGCTTTGAAAAAATTACTCTTGCTATGCTTGATACAATTACTATTAAAGAAGCGAATGTGGTTGTAAAGCCGAGTGCTCCTACCTGGTATGCTCCGCTAAATGAAACTGTGGCATAATTGGCAATATTCCATAATACGAATACAATAATAACCTTGAAAAGTGTTTTATTTTTAAGAAGTGCACCGATTGATTTTTTTACATCGATTTTTTCACTTACACTTGGCTTTTCCTTAGTAAACACCAGGGTAAGTGTGTGTAAGCCTAGTAAAACGAATAAGATTATACCGCCTACGATAAATGCAATTTTGTTTTCCAGGTGGTCCATTAGAGCGCCAAGTCCATATGTAAAAAGCATACCGCCGATAAGGGAAACTATTTCCTTATTGGCTGTAAAGCCGCCACGTTTGCTATCATCAACAAGGGACATGCACCAATTGATTTTTGGGGCATTTATGGCGTTATGGATAATTTGGGCAAGAAATAATGTTGCTATTAAAATTGCAGTTTTAGCTACTTTGGACACATCAAGAAGCGGGATAAAGTACATAAGTGCAAAAAGAGTTTGGCTTATTATGTGGCCCGTAGTTACCCATCCCTTAACAGGTTTTTTATGTGCTAAAAACAATGCGATTATTTGAAAGCCGCAGCCACGAGATACAAATGCTGTGATAATGCCTGTTATAGCATCGGATATGCCTATGCTTTTTGTGAGCTTGGCAAGATAAACGCCACCTACTGCAATACAAACAAAATATTCAAGCGCGGCTTCAATTATATATAAAATACGGCTGAATGCGTATTGATCTTTTTTAATTGATTCATTTTTCACAGTTTTCTCCTGAATACATAAGAAATTTCGCATATATAATAGCACAATATTTTTTATTTTTCAATTATATATTGAAATTTTTGTGGGAAAAATATATAATAGTTGTAGTGATATGAATTTGTGAGGGAAATATGGTATTTTTATACATAGCTATTGGTGTTGTTTTATTTATACTTATAGGCTCATTTTGCGGATATTTTATAGCATATTACTCTCCCTCAAAAAGAAAGGTGCAGTCTATTCCGCATTTAGACGGCAGCAAGCAAAGCGAGGATGGTAAAAAGCACATAAAGGAGCTGATTTCTTATGTAAATGCGATTAGCTATGAGGATGTTTATATAAAATCATATGATGGCACTTCCCTTTATGGCAGATATTATCACACTAAGGATGGTGCGCCTTTGCAGATTTTGTTCCACGGCTATCGCGGTAGCGGTATAAGAGATTTTTGCGGTGGGCTGATGCTTGCTTTAAAATCGGGATTTAACGTTATTTTAATTGATGAGCGTTCACACGGAAAAAGTGATGGAAATACCATTACCTTTGGCATTAAGGAAAGGCTTGATGTATTAGCTTGGGTAGAATATGCAAATAGTCGCTTTGGCGACACTTGTCCCATTATTTTAACAGGAATTTCAATGGGTGGCGCTACTGTTTTAATGGCATCTGGCCTTGATTTACCTGAGAATGTGGTTGGAATAATTGCCGACTGTCCGTACTCCTCGCCAAAGGAAATTATAATGCATTTTTGCAAGAGCTTTAAGCTGCCTGCTAAATTGGTTTATCCCTTTGCTTATCTTGGAGCGTTAATTTACGGCAGATTTAATATTCATAAATCAAGCGCGTACCAATCGGTACAGAATACAAATATACCGATACTTATTATACACGGCGAGAATGATACGCTTGTGCCATGTGATATGTCAAGAAAAATCTTTGAGGCTTGTAAAAGTGAAAATAAGTTTTTACACACCTTTAAGGATGCGGAGCATGGAATGAGCTATATTGTTGATAATGAAAAATACGAGAGTGCGTATAATGAATTCGTTGCTCTGTGTTTAAATAAAAAATGATAAAAGGAGAATTTTACTATGGAACTCAAAGGCTCAAAGACAGAGAAAAATTTAATGGCTGCTTTTTCCGGCGAAAGCGAGGCAAGAAACAAGTACACCTATTACGCTTCAAAGGCTAAGAAGGATGGCTATGTTCAAATTGCAAAGATTTTTGAGGAAACTGCGGCTAACGAAAAGGAGCATGCCAAGATTTGGTTTAAGCTTTTAAAGGATGGTATTGGCGCAACTGATGTTAACTTAAAGGATGCGGCAGATGGCGAAAACTACGAATGGACAGAAATGTATCCTACATTTGCTAAGGAAGCAAGAGAGGAAGGCTTTGACCATATTGCTTACTTATTTGAGCAGGTTGCTAAGATTGAAAAGGAGCATGAGGAAAGATATAAAAAGCTTCTTGAAAACATTGAGGGCGGTCTTGTATTCTCAAGAGATAATGATTGCATTTGGCAATGTTCAAACTGCGGTCATATTGTAGTTGGTAAGAAGGCTCCTGAGGTTTGCCCTGTATGCGCACATCCACAGGCTTATTTCGAAATTAAGGCTGAAAACTATTAATATTGCTTAGTAAAATATAAAACACGCCGCTTGGCGTGTTTTTTATTGACTTTTATATGATTTTAGTGTAGAATACTATATTATAAACAATAGGGGGGATAATATTGGAGAAAAAGAAGAATGGGCTTTTGAAAAGATTTTTGCCTTACTATAAAAAATACGGTTGGATAGTGGCTGTTGATTTGCTTTTTGCAGCACTTACAACGCTATGTGAAATTGTTTTGCCGCTTTTAGTTAAGGAAATCACAAACAAGGCTATGAATGATGTGGCTGCATTAACTATTGACTTTATTTTAAGAATTGGAATTTTCTATATTGTTTTAAGAATTATAGACACAGGGGCTAACTATTTTATGATTTCTATCGGTCATATTATGGGTGCTAAAATTGAGACTGATATGCGTAGAGATTTATTCGCACATCTTGAAAAGCAATCACATTCATTCTATGACAACACGAAGGTAGGCTCACTTATGTCAAGAATGACTACTGACTTATTTGAGGTTACGGAGTTTGCCCATCACTGCCCTGAGGAATTTTTCATTGCAGGAATTAAGATAATTGCTTCATTTATAATTTTAATTCGTGCCAACGTTATACTTACTCTTATTACCTTTGCTATTATTCCTTTAATGATAATAACTATGGTAAGATTTAGGCGCACCATAAAGAAAAATTTTGCGGACAGTAAAAAGCAGATTGCAAATATTAATTCACAAATTGAGGATAGCTTATTAGGCATTAGAGTAACAAAAGCGTTTGCAAAGGAAGACCTTGAAAACGAAAAGCACAACAGAGACAACTGTCAGTATTTGAAGTTAAAAACTGAAAGATATTACTCAATGGGTAGATTTAATTCTACTACCAGATTGCTTGACGGTATTATGTATATTGTGGTTGTGCTCTTTGGCGGTATTTTTCTTGTGAATGGGGACATTACTGCTCCTGATTACGTTGCTTATTTGCTTTACGTTTCAACACTTCTTACATCGGTTAGAAGAATTATAGAGTTTACAGAGCAATTTGAAACGGGTATGAGTGGTATTGACAGATTTATTGAAATTATGGACACGGAGCCGGAAATTGTTGACAAGGACGGGGCTGTAAATTTAGATGATGTCAAGGGACAAATTGAGTTTAAGAATGTTTCATTTAGTTATGAGGCTGAAAAGGGCGAGGTTATTACTAACTTAGATTTAAGTATAAAATCCGGAGAGAGTGTGGCACTTGTTGGTCCTTCGGGTGGGGGCAAGACTACTCTTTGCGCACTTATTCCTCGTTTTTACGAGGCTACAAGCGGTGAGATTTTAATTGACGGCTTAAATATTAAGGATGTAACCTTAAAATCATTAAGAGAAAACATTGGTGTTGTGGCACAGGATGTATATTTATTCTCGGGTACTATTAAGGAAAATATTGCTTATGGTAAGGACAATGCAACTGATGAGGAAATAATCGCGTCTGCTAAAATGGCGGGAGCGCACGAATTTATTGAAGCGCTACCAAATGGGTATGATACTTATGTGGGAGAGCGTGGCGTTAAGCTATCCGGCGGACAAAAGCAAAGAGTTTCCATTGCAAGAGTATTCCTTAAAAATCCGCCTATACTTATTCTTGATGAGGCCACAAGCGCACTTGACAATGAAAGCGAAAGACTTGTGCAAAAATCTCTTGAGGAGTTATCCAAGGGTCGAACAACTATTACTATTGCACACAGACTTACTACTATTAAAAATGCGGATAGAATTTTGGTGCTTACGGAAAATGGTATAGAGGAAAGCGGCACGCATAAGGAGCTTATTGAGAAAGACGGTATATATGCTGAGTTATATAAGCTATATGCTACAATTTAACGATTTCTGCACCTCATCCGTCAGCTACGCTGACACCTTCCCCTCAAGGGAAAGGCTACTAGGTGTTTACGCTGAGCTTTACAAATTGTATGCGAATATATAAAAAATATCAAGGCTTTTCTGCCTTGATATTTTTTGTTGACATAAAAGTTTTCCTATGCTATACTGAAATAAAGAGGTGATGAATTTTGCAAAAGGCTTTTAAAATTTTAAACTCTGTTTATGTATTTGCTTCTCTAATCGGCACCATGCTTTTTCTTTTCGGTGAAGGTTTTTTGATTTTGAACAAAGCTAATTTATTTGTTTTTTTCATTCCTTTATCATTGGTGTTCATTTCTTTGTTGTTATTATTTGTATTTGACAACACCGATTCTGGTTTTTTCGCCAATTTAATTCCTTGGTCAATAGTTTTATTGTTTGATGTTTTGATTCTATGGAGCTTGTTTATATATTTAAAGAAAAACAAATTTCTTATGATTTTTATAATGTACATTACCGACATAGCTGCTCTTTTTTTGTTTTGCGATTTTGATGTATTCTCTTATAGCGTTGCTTTGAGATTAATAATAAAATTAATATTCTTAGGAGTTTTAATTGCTCATTTTGTTATACATAGAAAAAATATCAAGGCTAATTTGCCTTGATATTTTTTATTATAAAGTCTTTTAGTGGGGTTTGCTCCGTGGTGGTTAAAACATAGCTATCCAAGCATTTATAGCCGTTTTCTGCTTTGGTGATCAGGTCAATTTTTTGTGCGCGTGTTAGGTGCTTTTTTATGTAAAACTCGCGTTTTTGCGCTTCGATTGGTGTATCAAGGATTTCAAAATAGATTAGCTCAACGGGTGTGCGTGAGTGTGTATATTTTGCGCCCTTGCCACTATTATGGGAGGTTAGTCTTTTGATTATGTCATTGGTCCAGCCTGTGTAAAGCGTATTATCGCTACATTTTAGTATATATACGAAGTTCATTTGTCTTCTTTTCTTTCTTTTATAAGCTGATATATGCCATATGCAGTTAAACATACTGCGCCCACATCCAATACTATACCAAGCCACATAAACGCTTTTGCTTCAAACAACATTAATCGTTGCGAGTCGTCGAAATTTAATAGCTCCTTGCTTTCTGTTTTTAGCTCTACTATATAGTCTGTGGTTGGATTTATTAATACATATAGCTTTTCTCCCTTATGTAAGGCTTTTAAACCGTCGAGAATTTCGACATACGCACAGCATTGGTGGATAGTATGCTCTGTTTCGTCCTCGAAAATTATATCTACATAGCCCTGACCGTCCTGATTATAGCTACTGTATATGCCTTCATATCGCTGAGTTTCTTCCTTTGCAATTGGTTTATACCTATTTGGCATAGTAATAAATATTATTGAAATAAGCACGCACAAAACTGATATTCCTATCATAAAAAGCGGTGAGTCATCCTTATCAAAGCTAATTCTTTTTTTGCCTGTTCTATGATTTTCCATAGGTAGGCATAATCTTTGCTTTACAATAAAGTGAAGTGCAGAATAATTAGAGTGAAAATACTTTCCTATTTCTAAAAGCTCGCTATTTTCTCTTGCGTTATTGGTTACATTTAAAAAAATATAATTTTTGTCTTTAAATATTACCGCATAGCCGTTTGAAAATACAAGACAGCGCTTTAATTCCTTATATCCGTAATTTAGGTCTATTCTATTGTTGTTAGCTGAATACCAAATATGCATACCGTCCTCTTCAAGCTCAAATTTGGCTTCATCGGTTATGCTTAAATCAAAAATACATTTATACTTTTTTAATTCCTTTGCATCTAAGGCTGATACGATTTTCTTATATTTTGTATCTATTAAAAGCTTCAATTTGATCACCTCGGTATGAAATAGTATAACACAGTTGCATTTATTTTGCAACTGTGATATATTAAAATTAGAAAATTTTGCAATTTCTTGTAACCTTTGCATTTTATTTCCTGTCTATTAGGGTGAAGTGCTTCAATGCTTTCGAAAGGGGGAATCTTTATGGAAGATAGTAAGATAGTTGAATTGTATTTACAAAGAGATGAAAATGCTATAAAAGAAACCAAAGAAAAATATGAAAAATACTGTTCTTATATTGCTAACAATATTTTAAATTCTACTCTTGATACAGAAGAATGTGTCAATGATACTTATTTAGCTACATGGAATTCTATACCGCCAAATAAACCAAAAAGCTTGCGCGCTTATGTTGGCAAGATTGTAAGGAATATTGCTTTGAACAGATATAATGCAAATAAGGCGAAAAAGCGTAATGACGGTATAGAGGTCGTGCTTGATGAGTTAAATGAGGTTATTGGCGACAGTGAGAGTGATGGGCGTAATTTAACTGATGAGATTACGCTAAAATATGCTTTGAATGCTTTTGTTGGCTCGCTTAAGCAAGAGACAAGAGAGATTTTTGTAAGAAGATATTGGTATTTAAGCCCCATAAAGGAAATTGCCTCTGATTACGGACTTAAAGAAAGCAAGGTAAAGGTTACACTTTTAAGAACTCGTGAGCTTTTACGAGAGTTTTTAAGAAAGGAAGGAATTGTAATATGAAAAATGAACGATTACTTGATAGTATGAATTTGCTTGATGACAAATATATTGATGAAGCAAGTCCTAAGGGAAAAAGAAAAAAGAAAATAAATTGGATGCGATTTGGTGCACTTGCGGCTTGTATTTGCTTAATGGTAACCTCTTTAAGCTTATTCTTATTTATTCCATTTAAGACAACTGTGCCTGATATATCGGAGTATGAGGATAGTGAATACTTCCCTATTATTGAAAAGATAAATATGTTAAGCGCGGTTAAGCCGAAATATAAGAATAATTTTGATAAAATTATCAGTTCATTTGCGGCGGTTGGTGGTGTGTTTGATAATAACGTTGACATGGATATTAACGGTAGCTTTGATAAGGTCGAGGATATGTACGCACCTGGTTCTCCATCGCCTGACGGTGGCAGTAACGGTGATACCGACAGTAATGGAAAATATGAGGAAACAACCGATAATCAAGTTCAGGGTGTTATTGAGGGCGACATTATCAAAAGAAGTGATAAGTATATTTACTATTTAGCAAGTGATTTTTTGAGAATTTACTCTATTGAAGGCGAGGACTCAAAATTAATTAGCGAAACAGAGCTGTCTCCTATCAAATTTATTAACTCATACGGCAAGGAAGAAGAAACAAATATAAACATATACAACTGTGAAATGTATTTATCACAAGATTGCAAAACAATTAATGTTATCGGTATGCATTGGGATAAACATACTAATGTAAACAAAACAGTAATTGTTTCCTATGATGTTAGCGACATTAACAATAAAGCTACACTTAAAAATTACGTTTCTGTTGAGGGTAATTACAAAACTTCAAGGGTGATTGACGGTAAATTGCTTGTTGTTACTACAAAAGCATATGGAAATATTGATTATTCAAAGCCTGAAACATTTGTGCCAAGCATTAGTTATGATAACGGAACAAGAAATGAACTTATTCCTATGGAATATATTGCTTGTCCTGATAAAATTATAAATAAGAATTATACAGTTGTTAGTTTGCTTGATGAAAGCACACTTAATTTTGATGGTTGCGCGGGTTTCCTTTCTTTTTCAAACGATATATACGTAACTAACAATGCAATTTATGCTTCAAATACGATGACGGAAGAAAATGACAAGAATGGTAAGAGTGTTACTGAAATCGCTTGTATTTCTTATGGCAAGGAATTTGATGTTAAAGGTACTATAAAGGTTGATGGATATATTAAGGACAGATATAGCTTTGATGAATACAAGGATATTTTAAGAGTTGTTACTACTACATCAAGCTTTACTAAAAAGCAGTATAATTTTGCAGGTAATGAGTCATTTGTGTTGAATACATCCGATGGCACAAGTGCAAGCTTATATTGTATTGATTTGGAAACTTGGGAAGTGGTTGCTTCTGTTGAAAATTTTGCACCTAAGGGCGAAACTGTTCGTTCAGTAAGGTTTGACAAGGATTATGCTTATGTATGTACTGCGATACAATTAACGGACCCCGTGTTCTTCTTTGATTTAAGTGATTTAAATAACATTACTTATAAGGAAACGGGAAATATTGAGGGCTTCTCTACCTCGCTTATAAATCTTGGCGATGGTTATTTACTCGGTATAGGCAGAGGGGATAGTTGGTCAAGTATTAAGGTTGAGGTTTACCGTGAGAATGAGAGCAAGGTTGAGTCTGTATGCTCATATGAAATTAAAAACGGAAGTTACTCTCAAAACTACAAGTCATATTATATAAACAGAGATACAGGAATGTTTGGATTTGGATACCATGATTATGACGCGTATTACGGTCCCGGAAGAAACAATTATTACGTATTATTGTTATTTGCAAACGGCGAGCTTTTAGAGCTTGCATATACACCGATTAACGGTCAGCCTGAAAATATGCGTTCAGTTTATATTGACGGATATTTATATATATTGGCTGAAAATGATTTCAAGGTGGTTAAAATATAAAAAATTTTTGGGGGAAGCATATGAAAAGACTTTGGCTAATTGTCTCTTTGATTGTTATAACATGTGTTTTTCTAATGAGCTGTAATGAAATAAAAATTTCCGATAATAACTATTCAGAATATGACGGCGTATATATGACTATGGAGTCTGTCAGTTATTATGATGACCACAAGGAAATCAATGTAATTTATCATAATGAAACGGATTATACGGTTACTTTTGGATTAAATCGTTCAATTAAGCGTCAATCTGGCTCGGACTTTGTTTCTGTAAGTACGGCTGATGTGGAGTATCATGACACTGAATACACGATAAGTCCTCATAGCACATATAAGTTTAGTTATAGCACAGAGTATTTTGATGTATCTAAAGGTGGCACATATCGGTTGTACACTAACTTTCGTGTAAAAGAAGCAGAGATTAAATACTACTCTACTTATGTGGAGTTTGAGGTTACAGATTTAAAATCTTATAAGGTTACAATGAGGGATGAAGAGTGGCTTTTTGAAGATTTAAAGGACAGATATTACGAAGGGGAAAAGGTTACCGTTAAAATAGGAATGGTAACTGATACGGGTTATTTGCTTTTGGCAAATGGAAAGAATGTCAAGGAAGTAATACCTAATAGCGACGGAAGCTATGATTATTGGAAATTTGAATTTACTATGCCAAATGAGGATGTTGTTTTAGAGTTTAAAACTTATGATGGATTTTTAAGGTATCCTAATGAGGGCAGACTTATAGAAAGCTATATTTTAGCAAATCCCCATATTGAAGGTGCGTGGGTGGACCATTATTATGGCGAATATGAAAGCGGTGCGATTGTATCTATTATACAGTCGAGAAATGATGCCGATCAAGTGGTAACGTTAGAAAACGTGCAAGACCTTAGTTTCATTTATCCTACCGACAACACTATTATTTCTGTTTTATATGGCTCATCTTTTTACAGTGTAACAGATGCTTATAATAACGGATATTTAAGTAATGATGATTTAGTGGATATTTATCAAAAGCACGTATCATTTTTTGATTATTTATATAAAAGCATTTCAATAAATTAATTTAAAAAAACACACTCGTTGAGTGTGTTTTTTGTGTTTGTGGGGTATATTAAAATTGAGGTGATTTTATGTGTACTGCGATTTTTGATGATGGATTTTTTGGAAGGACTTTAGATTTAGAGTGTAGTTATGGGGAAAACGTGGTAATTACGCCGAGGGGATACAGATTTAATTATTTATATGAAAAGGATAACGGGGAAAATAGTATAATTGGGGTGGCGCATATAGAAAACGGTGTGCCGCTTTATTATGATGGGATGAATGAAATGGGGCTTTGCATGGCTGGGCTTAATTTTCCTAAATATGTGGTTTATTTGCCACATTGTGAGGGGAAAATCAATATTGCTTCCTTTGAGCTTATTCCTTATATACTAAAAAGCTGCGATACGGTCAGCGATGCTATTTCTGTTTTAAAGAATATAAATATTACAAATGATTTCTTCTCGCCTACGCTTTCTGCTACACCTTTACATTGGATGATAGCTGATAAAAGCTCCGCTATTGTGGTTGAAAGTGGTGCAAACGGGTTAAAAATCCATAAAAACCCTTATGGGGTTATGACTAACAGTCCTGATTTTAATTATCATAAGGCGAATTTATGTAATTATATGGGGATAAGTGGGGAAACACCTGAAAATAGGATTTGTAATATTGATTTGGAAATTTATTCAAGGGGTCTTGGGGGCTTTGGCTTGCCTGGGGATTTTTCTTCTGCTTCAAGGTTTATACGAGGTGTGTTTTTAAAAAATCATACTGTTAAGGGAAACGACAGTATCGGTAGATTTTTTCATATTATGGATAACTTATCTGTGCCTAAGGGGTGTATAATGACAGACACATCCAAAGCGGTTTATACTGTTTACACATCTTGTATGGATATGAAAAATTGTGAATACAATTTTGTAACCTATGAAAACAGGTTTATTAGAAAAGTGGTGCTATATGATTATGAGCTTGATAGTAACCATTTAATTGAATTAAAAATGAATTGACTAAAATTGACTGCTTTTGGAATGTGAGCTGAGATAAGTGGCGTTAAAAAAGTCCTTTAGAGTGTGTCTAAAGGGCTTTTTAATTTATTGTGCTATGACGCGCTTTGGCTTTTTGATTTTATAAAGCTCCTCGGTGGCAAGACGCGCTTTTGTAACAGAGGTGTTATTTTTAGGGAAGCAGAAGTAGGAAATAGAGTTGTCTCCGATACCGATTACATCACCCATTTCGTACCAATAGTAGTCGGAATAGAGGGTATGAGTGAATACGGGGGATTGGGTATAGTTCAGTTTTCCGTCTGCGCCTGTTAGAGTAAAGCCGTTTTCGTTATGAATTAAGCGTCCATCTCCAATTTTACAAACTCCGTTTAGGTTGACTTGCACTGCTATGTCAACATCGGTGTCAAGATTGTATGTGCCATTTTCAATTTCACGACGGACACATTCTCTTTGCCATGAATACCAATCGGGGATATGTGGATATTCAGTTACGCCGTTTATAGCGTTAAGCTGACCGTAATTATCCATTTCCCATTGTTTATTACAAGCATGGCAGGTAAGGTGTATGCCCTTGCCTTCCATTTGATTTTCTTCGTTACAGTTAGGGCATTTATATAAAATTCTATGTAATCCGTCTGCACGGAATGGTTCATTAATTTCGATTTTATGATCTCTTTGATATGCGAAATTATCAAAGGAAAATGCATCATCAATTAATTTGTCAAGCTCTTCAACGGATTTTTCCTTGATTTCCTCAGGTGTGGCTATGCATTTTACATGGGCGCTAACCTTAACATCACGAATTTGGAGCATATTATAAAGGGGGTCACGGTGGAATGCACCTTGGGTAATTACGGTTACAACAGGGACTTCAAGTCGCTTTAATAATGTTCCAAGTCCTCTTGGCAGAGTGGTGGTTGTGCCATCAAAGGAATAGCCTGCCTCGGGGTACATAAGCACGCTTGTTTTATTTTCCTTAAGCATATATTTGATATCCTTGATTAAGGAAAAGTCGGGGACATATTTATGAGTTGGTGTGCAGCCTAAAAGTCGCATAATCTTGCCTAAAAATCCGCTCATTGCATCAACTGATGTAACAATTCCCATTCTTCTTGGGTAAAAAATGCCGAATGCAAGCTTCATATCGGTAAAGCTTGAATGATTCATTAAAATAAGGCAAGGCTCTTTCTTTCCTACAAGCTCCATTCTTTCGGTGGTGTAGGAAAATTTTGTTTGTTTAAAGGTTGATGCAGAGACTAAACGAACAATGGTTGCAAGAAAACGACTTGGCTTTCTTGGCTTTTTGTGCTTTAAGCGTGGTAATTTCAATACCTCTTCATAGGATAACTCACGAGTTTTAATTTTCATATATATTCTCTCTTTAAATTTTTTAGAGCCGTGGGAAATTAAATGCCGGGTTTACATAACATGCTTAAATAAGCCATAGGATTTGATATATTTACGGTCTTAAGCCCATACCGCCTTCGAGTGTTACGGTTTCGCCGTTCATAAATTTAAAATCAGGGGATGCAAGCTGAACGCATACACGACCGATTTCTGTTTCGGGGTCGCCAAAGTGTCCTGCGGGTGGCATTTTAACATTTGCCTTGAATGCTTCGGGATATGCTTTTTCAAAATTTTCAAGCTGAGCAGTCCAAGCAAGAGGGCATATTACATTTGTGTATATACCATCCTTTGCCCATTCTGTTGCGGCTACACGGGAAAGACCTCTAATACCTTCCTTTGCAGCGGCGTATGAGCATTGACCGTAGTTACCGAAAAGCCCTGCGCCTGATGCGAAATTGATAATACTTCCTTGTGTTTCCTTTAAATATGGATAACACGCTTTCATATAGTAAAATGTTGCATAAAGACCTGAATACATAGCAAGGTTAAACTGCTCTGTTGTATGGTCTTGGATAGTTACGCCTGAGGCTGATGCTTGGGCGTTATTTATAAGCACATCTATTCTGCCAAATTCCTTAATTGCTTCTTCTACTACACCTTTTGCGATTGCTTCGTTGTCGCTTCCCTCGGATATATCGGCACTTATTGCTAAAACCTTGATACCGTAAAGATTTTCAAGATCTTCCTTTGCTTTATTTAGCTTTTCCATATTTCTACCGGTGATAACTAAGTTAGCGCCCTCTTTTGCATATGCGGTGGCGATACCATAACCGATTGAGCCACATCTACCATCAGAGAGCTTGGCATAGCCTGCGCCTGTGATTATTGCTGTTTTTCCTTGTAAAAATCTCATTTTTCATTTCTCCTTTTTGTATTTTTGGTTTCTTTTATGCTTTACGATATTATTTATAAACCTTCCATTCGTATCCGCAAAGCTCAATATATTGATACTTTTCATCACATTCCTCGCAGTTGATAACGAAATAGCTATCGCCAAAGCCCGGGACACATTCGTAATTTATTGTACCCTTACCGCAGAAGCATTTATGTACTGTAACTAATGTAGGTGTGTTTGCTCCATCAGGGTATTCTTTTCTTTTTTCTAAAATTTTCGTTGGCTTTTTGTAATCGTAGTCCATATTTAGCTCCTTTATTGATGCTTTAGTAATAAAAATCATCTGTCTGAAATTATATTATTTTCCTTCATATAATATCTTATAAGCTCAATCACAGATTTAAACTCTTTTTTAAAATACAAGGTTGAAAAATAAATATGTCCCCATTTTTGCGTTGATTTTCGCTTACTTAGCTTATCAAGTCTTTTTTGGTTTTCTATGTATTTAGCAGGATTTTTAAGCAGTATGCATATAAAATATGTGTTATCCATATACGGTACTATATTGATATTTTCAATATCATCCCATTTAATCATTCCAACTGAGAATTTGCTGAGCTGCTCGTGTATTCCGTTTTGATTTATGATTAATGCAGGATTGTTATTAAAGATTTCCTTTAAATAATGAATAAAGCAATAAGCACAAATCGGAGCGCAGATTAAAGATAAAATTATAAGAAGCAGCGGAACATTATCTGCATTTATCCAAGAAATATTAGCAAACTTGATAACTGCTAAAAAAGCAAACATTGATGTTACAAGGAGCATTAATATCGCGTATCCAATGGACTTGGATTTTTTTTCTTGGAATTATAATTTCCTTTTCCATATTTTTTTATCCTTCAAATTTATTGTATATTTTTATTGTAGCATAAAGCGTGCTGATTTTCAACTAAAAAAGGCACTTTTCAGTGCCTTTTTCTACGTTTGTGAGTCTTTTGGCATTAGCATTTCGTCATATACTGCTAAGCGTTTTTCAGCAAACGTTAAAATTTGCTCTAAGTGGTCAATATTTTGAGTTGGAACTCCTGTCCACTTCTTTTTCTCTGCTTCTCTTACTAAATCAGGAATTGAATCAAAGAATGCGGTAAAGTGAGCTGTGATATTTTCCATTGTAAGAATTTCTTGTCTTAATTCCTTATATCTTTCGCACACTTGTTCAAAGAAATTGATGTAAATTCTTTCCCATAAAAGGTTCATTCTTTCGTGGTTTCTTTCAGGTGCTAAGCCTACGCCATCAACAAGAGCTGTGATTGGATGTGTATATTCGTTAAACTCAATATTACCATTCCATCTCATGCCCCACGTACCGTCCATATCGTACATGCTGCTAAACCACACCTTGCCGTCAAGTGTTGCCCAAAGGATGTTTTTACTTGTGTTATCGTCGGCGCAGATAAAGAAGGTATATATCATTGAGTCAATACATTTTTCAAGATCAGCATATTCGTGAATACCGTTTTTAAACTCCTCATTGCTACTGTTCATAGTAAAGCGAATAAGGTCCAGCATGCTATCATATACCCACTGGGTATTATTATCAATTAAGCTATCCTCGTTTGAAGCAAATTCAAGTTCAAAGCCGCTTACAGAAAGCTCTCTAAATGATACTGCCTTATTCCACGTTGTAGTCATAAGGATTGCTTGATTTTTCTCATCGCTGTGGCTCATATCAAACATCCAGTTATCCTTTGGAATATTGAAGGTATAAAGACCTTGGTATTCTCCGTTATTATAGATTAATACCGGATAGCCGTCTATTGCGCCGCCGTTTGGTGTGTTTATAAGCTCATCGTTTCTTGATTTAACGATTTCGCCAAAAATTTGACCTGAAACTACGTTTCTTGATTGCGAATAATCAATATAGTTTGCTTTTAAGCAATATTTACTTTCCTTGCCCCATTCATCAACGATTTTTATTTTGTTTTTGTTTCCGCTTTCATCAACAAGCTTAATGTTGAAATTCTTTTTAGGCTTGCCTGCACTTGATGCGCCTTGTACATTGATTTGTGCATAGCAGGTAAACGAAATTCCCTCTGACGTATATCCGAATTCAACTGTGTTTGCGTAGTTATCCTTATAGGTTGGGAGTGTTCCGCCTAATTCAATAACGGGCATTCCGATATCCTCGTAGGTTATTGGCTTATAAACCTTTGACGTGGATGTGCTACATTCAAACAATCCGCATCTTTCAACGGAATATGGGTTATCTATTAGAACCTCTATAAGAGTTAAGTCTTTGCTCTCAAAGAAGTTATCGCAGTTTATGCAATCTCCGTCCTCGGTACAGATGTGGTAACCGATGGTTGCGGGTATGATAAGCTCCATATTGCCATTACATTCGCTACATGTAAATATCTTTTTGCCATTTCCGCATATTGCTTCAATGTAGCCTGTTTGTGAATACTTATGCTCAAGAGCATCTCCCTGAGTTAAATGGCAAAGCTCACATCGTTTTGGGGATTTACATGTAGCCTCGTGCCAAATATGCTCAAGCTTTTCGCCTTCTGAAATTTTACATATTTTGCATGTTTTAGGTGCATTACAGGTAGCCATTTCCCATGTGTGACCGTAGCTTTTGCCCTCGCTTCTAAAGCATATTGAGCAAACACGCTGTGCATCGCATCCTTGGAATTGATAATCATGCGGTAAATCTTGCATTGATGTTTCATTACATACCGTACATACCTTTGGCTCCTTACAGGTAGTTACCTGCCATGTATGTCCTGCCGGGTTGCCTTCCTCATATCCGCATTTTTTACAGAATTTAGGGCTAACACAATCCGCAGACACAAAATCGTGCTTAATTTGCTCATTCTCTACACCGCATTTTTTGCAATAAGGTATTTCAAGACATATTGTTGTATTCCATGTATGCTCTATTGGGTCTTCTCTTTTATGACAGGTTTCGCATTGTTTTATTTCATCGCATTTATGTGATGACCATTTATGACCTAGCGCTTTACCCTCTAAAAGTCCGCAGGCTTTACAGGTTTTAGGAGCTTCACAGGTGGCTTCCTTCCATATATGGTCCTTAGGCTCGCCCTCGGTTATGCCACAATTCGCGCATAGCTTTGGGGAATCGCAGGTTGCTAGCCTCCAGCTGTGCTTACATTCCTTTTCACAGGATGATAACGCTAATATTGCAAGCAGCACTAAGCATAGTGTGATTATTATTTTCTTCATTTTAAATCTCCGTATAGTTTAGATTTACATTTTTAGTATATCATAGAAGATTTTCTTTTTCAATATATTATATAAAAAATGCTGACCAAGCTTGGTATTTTTATATATCAAAAGCGCATCCAGTTTTGACGGATGCGCTTTTGGTTTTAGGAGAGTTAGAGGAGTTGAATTTAAAATATATATTTGTTTTGGAGAAAGCTTTAAAATTAGAGAGGGCTTATAAAGAGGAGAGTAGTGGCTCTATATGCCCTCTCATGTATTAACACAGCCTTAGTTTTTTTGCAACTAATGCCAAGTGTTCGTTTGTTACGGGCTTTGTGGCAAAATACTCAACGCCTAATCTGTAGGATTGAGCGCCAAAGTCCTTATCGTTGGAAAACCAAATTATTGAAGTTTCGGGGCAGGTGTCCTTAGTGGCAATTACGCTTTCCATGCCTCTTGCTCCGTTTTCCAAAATGAATACTAAATCTTGCTTTTCTTTAAGTCGCTTTAAAAATTCATCATAATCAGATTCACGCTTATAGCTCTTTTTTCTAAATAAAAAGTGCTGACATGTGTCTATCATATCAATAAAATCGTCTGTTTCGGAATCTGCGCCAAATACTAAAATGTTCATTGGTTTATCCTCCTTTATGGCGGTTTATATCGCTGAAGGACTTGCTTTTTTTGCTTTCCTCTGGTTTTATTATACTCTATTTTAGATTTTTTGCAATAGGTTTGGCGCAAGCGGTCATTTTTTGGCGCAAGCGGTAGAAAATCTGTCATTACTTAATTTTAACTCCTTTGCACATACGTAAAATAAGTAATTTTATTAAAAATATTGTATTTATTTTCATTTTGTGATAAAATATTTTTTAGCATAAAACGCTGGGGGTATTTTATGAGAATTGCGATTGTTGATGATGATAATGAGCTTTTAGAGAGCTTAGGCGGTCTTATTTCTAAGGAGCTTTTGGCTATTGGAGACAGTTCAAAAAAAATCTCAAAATTCCATAATGGCGAGGAATTTCTCTCTTCATTCAAGAGCGGGGATTTTGACCTTATTATTTTAGATATTTTTATGGATGGAATTTTAGGAATTGATGTAGCTCGTAAAATTCGTGAAAACGATAATGATGTGCGCCTTGTTTTCTGCACAACAAGTAATGAATTTGCAAGTGAGAGCTATGAGGTTAACGCTCATTATTATTTACATAAGCCCTTTACTGAAAAAAGCGTGAAATCTATGCTTGACCGTCTCGGTATGGATTCCTATGAGTTTGCTAAGCATATTACTCTCTCAAATGGACAGAGCGTTATTTTAAGAAATGTAATTTACACGGAATATTTTGGTCATTCAGTTACAATACATTGCAAGCGTGGAGAAAATATTGTAGCAAGGGTTTTGCACTCTGAGATTGAAGCGTTGCTTTGTGAAAATTCTTATTTTGTCTGTTGCTCTAAAGGTATTATAGTTAATTTTCATGAGGTTAAGTCTCTTAACGGAAATGATTTTATTATGACAAATGGCGACCTTGTGCCGATTAGCCGCAGAAGAAGCAAGGAAGTTACTGATGCTTATACAAAATTCAAGTTTGATCAGCTTCGCAAGGAGGCGTTAAAATAATGAAATATTTAGAGGTATCTCTTTATGGCTTGCTTAATCTTTCCTATTTAGTTTTAGCTATTTTGCCGTTTTGGGATAGGCTTCGTTTTTCTAAAAGAGCTACATACTGCTTTATTGGTGCTTTTGGCATTGTTCAAATTTTCTTTTCAGTTTGGGCGGGGCTTTGGGTTAATGAAAGCTATCGCGGAATAATAAGCGGTGTGGCGCTATTAGTATATTTGATTTTCTTTTCAGTAATCATTAAAGCGCATATAGGTAAAAAGCTATTTATGCTTATTATGCTTATAAATATTTCCTCGTTTATTAATATAGCAGGAAAATATTTTGAAAGCTTATTTTTTGGCGATGTGGCTTGGGAAAAGACATATGCTATAACATACTCACTATGTGTATTTGTGCTTCAATTAATTATTTTAATTCCCGTGGCACTTTCAATTTACAAGCTATTTAAAAGCGCTATTGAAAATGAAATGGTACGCTCTGCTTGGAAGTATCTTTGGTTAATACCTACAACCTTTTATTTTGTTTGGTTTTTCCATGTATATTCCTTACATCATTCCCCTACGGATTTTGCAATGAGTGGGGATCATGTGCTGTTTTTATTTATAGTTGATTTAGGCGCGTATTTCGTTTATTATACTGCACTTAGATTTATTAAGGAGCTTGCAAAAAATGCAACCCTTGAGGAAAATAATTACCATCTTGCTATGCAGCATTTACAGTATGAAAATCTAAATGAAAGAATTTTAGAGGCAAGACGCGCAAAGCATGATATTCGCCATCATATTACGATTATGTCCTCATATATTGCAAGCAAGGAATATGACAAGCTTGAAAAGTATCTTAATAGCTACAAAAAATCCTTGCCTGATGATGGGTCAATTTCTCTTTGTGAAAATCAATCTGTTAATGCTCTTTTAGTTTATTTTGCAGGTCTAAGCAGAGATGCGGAAATTGATTTTAAGGCGCGAGTTAAAATTCCTTCCCAAATAGATATTGAGGAAAATGACTTATGCGTGGTTTTAGGTAATCTATTGGAAAATGCATTGCACGCCGCTTATGCTTATACGGGGGATAACAAGGAAATATCCGTTGCTATTGATTATAGTGGCAGTTGTATGCTTATAGCTATTGACAATACCTTTAATGGCAAGCTAAAAAAATCCTTTGATGGTAGCCTTTTAACAACAAAAAAGGGTGGCACAGGTGTTGGGCTTGAATCAGTTAAAAATATTGCAAAAAGCTATAACGGTATATTTAGATATGAGGTTAAGGAAAATAAATTCTGTGTGTCGGTTATGTTAAATGGCAAGTAATATTTCTTTTGATGCTTCGCTATTGAAAATACTTTAGCAAAACACATTAAGAAGCCTGAATTTTTTCAGGTTTCTTTTTATATATACTTGAAATGCGTTTTTTAGTGTGGTAAAATCTATAAAATGAGATTTATGAGGTTAATTTTATGGAATACAGAATTGAAAAGGACTCTATGGGCGAAATTAGAGTACCTTTAGATAAATATTGGGGGGCGCAAACTCAAAGAAGCTTTGAAAATTTTAAGATTGGTAATGAGAAAATGGATTTATCTCTCATTTATTCTCTTTCTCTTTTAAAGCTTGCTTGCGCTATTGCCAATAACAAGCTAAAGCCTGAAAAAATGACAGATGAGAAAAGGGATATAATTTTCAAGGTGGTTAAAAATGAGATTTTAGAGGGAATGCTTGATGATAATTTTCCTCTTTCCGTTTGGCAAACAGGTAGTGGCACACAGACTAATATGAATGTGAATGAGGTTATTTGCAACCGCGGAAATGAGATTGCAAATAAGAAGCTATTTCATCCAAATGATGATATAAATATGTCTCAGTCCTCAAACGATGTTTTTCCATCTGCTATGCATATTGCTGCTGTTTTGGATATTAAAAATAAGCTTTTGCCTGAGCTTTTAGCTCTTATTAAGGAATTTAAAGCTCTTGAAAGAAAATATATTTCTACCGTTAAAAGCGGTAGGACACACTTACAGGATGCAACGCCTATTTCCTTTGGACAGGAAATTAGCGGTTGGCGTTCATCCTTAGAAAAGGATGTGGAGCTTTTAAAGGATGCAATAAAGCATTTATCCTATCTTGCTATTGGTGGCACAGCTGTCGGAACGGGACTTAATGCGCCAAAGGAATTTGGCGATGTGGTAGCTACTGAACTTTCTGAGCTTTTAGGAATTAAATTTAAAAGTGCAGAAAATAAATTTCATGCTTTATCATCAAAGGATGAAATGGTATTTGCGCATGGAGCGTTAAAGGCGCTTGCTTGCGATTTAATGAAAATTGCAAATGATATTAGGTGGCTTGCAAGTGGGCCAAGGTGTGGTCTTGGGGAAATTACAATACCTGAAAATGAGCCTGGCTCTTCCATTATGCCTGGCAAGGTAAATCCTACACAATGTGAAGCTGTTACTATGATAGCCACAAGAGTTATGGGAAATGATACAACCGTTGGTGTTTGTGCATCTCAGGGTAATTTTGAGCTTAATGTATTTATGCCTGTTATTGCATATAGCTTTTTACAGTCTGTAAGATTACTTGCTGATGGTATTCGCTCATTTAACATTAACTGTGTTAAGGGAATAAAGGCTAATAAGAAAAAAATGAATGATAATTTATATAATTCTTTAATGCTTGTTACTGCTCTTACGCCTTACATAGGATATGAAAAGGGTGCAAAAATAGCGAAATTAGCACACAGTGAGGGGCTTTCTTTAAAAGAGGCTTGCTTGAAGCTTGGATATTTAACTGCTGAGGAGTTTGACAAATATTTTAGACCTACGGAGATGATATAATGGATATAAGACAAGAATCACTAAAAAAGCATTATGAGTGGAATGGCAAAATTGAGGTTGTTTCTCGCGCTAAGATTGAGACAAGAGAGGATTTATCCTTAGCATATACTCCTGGCGTTGCAGAGCCTTGCCTTGAAATACAAAAGGACATATCAAAAAGCTATGAGCTTACACGAAGATCGAATTTAGTGGCGGTTATAACTGATGGCACTGCTGTTTTAGGGCTTGGGGATATTGGACCTCTTGCTGGCATGCCTGTTATGGAAGGTAAATGCGCTTTATTTAAGGAATTTGCAGATGTTGATGCATTTCCTATTTGCGTAGGTAGTAAGGATGTGGATGAAATTGTAAGAACTATACAGTTGATTTCCGGCTCATTTGGTGGTATAAATTTAGAGGATATTTCAGCTCCTAGATGCTTTGAAATTGAAAAAAGGCTCAAGGAAGTGTGCGACATTCCTGTTTTTCACGATGACCAGCACGGCACAGCTATCGTTGTTGGTGCGGCACTTTTAAATGCTTTAAGAGTAGTAAAAAAGGATATAGATAAAATTAAGGTTGTAATTAACGGCGCGGGCTCAGCGGGAATTGCTATTGGTAAGCATTTACTCAACATGGGTGTTAAAAATCTTATTATGGTTGACCGCTTTGGAATTATATGCAGAAATGATAAGAGCCTTAACGATGCACACAAGGAAATTGCGCTTGTTACTAATAATGAGCTTCTATGTGGCAAGCTTAGTGATGCCATGGTGGGGGCTGATGTATTTATTGGCGTTAGCGCGCCTAACATTGTAAATGAGGAAATGATAAAATCAATGGCTAATGATGCTATTGTATTCCCTATGGCAAATCCTACCCCTGAAATTATGCCTAACCTTGCAAAAAAGGCGGGTGCGCGCGTGGTTGGCACGGGAAGAAGCGACTTCCCTAATCAAATTAACAATGTGCTTGCATTCCCCGGTATTTTCAGAGGCGCGCTTGATTCAAGATCCTCATGTATAAATGAGGAAATGAAGCTTGCAACATCATATGCATTAGCTTCCCTTATAAGCGATGAGGATTTAAGTGAGGAAAACATTATTCCTAACGCTCTTGACAAAAGAGTATCTCAGGTGGTAAGCGCAGCGGTAATAAAAGCTGCTTACGAAACGGGAGTTGCAAGAAAATAATATTAAAATTACAGATTACAAAATACGCCTCAAAAGCTAGATGCTTTTGGGGCGTGTTTCATAATTATTGATAATTTATTTTTTTATTTTGAAAATTCGTTTAAGAATCGGCGTGAGTAGCCTTGGGGATTTTACAATAACAATTTTCATAATTACTCCTAAAAAAGAGATTTCACTAACAATATATGAATAATTGTGTTTTTGGTTACTTATTTTCCGTATTATGTAACACCACTATTTCTTCCAAGTTGGCTTTTTCTTTAAGATTTCGTATAGTGCTAAATAGCTTTGGTGGCGGGATTTTGGAATTTCGCCGTTTTTTACTCTTGCAATGATGTCGCAGCCGTCCTCTTTTGTGTGTGAGCATTTAGTATAGCGACACTCTCCCCTAGATTTTTCAAATTCGCGGAAGGTTTCAAAAAGCTCATCAAGATTAAAAAAGTCAAAGCGCTCAAAATCTAAAAGAGAAAAGCCCGGGGTATCAGCAAGATAGCCATTATATTCCTTGCCTATAATTTCATCATACGGAAATAGCTCTGTATGGCGAGTGGTGTTTTTTCCGCGCTCAATTTTTTGGCTAAGCTCTCCCGTTTCAAGCTTTAGGTTTGGAAAAATGGCATTTAAAAGCGTGCTTTTGCCTGCACCTGAAACGCCTGCAAATGCACACAGGGGCGCTTCTTTTTGTGAAATTTCCTTAATAAAGGAATAAATTTCATCAACGCCTTCTTTATTTTCAGATGAGGTTATAAACACGTTAAAGCCGCACTTTTTGTAGATTTCGTAAATTCTGTTTGCGAAGTCCATATCCAAGTCTGCTTTTGTTACTACTATCACAGGCTCGATTTTATTATGCTCACAAATTGCAATCATTTTATCTACAATTTGAAGGTCAGGCTGAGGCTTGACACATGGAATTACTGCGAAAATTACATCAAGATTTGCAAGAGGTGGGCGAATAAGTGAGTTCTTTCTATCAAGAATTTTCTTACAGAAAAATTCGTTTTCCTTTTGCGCTTCAATTTCTACTCTATCGCCTGTTAAAAGAACTATCTTTTCATGGCGAAATGCACCGCGTCCGCGGACATTTATGTATTTTTCTCCGTTTATTTCCTCATCTAGGCGTACGGTGTAAAGACCGCCTACGCCCTTTATGACAGTTCCAAAACTCATTTTTTACTATCCTTTGAGAACATTCTCTTTAATCTGATTTTAAAGTTTTGCCAAGATGAATTTGAGGGTAGCTCATCAAATTTTATCTTTGGATTTTTTTCTAATTTCTTTATGTAAGAAAGCATTTCATCAACGCTATCAAAGCGGTCATTTGGCTTCTTGCTCATGGCACACATGATTATTTGCTCAAGTCCCACAGGAATTTTTGAATTTACAATTCTTGGGGGCACAAGTGGGTCATTTACATGCTTCATTAGTATAGATACGGGAGTGTCGCCGACAAATGGCATTTCTCCTGTTGCAAGCTCGTACATTACTGCGCCTAATGAATAGATGTCGCTTCTTTTATCAAGCGGCTTGCCGCTTGCTTGCTCTGGGCTCATATAGTAAACTGTTCCTACCGCCTTATCGGTTACGGTTACTGTTTCAGCGTTTGGCAATTTAGCAATACCGAAGTCCATTACCTTAATTCTGCCATCGTTTAGCACCATTACATTTTGAGGCTTAATATCTCTATGTATAATTCCATTTTCGTGCGCAACTCTTAATGCTTTTAAAATATGAATAGTGTGGCTTAATACCTCGCTAAAGTCTAAAGGACCGCCGTTGCCCTCTAAATATTTTTTTAGAGTAATTCCCTCTACATATTCCATCGCCATATATTTAAGGTCGCCCTTAACGTTTACAACGTCAACGGAAACGATGTTTTTATGGTTAAGCATAGTTTCTGCTCTACATTCATTTTTAAAGCGTTTTACAACGATTTCATCACACGCGCTATCCTCTTTAAGCATTTTAATAGCTACGGTTTGATTATTTACCGCTAAATCTGTTGCCTTATAAACTACCGCCATTCCGCCATAGCCTATAATTTCATCAAGGCGGTATCTTTTATCAAGTACGCTTCCTAATCTTCTTTCGTATATTTCGTTTTTCTCTGCACTCATTTTCTCTCTCCTATATTCTCATCAAGGCAACAGTTATATTGTCTGCTCCGCCTAGATCGTTTGCTTTATCCACTAGCTTTCTTGCTCTTACTGTTAATCCGATTTCATCAATGCTGCTTGCATTGTAATCATTTGATACAATGTCGCACATAACATCAGGCATAATGTAATTGGTAAGACCGTCGGTGCAAAGTAAAATAAACGTTCCTGCCGTTACAGTTTCCTTGTATATATCGCCATCAACTGCTTTTTCTGTGCCTACTGCTCGTGTGATTATATTTTTCTTATCGGAATTAAGCGCTTCTTCCTCTGTTAATTGTCCTATGTCTATTAAGTATTGCACATATGAATGATCCTTGGTAATTTGCTTGATTTTGTTACCCTTTAGAAAATACGCTCTGCTGTCGCCTACATTGAGAACAAATACTGTTTTATCAATAACTAATGCGGCAACCATGGTTGTTCCCATTCCTTTTTTAGAAAAATGTCCTTGGGCGTGTTTATAAACGCGTTCATTTGCTGTGTCTAAGGCTGCCAGCATTGCTTTTTTTATTTCGTCTGAGGTTACGGTTAAATGCTTATTTCCTATATACAAATCTAAAAATTTATCCATGTAGCCAACAAATGCTTTTGCGGCAATTTGAGATGCTTCTTCTCCGCTTTTTGCTCCGCCAACACCATCGCATACAACACATAAACTTGTTTTTTTAGAATATTTTTTTGTTATATGATAATCTTGATTTTCTGTTCGTTTCATACCTACGTCGGTATGGGATGCTATAATCATTTACAGTCGCTGTCCTCCTTTGCTTTTCTTCTTAGCTGACCGCAGGATGCATTTATGTCTGAGCCAAGCTTGCGTCTTACTGTGGCGTTTATTCCAAGAGAAATTAGCTTGTTCTTAAACACGTTTGCATTTTTTGAGGTTTCAAGCTTTGTTTCCTTTACCTCATTTAATGGGATTAAATTTACATGGCAAGGGCCTTTTATATATTTCTTTAATATTTTTGCAAGAGCTGCAGCTCCCTCGGCTGTATCGTTTTTTCCTGCAATTAATGTATATTCAAAGGAAATTCTTCTGCCTGTTTTGTCAAAGTAGCTATTACATGAGGATAAAAGCTGCTCTATTGAAAATTTGTTATTTATTGGCATAATAGATGAGCGTACATCGTTATCGTATGCGTGAAGGGAAATTGAAAGGGTAATGGGAAGTCCCTCGTTTGCAAGCTCATCAATTTTATCTACTAAGCCACAGGTAGAGACTGAAATATGGCGAAGTCCTATATTTAGTCCGTCATCTTGGCTCACTAATTTTAAAAATTTTATTGTATTTTCGTAGTTATCAAGAGGCTCGCCTATGCCCATCATAACCACATTGGAAATTCTTTCCCCTGTGTCCTTTTGAGCAGCGATAATTTGTCCCAGCATTTCAGATGGCTCTAGGTTTCTCACTCTGCCAAGAAGTGTTGAGGCACAGAACTTACAGCCCATTCTGCATCCTACCTGTGAGGATATGCATAGCGTGTTGCCATGCTCGTATCTCATGAATACGGCTTCAATAAATTCTCCGTCAATAAGCTCAAAAAGATATTTTACCGTTCCATCTATTTGGGAGACTAGCTTTAAATTGACCTTTGGAAGTCTAAATTCAAACACATCATCAAGCTTTTTTTGTAATGATGCGGGAATATTGCGCATTTCGCTTCCCCACATGCCCTTTAAAACCCAGCCGTAGATTTGCTTTGCTCTAAATTTTGGTTCGCCTATTTCTATTACAGCGTTTTCTATTTCCTTTAAGGTCATAGAAAAAATATCTAACTTATTCATTACTTTACTCTCTTCATTTTTGCTACAAAAAATCCATCTGTACCGTTTATATGCGGCATAAATGTGTACATGCCTTTTTGACTTTTTACTGTATCTATTTCAAAGTCAAGCATTTCAAAATCACTATTATTTTCAATGAATTTTAACACATTTATCTCATTTTCTGCTTTGTTTAGGGTACATGTAGAATATACTAAAATGCCATCTTTTTTGACATATTTCGCGCAATTTGATAAAATTTCATACTGCACTGATGGTAATGCGTTAATATTATCAATGGATTTATATTTAATATCCGGCTTTTTAAAGATTATGCCAAGCCCTGAGCATGGCACATCGCATAGAACCTTATCAAATCTTTCACTAAAATCTTGGTTATAAGCCTTGCCGTTTTGCTCTTTGGTGGTAATTATGTCTATTCCAAGCTTTTTTGCGCCATTAGTTATAAGAGAAAGCTTGCTTGCATGAAGGTCGCATGCTATAATTTCGCCTTTGTTTTCCATATCTATTGACATAGAAAATGTTTTTCCGCCGGGGCATGCACATGCATCTAAAACTGTGTCATTTGCTTTTGCACCAACTACCCTTGATGCAATACGGGACGCTTGGTCTTGGACAAACACAAGTCCGTTATCAATTAAATCCTTTATATCCTTAATTGGTAGGCTTGTAAAAATAATATCACCGTTTACATTTGGAATATCGTCTCTTAAAATGAGTGCTTCAAGAACGCTTTCCACGGTAGCTTTCAATGTGTTTACACGAAGGCTTGTGAGCTTTTCATTTACAGACTTAGTAATTAAGTCATATGCTACATCATCGCCATAGGAGCTTCTTATTAGGTCTATTATTTCCATGGGATATGAGTATTCTACGGACACTCTATGCCACTTTTCACTCGGAAGCTGTATCTTTTTACCATCGCGTATAAATGACCTTAATATAGCATTAACAAAGCCCTTTGCTTTTTTGGGAGTTAAATTTACGCTTTCATCAGTTGCGGAATAATCGGGAATTTTATCCATATAATAAAGCTGATAAATGCCTAAGCGAAGCGTATTTAATGCTTCAATATCTATTTCATTTACAGGTGTTTTTGAATATTTTGCGATTATATAATCAAGTGTAAGCTTCTTTTCAAGCACGCCCAAATATAATGCGGTATATAATCCGCGATCAGCCTTATTCAAATTTGCTCTTTCAAGAGTTGTATTTATTTCAAGGTTAGAAAAAACGGACTGAGTGTCTGTTTTTATAAGTGATTTTAAAGCAAGCTCTCTTGGTGTTTCCATTTTTTCTCTCCTTTCTTTAGTGTGTAGGGTGTAGGGTGGGACTGACCACTGACCACTGACTACTTATCCCAAAATATCGCCTACTTTGATTTTTCTGCCGTTTATAAAGTCGGCAGCGTTCATTTTTCCCTTGCCCTCAGGAACAATTACATCAAGCGCAATTACGCCATCAGTACAGCTTACATAAATTGCACCATCAAGCGCGATTACCTCGCCTGCTTGTCCCTTTAGAGCTTTATCTGTTTTGTGGGCTTTAACTACCTTTAGGATTTTGCCCTCAGATGTTTTGGTGTAGGACAATGGAATAGGGGATAAGCCTCTGATTTGGTTATGAATTTCATCTAATGATTTATTAAAATCAATTAAGCAATCTTCCTTTAAAATTTTTTCTGCATAGGTAAAGGTGTCAGGCTGCTTAGTATAGGTAGCCTCGCCTTTTTTAAGAAGGTCAACTGTTTTTAAAAGTGCTATGCTTCCTGCCTCAGCAAGCTTATCGTGAACTGTTTCAAAATTGTCATTTTCCTCAATTTGTACCTTTTCAACCAAGATAACATCGCCTGTATCAAGTCCAATATCCATTTTCATTACGCTAACGCCTGTTTCATTATCGCCATCTATTATAGCTCTTTGAATTGGCGCAGCGCCTCTGTATTTAGGCAATATTGATGCATGGTTATTTATGCAGCCATATTTTGGATAGTCAAGGACATATGATGGTAAAATCTTACCATATGCAACTACAATAATAAGCTCAGGGTCTAACTCCTTAAGTGTATCAAGGAACGCTCCGTCCTTTAATGTTGTAGGCTGATATACGGGCAAATTTTTTTCAAGAGCGAATTTCTTAACATCGCTTGGGGTAAGCACCATTCCTCTGCCCTTTGGCTTATCGGGTGTAGTAACTACGCCTATAATATTTTCTCCGTTATTGTAAAGAGCTTCAAGATTTCTTTTGGCAAAATCAGGTGTGCCCATAAATAATATTCTCATTTATTATCCTCTTCCTTGATAACTTTATCGGTATAAAGAATTCCGTCAAGGTGGTCAAGCTCATGACACATAGCCTTAGCTAAAAGTCCATGTCCTGTTACCTCAATAACCTCGCCCTCTCTATTTAATGCGCGTACGGTTACATGCTCGGGGCGCTTTGTCATTCCCCATTCGCCAGGTACTGAGAGGCATCCCTCTTCTCCCTTTTGAACTCCTGACATTGCAATGATTTTTGGGTTAATAAACTCAAAAAGTCCTTCCTCTGTCTCAATTACAACCACACGGCGTAAAACTCCGACCTGCACAGCTGCAAGTCCGCATCCGTTAGCATGGCGCATAGTTTCTACCATATCATCAAGAAGTGTAAGTATTCTTGGAGTAATTTCAGTTACCTCGCGGCTTTTCTTTCTTAAAAATTCTTCGTTACTTGCTTTTGTTACAATATTTAAAATTGCCATATCTTCTCCTTATAGGTTAGATGGGTTAAAATCTATTGATAAATAATTCCCTTTGGAATTTTTTGAGTATTCTAAGTAAATTTTTGAAAATATTTCTCTTATTTGATTATTAAGCTTACATTTTAGCATGATGCGCTTACGGTATCTGCCCTGAGTTTTATAGATAGGCGCCTCAAAAGGTCCGTATGCTATAACGGGAGCATTTATGCTTTTTAGCTCCTTTTCCAAGTCCTTCATAAGCTTGTCTGCATCCTTATTCAGCGCTTGCTCATTTACATATGACAGTGTAATTACCGCTAAATCACAAAATGGCGGGAATGTGTATGCTTTACGAATTTTAATTTCGTTTTCGTAAAAGGACACGTAGTCCTGCCTTGCAGCTAACTGAATGGTTTGCTCATTTGGAGAGTTGGTTTGAACTATGGCTATACCGTGGTCCTTAGCTCTGCCTGCTCTGCCTATTACCTGTGTTAGCATTGAAAATGTTCTTTCGCTTGCACGGTAATCACTAGTATATAGCATTGTATCGGCTAAAATAACGCCTACAACTGTTACTAACGGAAAATTGTGTCCTTTTGTAACCATTTGAGTGCCTATTAAAACGTTTGCTTTTTTGTCTCTGAAATCGCCTAAAATATTGTCATAGGACGCTTTTGTTACAGTTGTATCAGCATCAAGGCGCAATATTTTAGTATCGGGGAAAAGCGCGCATAAATCCTGCTCTGTTTTTTGAGTGCCAAATCCTACATAATTAAAGTCCTTGCCCTCGCACTTTGGACATTTTTCGGGTAAGCGCATACGATGACCGCAATAATGGCATTTTAATACGCCGTTTTTCTCCATTTCAATATTTTTGATTTCTTTGTCTATATCGGTATTGATTTTTTTATAGGCGTGATATGTAAGAGGCACGGAGCAATTAGGACATTCGATTACCTCGCCACATTTTAAGCAGCTAACAGATGAATGATATCCTCTTCTGTTAAGGAACAGTATTGCTTGCTTATCGTTATCTAGCGCCTTGCCCAGCTCCTTAGCAAGCTTTAAGCCAAATGCATTTACATTTCCCTCATTTCTTTCCTTGCGCATGTCGGTTACTATAACATCCGGCAATTTGGCATCGCCGTAACGTTTGTCCATTTTAACAAGGGTATAAATTCCACTCATCGCTTTATAGAATGAGCTAAGAGACGGTGTTGCCGATGCTAAAAGCATTAGCGCATTTGACTTAGCACATCTAAAGCGCGCTATATCATGAGCAAGGTACTTGGGATTTGTGTCAGATTTGTAGGTATGCTCCTGCTCCTCGTCAATAATAATCATGCCAAGATTCTTAACGGGGGCAAAAATGGCTGAGCGAGTACCTACTACAATATCAGCCTTGCCATCAAATATTTTTTTATAGGTATCAAATCTTTCGCCTACGGATAGGTTTGAATGGATAACTGCAACTCGCTCTCCATAGTAGCCGCAAAAGGTTGATACTGTTTGAGGGGTAAGTGAAATTTCCGGTACTAGCAATATTACGCTTTGACCGTTTGACACTACCTCATCAATCATTTTTTTCATTACGCTTGTTTTTCCGCTTCCTGTAACACCATAAAGAAGCGCGCCCTTTGGCTCGCTTGCACGGTACAGCTCCTTTAATGTATTAAAGGCTGTTTCTTGCTCTTCGCTTAAAACCAATTCGGTATCATCAAGCTTTTTTATGTTACTGTATGGGTTTCTTGAAATTTCTATCTCTTCAACCTTAATAAGCTCCTTTTTTAAAAGAGCATCTATTGCTTGCTTGGTTGAGTCGGTTTTTTCATAAATTTCCTTGTCTGTAAGCATTTTATGCTCACATAAAAGCTTTAAAATTTCGCTCTGCTTTTTGCCGCGCAATTTTATTAAGCTATTGCCGTTTACAATATCTATCGCTTCATTTTGTGATATACTCAGCGTGATATGATTTTCAAACTTGCTTTTTTCCTTTTCATCAACAAACGTTGATTTGCTGATAAGCTTAAGCTTTAAAAGCTTACTTACTTTACTTTGAGCGTTTTCAAATTTGTCATTGAGCTTTTTTAGAGTAGCTTGTGGATTATTTAATATATACCAATAGATATCCCTCAAGCTTTCAGGGATATCTATTACAGTATCATTTGCGGAAAACACCTCTTTTGTCTTAAAAACCAAAGCGGACGGTATTATACATTTTACTGCCTCGCCTATTGTACAAAGAGTGGTGTTTTTCATATATTGACATAGGCTCAGCATCATATCATCAAGACTAAAATAGCTTGACATAACAGATACAACTGCCTTGATTTTTGAGCTATCCGGTGGCTCGGTGGCATCGCTATTTACAACAATAGCCAGCTTCTGTCTATCGGAATTGCCAAATGGCACACTAACCGCCGTCCCTCTGCTTATAAGCTCTCTTTTTTCTTTAGGTACGTAATAGGTGTACTCGTGGTCCGCATGATACGGTACATCTATTATATGAACATTAATATAAGCACCGCACATAAAAACCTCCGATATTTGTGTAACAGGATAAATCCTTAAATATTAATTATCCTCGCCTTCATCGATTGAGAAGCCTGAATCTCCTGTGAACACTTCATCAGCGCCCATAAGCTCTGAGCTATCAAGCTCTTCATCGAAATCGTCAAAAGCAACGATTGCTTCATCATCAACTTCTACATCGTCCTCTTCGCTTGATTTTACAATCTTAGGAACATAGTCAAGCTTTTCTGTTGGAACATAGTTTTCTATTACTACATTGGAATCCTCATATCCCTCTTCGCCAGGAAGTAATACATCGTATTCGCCTTCCTTTAATTCGCGAAGCGCATTCTTTACAGCCTTTTCATCTCTGTATTCCTTTTTGATAAGTGAAGCTACATCCTTATCTGTTTCCTTGTTAGCAACCTTCTTTTCTGCTGCATGACGTTCCTTAATGTACTCGTTTGTAATCATTCTCGCACATTTTGCAGTTGCCATTGTAACGGAATACTTATTAAGTCTTTCCTCTCCGTTTTTTTCTGTTACCTTTAAAATTTCTTGGATTGATGGGTATAACATAATATATCTCCTTTTAATTTTTTACTATTTTAAAAATTTTCAATAATTGACTTTGTGTAAATTGTTCTTTGTCTTTCAGCCTTGATGATTGAGTAGATAAGCTCGGCACATTCTTCCATTTTGCCGTCCTCGTTGACTACTGAATAATCATACTGCGGTAGAAGCTTAATTTCCTTTTTAGCGGTTTCTAATCTATTTAAGATTTCCTCCTCTTTTTCTGTGCCTCTGCCTCTTAAACGTGCATTTAATGTTTTGGCATCGGGTGGTGTTAGCATAATTGTAACTGCGCTTGGAAATTCCTTTTTTACATTCATAGCACCGTTTACTTCAATTTCAAGAATAATGTCCTTTCCCTCAGCAAGTGATTTTTCTACTGAAAACTTTGGTGTACCATAATACTCATTATTGCCATCAAAAATATTATATTCCAAAAATTCTCCGTTTTTTATTCTGTTTTCAAAATCTTCTCTTGTAGTGAAATAGTACGTTACGCCGTCAACATCTGTTTTTCTTGGCGCGCGAGTTGTCATTGATATGGATAATCCGACATCACTATGATTTTTGCATATTGATTCAACTACTGTTCCTTTGCCGCCACCTGCAGGTCCTGAAATTACAAATAAAATACCCTTTCTCATTTTGTTCCTCCATTGTTTTCAGTTTTATTTAATTTTTCACTTAATGCTTCTGGGGAAAGCGACGATAAAATCACATGATCGGAATCAGTTACGATTACGCATTTTGTTCGTCTTCCGCCTGTACAATCTATTATTCTTGATGAGTCCTTTGCCTCGGAAACTATTCTTTTGGCAGGCGCTGAGTCGGGAGATATGATCGCCACGATTCTTTCATCAAGGATCATATTGCTAAATCCTACATCTATAAATTTCATAGCTATATATTATTCTATATTTTGAATTTGTTCTCTGATTTTTTCCAACTCGTTTTTAATATTAACTACTAAATGAGCAGTTTCTGTATTTGACGCCTTGGAGCCTATGGTGTTTGTTTCTCTGTTCATTTCCTGGAGTAGGAAATCAAGCTTTCTGCCTGATGGCTCGTTTGAAGCTACGATATCGTCAAATGCGCTAAAGTGGCTATTTAATCTTACAAGCTCTTCATCAATCGCAACCTTATCGGCAAAGATAGCAACCTCTGTTAAAATTCTTTGCTCGTCGATTTGAACGGAGTTATCGTTTAAGAATTTCAAAATTCTGTCCTCAAGCTTCTTGGAGTAGCCCTTGATATCGCTTTCGGAGTTTGCTTCGATAACCTTTAAGTATTCCTTGATGTTGACGATTTTTTCCTTGATGTTTTCACAAAGCTTTTCTCCCTCAGCGTTTCTTCTTTCAATGAAATTATCAATAGCAATATCTAAAACAGCCTTAACATCTGCCCAATCCTTTTCGATATCGTCCTCAGGCTTTTTAACTGTGAAGATGTCTCTGTTTGATGCCACTCTTGATACTGTGATATCGTCCTTTAAATCAAAGGTATCACGAAGCTTATAAAGTGCATTTATGTATGATTGTGCATAGGCGGTGTCAAGGTTGATTTCTATTCCGTCCTGTTCTAAAAGATCAACGCTTACATAAACCTCGATTTTACCTCTTGAAATTCCCTTTGTTTGAAGGTATTGCTTGATTTTGTCCTCTAAAAAGCTATATAGCCTAGTGATTTTTACGGAGCAGTCAAAATATCTGTTGTTTACAGACTTGATTTCTGCCGTAATGTCCTTACCGTTCACGGTTTCTCTTGCTCTGCCAAAGGCAGTCATACTTCTAAACATTTTCGTACTTTCCTTTATAAAATATTATATATGTAATATTGTACATTATATATATTAAATTTGTCAACTTTTTTATATTATATTTGTATGAATAAACAAAAACACGGCATTTTTTACCGTGTTTTTAGTGAATATTTTAGTGAATTTTAATGAAAAAACCTGTCTATTTTCAATTTTTGTCTTAAATGAAGATGATAGTAAAGTTTGAAGCGTTTTAGGACTATGTCGTACAGAAAATAGCATAAGATAAGACCTATGCAAAATGCCAAGTCAATATACCATGCATCCCCTGTTAAAAACACATAGCGGAACAGCGACGTAAGCGTCAGAGAGCATATAACAAAAAACAACGATTTTATAAGCGCTCTTATGTATTTCCCAGCTTTATCAAAAACAGGCTTTAATACGGGATATATTGCAAATATCACATATTCTACGCCAACCTCTTTTTTTGCTAAAAGCGCAAATGCAAGAACGGCAGTAACTGTGTAAACAAGAAGCGCCTTGTATTTCAGCTCCTCATACACTATGAAAATTATCAGCGCACAAAATACCACAACGGTCATATCAAAAACCTGAGTAATGGCACCAAGCCAAAGTGCAATTATACTCATTGCTGACATTAGCGCGCATAAAGTAAGATGCTTAGTTTTTTTCATTTTAAATTAGCAACAGCCACCGTCACATAAACAGTCAAGACAGATAAGTGTTGAACAAACGTCACACATATTGCAGCCACCTACGTTTCCTTGAGGCTGACGGCCGTAATTTGATGCTCCTGCGCGAAGATTATCTCGCATCATTTTATATTCTTGATTGCTTGGGTCCATTGAGCATGCCTTATCAATAAACTTAATAGCATCAAAGTAATATCCACGGCGTGTTAAAACACAGCCCTTTAAGAAATACCATTCAGCATTTCTTTCATCCTTTTTAACGCCATTTAGAATTGCCTCAGCTCCGTTAATATCGCCACTATTTATCATAGCTCTAACTCTTGAATATTCGCCAGAGCCTTGATAGCTACCATTATATGTGTTTTGTGAATTTGAGCTACTCTGTGTCGCTCTTTCCCTTAAAATTTCATCATATGCCCAGTTAATATCCTGCATTTTGCTTTGAGCTAAATCTGCAATGGGGCTGTCAACATAATTATCAGGATGATATTTTTTAGCGAGGGCTCTATAAGCGCTCTTTACCTCTTCGTTAGTTGCGCTTGGCGAAATGCCTAAGATTTCATAAGGATTTTTCATCTTTTCACTCCTTAAATTATTTTATGTTATTGTATCATAGTTTAGACTAAAAGTAAAGTAGATTGACCTAATTTAAAGTGATGGTTTGATGAAAATTTATTTACATTCCTTACACTCATCAAGTTTCAAAATTTTACGTGTTGTTTTTACCATACCGATATAAATAATGTTTTTGATTATCCCCTCAACATCGTGATGATTTGTAAAATCAAGCAATTCAACGGATTTACTCATACTGTCAAGTTCAAGCATTAAAGCGCAATAAAGTGCGTCTCTGTGGCTGTTATTCAGCTCTTTTCCGTAAGAATTTGCAATCGCGTTATAGGACTTTTTCTTAATATCGTCCTCAAAATCATCAATGGCATCTATTACGTAAATCCACTTTCCCAAGTGGTAGCCGATTTCGTAAAGAATACGAGCTTTTTCATCATTATGACCGTAAGACGCTAAGATGCCTAAAAGAACGCCGAACGTGTTTGATGTTTCATCTATAGAATCACTGTTTTCTTTTTCCAAAATGGTTAAATTATTGATACATTCTGCCACTTTTTCTTCTAGTAGCTTTAAATCCTTATCGTTTTTTTTGAAAAATAGCGGTAAAATTCCTGCAAGATTTGCTTTCAGTTTAGCGAAGCCTTTGCTATCATTTATATTGTCTTTAAGTTTTAATTTTGTTAGTATCACGCTAGTTTTTGCACAAAATTCAAGAGTTTCATTTTGAGAAAGCATTGGTCTTTTTTTGAAGGGATGAACACCGCAGGAACGCATTTTAATTTCGCCATTCACATCATCAGCAACCATGCGAATCATGGCTAAAAATGCAAAATCGTAGCTTAGAGTTAGTTGTGATGCGCAGCCTGTGCATTTGCCCATTGTTTTACAAAGTCCGCAATAAACTGCCTTATACAGCTCGTTTTCCTTCATTTTTAGTTCCGGAATATCAGGCTTTATATATCCAAACATATACATCTCTCCTTTCAAAAAATACCTTTAATATTGTACCATTAAACAGTATTTTTTTCAAGGCTTTTTTTAATTTTCCCTATATCCTATCCCCTGTCTCCTAATTACTAAACCGAACTCGGTTTAGTAATTAAATCCAAATGCTTGCGATGCCATTTCAAGAAGCTTGAATTTAACCTTATATTCTTTATCGTATCCTGTTATAAAATCATATTGATCCTTTGTAAAGCCTACGTCAATCGAATCATCATCGTATTCTATGGCGTATGACGTGCATAAAGGCGGGTATAATACGCACCACCAATTCTGTCCGACGCCTTCTCCGATTATTATTCTTAATGACGTATATTTACCAGCAGGCAGCGAAAAATCCTCGTATTCTCTAGTGGGATAATTTTCTTCGCCTAATTCTATGGATACGGAGTTATTAAATCCTTCGTTTATAATACACTCCTCGGCTATTTTTTTAAGATTATCCATATCGTTTTCAATGTATGAAAGTGCTTCTTCCTTGGATTTTGCATTGTATGTTGACATTCTTTCAATAATTTTATCCCTTACCTTTAGTTTAAGACTTTGATCCTCTTCGCTATCGGAATTGGCGATTACATGCAATCTTACGGTGGAATTGTATATATCACATTCCTCCTTTGTTGGAATATAGCTATTTATTACTAAAAATGCAATTACTGCCACGAAAATAAATATTGCTTTTTTCATTTTTGCTCCTTTTTACGGTAAACTATTTTAGAAAAAGTATTGACCTTAAAATAGGAATTTATTCCTTATAATTATTGATTATTATTACTTTTTATGGTAAAATTATAATATAAATTCAAAAATGAGGTATAATACCATGTATGAGCTTTGTGAAATTATTTTAGATAAATTAAGAAAAAAGGGGCTTACTCTTTCCTGCGCTGAATCATGTACCGGTGGTCTTGTTGCAAAAAGCTTAACAGATATTCCCGGCTGCTCTGACGTATTTTACGGTGGTGTGGTATCATATGACAACTGTGTTAAAATGGGCATTTTAGGCGTTAAGGAGGAAACATTGAAGGAATATGGCGCTGTATCCTTTCAAACGGCTGAGGAAATGGCATTAGGCGTTAAAAGAGCCTGTTCTACGGACATTGGCATAAGCACTACGGGAATTGCAGGTCCAGGTGGGGCTGTCCCTGGTAAGCCCGTAGGAACGGTTTATATAGGAATTGCCATAAAAGACACCGTTGAGAGCTTTAGACTTGACTTAGGCAAGGATAAATCCCGTGAGGTAATACGCACAATGGCGGTGGGCAATATACTATCTGTATTAAATAACAAAATTAGCTAAAACTATTGATTTTATTGTGTATTTATGGTACAATATTTGCGACAAAAAATTAGTATAATTTACCAATATAAAGGTGGGCTTTATTATGACAAAGAAGTTTAAAAGAATTGGCGTTTTAACATCAGGTGGCGACGCTCCAGGTATGAATGCGGTTATTAAATCCGTTACCTGTGCAGCTATTGACCATGGTCTTGAGGTTGTGGGTATTATCGGTGGTTATTCCGGTCTTCTCTATGACAAAACAAGAATTTTAACTGAAAATGACGTATCAGGTATTGTATCCAAGGGTGGCACTATGCTTTACTCTGACCGTTGTAAGGAATACAATTCCAAGGAAGGCGTTGCTAAAGCAAGCAAGTATTGCAGAGACAAGGGCATTGACGGTGTTATCGTTGTTGGTGGCGACGGTACATTCAGAGGAGCTACTGATTTAAGCAACAGCGGTATTCCATGTATCGGTGTAACAGGCACTATTGACAACGATATTACTGCATCAGATATTACTGTTGGATATGACACTGCTATGAATACAGTTGTTAGTCTTTGTGATTCATTAAGAGATACTTTTGAATCTCATGCTCGTTGTGTTGTAGTTAAGGTAATGGGTAGAGATGCTGGCTATATTGCTATTGAGGCTGGTCTTGCTGTAAACGCTATTGGCGTTGCAATTAAAGAAAAGCCATTTGACAAGGAAGCTCTCTTTAATAGAATGATTGATAGAAAGAGACAAGGTCAAAGAAGCTTTATCGTTATCGTTTCCGAAGGCTGTGGCGATGAATTTGCCGCTAATTTACCTAAGGAAATTGAAGAAAAGACAGGTATTGAATCTCGTTTTGTTGCTCCCGAGCATATTGTTCGTGGTGGCACTCCAACATTAGTTGACAGAAACTTTGCTTCTAAGAGTGGATACAAGGCTGTTGAGCTTTTGCTTGAGGGCATTAGCGATGTTGTTGTTTGCTCAAGAAAAGGCGATATTGTTCCTATGGAAATCAACTACGCTCTCGTTCTTGACAGAATGTACAAAAACAAATTAAAAGACGGCGACCTTGAAAAGTTTACTGCTGAGCAGGTTGCTGAAATGGAAGCAATTTGTGCTGAAAGACGTGCATATTTCGATGAAATGTACAAAATCGTTAACGCTATCGGTTGCTAATAAAATATTAAAGCACGCAAATTAATTGCGTGCTTTTTATTGACTTAAAATAGAATTTATGATAGTATAAATGTATGATTTGATATTGCGAGGTAGATATGTCTAATTTTATTATTGAGGAAAATAAACATAATACTCTTACTTGGAAATGTGATAATATTTTAAAAAAATATGAGGGCGACGAGGAAATCGTTTATGTACCAGATGGTGTTAATGTAATCAATGGCGCATTTCAAAAGAACTTAAATGTTAAGAAAATTGTTTTACCAAATAGCGTTACTGCTATTGATTGTCATTCTTTTCAAGGATGTACTAATCTTGAAGAAATTATTTTTTCAGAAAGCATTACTATAATAAGACCATATGCTTTTACAGAATGTAACTCTTTAAAATCACTGAATTTTCCAGATTCTCTTAAAAAGCTCGAAAGTAGTATTTTTAAATTACCTAAGCTTGAATCGGTGCGTTTTCCGAAGGAATTTACTACAAATGATGTTGGCTACTGTCCTAAGCTTAAGAAAATTGAATTTTCAGAAAATGCAAATGATGTATCCATAACCAATTGCGATAGCCTTGATGAGCTTATATTAGCTGATAATGTTGAGCTTTTAGCATTATCCGATTGCAATAATATTAAAAAAATTACATGGTCTAAAAAGCTTTCTGGTGTTAGCATAAATGGATGTAATGGACTTAATGAAATTTTACTACCCGAGAGTGTATCGCGTTTTAATATTAGAAATTGCACTTCACTTGAAAAAATTTATATACCGGGAAGCGTTAGATATTTAGGTGCAGATATATTTAACGGAGTAAATGATGGACTTAATATAACATTTGGCGGCTCTTTTGATGATTGGAAAAATTTAATCAAAGACAGAACAACCTATGAGGGCAATGGGCCTACACAAAATCAATACCATTATCTTGGTGAGCTATCTTGGGTTATGTATGCACCAACAGAAAAAACAGAATCTGTTATTCATGCAGGATTTAAGTATAACTTAAAATGTGAAAAATAAGAAAAAATAAAACCTTCCAAATTGGAAGGTTTTTCTCTTTGTCAAGTATAAATTGTTATGTAACCACAAATCTTTAACATTTATTTTAATACTTTTTAAGTAAATTTATTCAATTTCATTTAGATTTATATTTTTTATAAGCGGTGACAATCCCCCGTCCCCTGTCACCGTTGAAATATAAAAAGGCCCTCCGAAAATCGGAAGGCTTTTTATTTATATTAAATTAGTCAACTAATTTAATGAGAGCCATTTCAGCGGCGTCTCCTCTTCTTGGACCAAGCTTATATACTTGTGTGTATCCACCTACTCTATCTGCATATTTTGGTGCGATTTCGTCGAAAAGCTTCTTAACTACATCTTCCTTTGTGATGTATGCAAGAGCTGCTCTACGGGATGCAAGTGTATTGTCTTTACCAAGTGTGATCATTTTATCAGCAACTGCACGAAGCTCCTTTGCTCTTGCGAGTGTAGTTTCGATTGCGCCCTTTTCAAGAAGCAATGTTACCATTCCGCGGAGCATAGCAATTCTGTGTTCAGTTGTTCTACCGAGTTTTCTTGTTCCTGGCATTGATTTATCCTCCTTTGCCGAATTTATACGAACCGATTGTTCGTTAATTCACTTAGTCTTCCTCTTTCTTAAGAGCTAAGCCAAGTGAAGCAAGCTTATTGATTACCTCGTCGAGAGATTTCTTACCGAGATTCTTAACCTTAATCATTTCGTCTTCTGTACGGTTGATTAAGTGCTCTACGGTATCTATGCCTGCGCGCTTTAAGCAGTTAAAGCTACGAACAGACAAGTCAAGCTCCTCAATGGTCATCTCTAAATATTTTTCCTTCTTCGCCTCTTCGCGTTCAACCATTGTTTCTGCATTCTTTGCCTCTTCGGAAAGATTTACGAACAATGTGAAATGATCGTTGAGCACCTTGGCTGCAAGAGAGATAGCATCAGTTGCTCTGATTGTGCCGTTTGTCTCTACTTCAATTGTCAATTTATCAAAATCGGCAATGCTACCAACACGTGTGTTTTCTACATTGTAGCTTACGTTGTAAACAGGTGTGTAGATCGAGTCTGTAAAGATTGTGCCGATTGGAATAGGCATTTGGCTCTTTACGTGATCGCTCTTATTCTTTTCCTGTGATACGTAACCTCTACCCTTTTCAAAGGTAAGGTCCATATAGAATCGTGTTCCCTCGCCAAGAGTAGCTATATGAAGCTCAGGGTTAAGTATTTCAAGGTCTGCATCTGCGCAAATGTCGCCTGCTGTAATTTCGCATGGACCCTTTGCGTCGATATGAACTGTCTTCACGTTGTCGCCGTGAAGCTTTGCAACTATTCCCTTAACGTTAAGAACGATTTCTGTAACGTCCTCAGTTACACCGTCAATGCTTGACATTTCATGTAAAGCACTGTCGATTCTGATTGATGATACAGCGTAGCCTGGAAGTGTGCTTAAAAGAACTCTTCTAAGTGCATTTCCGAGAGTTGTACCGAATCCTCTTTCAAGTGGTTCGATGACAAACTTGCCCTTCTTACCGTCTTCGCTTTCGCCTACTATTGTAATGTTTGGCTTTTCAATTTCTATCATCATAATTTAATAACCCTCCTAATATTTCAATTTTATGCAATAGGTCTTAATTCCCATACGGGAAGATTTGTGGTTACATAACATTGATGTCTACTGTACTCAATAATGACAATCCTGTCATCTCCACCTTTTGCAAGGTGGATTTGTACAGATGACAAAGAGTTATTATTTTGAGTAAAGCTCGATGATGAGCTGTTCGTTGAATTCGAAGTCGATATCATCACGCTCTGGCATTGCAACAACCTTTGCGCTACCTGCGTTCTTATCGATTTCAAGCCACTTTGGAGAAATCTTCTCGCCCATAGCCTCAACTAATTCTTTAATTTTTGCAGAATCTGTTTCCTTAACAGCAATAACATCGCCAACCTTAACTAAGATTGATGGAATGTTAGCCTTGTGGCCATTTAATGTAAAGTGGCCATGAAGCACGAGTTGACGAGCTTCCTTATGGCTTGCTGCAAGTCCCATTCTGAATACTACGTTATCAAGTCTTCTTTCGAGAAGTCTTAAGAGGTTTTCACCTGCAATGCCCTCTTGATTATCAGCCTTCTCATAGTAGCTATGGAATTGCTTTTCAAGAACGCCGTAGTATCTCTTTGCTTTCTGTTTTTCACGGAGTTGCATTCCGTACTCTGTTAACTTTTTCTTTGCTGCGCCGTGCTGACCAGGAGCTGCTGTTCTTCTATTGAACGCGCACTTGTCAGATAAGCAACGCTCACCCTTAAGGTAAAGCTTTGTGCCTTCTCTACGGCAGAGCTTACATGAAGGTCCAGTATATCTTGCCATTTTCGTTATCCTCCTTAAGAATTAAACGCGTCTGCGCTTTGGTGGTCTGCAACCGTTGTGAGGAATTGGTGTTACGTCTTTAATCATTGTAACATTAAGTCCTGCAGTTGCAAGAGCACGAATTGCGGATTCTCTACCTTGACCTGGGCCCTTAACGTAAACCTCAACAGTCTTTAAACCATGCTCCATTGCCGCCTTTGCAGCTGCTTCAGCAGCCATTTGTGCAGCAAATGGTGTGGACTTTCTGGAACCCTTGTAACCAAGCTCGCCAGCAGATGCCCATGAAATAGCGTTTCCGGCTACGTCAGTAATTGTAACGATTGTGTTATTAAATGTTGAGCAAATGTGAGCAGCACCTTTTTCGATGTTTTTACGCTCACGACGCTTTCTAACAACTTTCTTTTCAGCCATCTTTCTGCACTCCTTATTATTTCTTCTTGTTTGCGATTGTCTTTGCAGGACCCTTGCGAGTTCTTGCATTTGTCTTTGTTCTTTGTCCTCTTACAGGAAGACCTTTTCTGTGTCTTGTACCGCGGTAGCAGTTAATTTCTACAAGACGCTTAATGTTAAGAGCAACCTCTCTACGGAGTTCACCCTCTACGCTATAATTTGTTTCGATTTCTTCACGAAGCTTTGCAATTTCATCTTCGGTTAAATCTTTAGCGCGTGTGTCAGGATTGATTCCTGTCTTTGCAAGAATGTCCTGAGAACTTTTTAATCCAATGCCGTAAATGTATGTGAGAGCAATCTCAACACGCTTTGCATTTGGAATATCAACACCAGCTATACGAGCCATTTTTTTTCTCCTTTAAGTATTGATTAGGTTTATTAGCCCTGTCTCTGTTTGTGCTTTGGATTTTCGCAGATTACCATAACGGTACCTTTTCTCTTAATAATCTTGCACTTATCACAGATTTTCTTTACGGAAGGCTTAACTTTCATTTTAAACCACCTTTCTTATTTTGCTCTCCAGATAATTCGTCCCTTTGTGAGGTCATATACTGAAACCTCTACGGTAACCTTATCGTTAAGCAAAACTCTTATATTATTTAGTCTTAATTTGCCTGAAACTTGGGCGATGATTATATGCCCATTTTGCAATTTAACCTTGAATTTTGCGTTTGGTAGTACATCGACTACAACGCCTTCAAATTCCATTAAATTTTCTTTTGCCATATATTTCCTCTCGAATTTCAAATTTGGTATGTTATCTAATTAATTCAGCTTGATATACCGAAGTAACGGGCAGTATATCAAATATATCCATCTCTTTTATACAGCCGCTAAGAGATTTTTGATTTTTTCATTTAGGTCTTGGTTAATCAACCTTTGTCAAAAGAACTATACCGTTTGCGGTAACAGCTACGCTGTGCTCGTAATGAGCTGATAGCTTTCCGTCAGCGGTAACGACAGTCCAGCCGTCATTAAGTGTTCTTACGTGATGTGTGCCTTGATTTACCATAGGTTCGATTGCGAGAGTCATGCCTGGGTAAATTCTTACGCCTCTACCCTGCGTACCATAGTTTGGTATATTTGGATCCTCGTGTAGGTTTGCGCCTACGCCATGACCTGTAAACTCTCTGACAACAGAATAACCTCTTTGCTCAACGTATTGTTGAATTGCATATCCTAAATCGCCAAGACGGGGATTTGCAGCTTCTTCAATAGCTTTAATTCCTGCAAAGAAGCATTCCTCAGTTGCTTGAATTAATTTTCTAGCATCCTCAGATATTTCTCCTACGGCGAATGTTGCAGCACTATCGCCTGTAAAGCCTTTCCATTGCGCTCCAACGTCAATCTTAACGATATCGCCGTTTTTTAGTATCTTGTTATGAGAAGGAATACCATGTATTACCTCATCATTTATACTGATACATGCGCTTCCGGGAAAGCCACCGTAACCAAGAAAAGTTGGCTTTGCGCCATTTTTCTTGATGTAACGGCAGATTTTCTCATCTATTTCTTTTGTAGTTACGCCTTCATGAATCATTTCCTTTGCAACGAGAAGTGCCTCTCCGGTAATTTTGCCGGCTATCTTCATAATCTCGATTTGCTCAGGTGTTTTTAACTGAATCATACTTATTTAACTGAGCCCTCGATTGCGCCTAAGGTAAGAGCTGTGGTATCCTCTACCTTTTCTTGACCTTCAACTAAAACGAGTACGCCCTTTTTACCATAGAAATCCTTAAGTGGCTCTGTTTGGTTGTGATAAACATTAAGTCTATCAAGTACAACCTCCGGAGCATCATCCTTACGAATGGAAAGCTCTTCGCCACATTTGTCGCAATTTGTTCCATCCTTAGAAGGATTATATACAATATGGTATGTTGCACCGCACTTTGCGCAAGATCTTCTTCCGCTCATACGTTCAACGATTTTTTCATCAGGAACCTCGATGCTAACAACACAGTTGATTTCAACGCCCATGTTATCAAGCGCCTCAGCCTGAGGAACTGTTCTTGGGAAGCCATCAAGGATGAAGCCGTTTTTGCAATCATCCTTTGCAAGTCTTTCGCCGATAATGCCGATTACTACCTCATCGGGTACTAATTTGCCGTTTTCAGCATAAGCCTTTGCTTGAAGTCCCATTTCTGTATTATTTTTTATAGCCTCTCTGATCATTACGCCCGTTGAGATAGTAGGAATACCATACTTCTCCGCAACAATGTCAGATTGTGTTCCCTTGCCCGCACCAGGTGCGCCAAGGAATATAAGCTTAAGATTTTTCATACTCTTACTCCTTTAATTATTCAAGGAAGCCTTTATAGTGACGCATTGACATTTGAGTTTCAATTTCCTTCACTGTTTCAAGGATAACACCTACAACGATGATTACTGAGCTTCCTGCAAATACGAAGTCTTGAATCATGAAAGCACCATCTGTTGCTAAGTTAACGATATATTGAATAAGTGTTGGAACAACTGCTACTACTGAAAGTGCAAGAGCGCCAATGAGTGTGATTCTTGATAATACGCCTTTAATGAAGTCGGATGTTGGCTTACCTGGACGAATACCTGGGATTGAGCCACCGTTCTTCTGTAAGTTGCCTGCTACTTCAACAGGGTTGAATGAAATTGCAACATAGAAGTAAGCAAATGCAACGATTAATACAAAGTTTACTAAAATGTATGGTACTGTGATGGATGAGCAGTATTGAACAAACTTCGCAAACCAGCTCTCGCTCTTAGCCTGTACGAACATATTTACAATTTGTGGAATGTTCATAATAGATGAAGCGAAGATGATTGGCATAACGCCTGTCATATTAAGCTTGATTGGAAGGTTTGTGTTTTGACCGCCGTACATCTTTCTACCAACAACCTTCTTTGCATACTGTACCGGAATTCTTCTTTCACTATCTGTAATGAAGATAATGAACCAGAGTAAGAAAAGCATAAATAGGCAAGCAAATACTGTATAGATTGTGCCGCCAAGTGGCTTATTCTTAATCATGTTTGAAATCTCGATTACGAGTGTTGGGAATCTTGATACGATGTTTGCAAAGAGGATGAGTGAGATACCGTTGCCGATACCGTGCTCGTTAATCTTTTCAGCAAGCCACATTACAAGTGAAGAACCTGCGCAGTAGCAAGCGATGATAACAACTGCATAGAAGAAGCCCTTTTCAAGTACTGCGCCCATGCTATTTAAGTACACATAATAACCGATTGAGGTAATTAATGCGATAGCGATAGTTACATATCTTGTAATTGAATTGATTTTCTTCTTGCCGTCCTCGCTTCTTGAAAGTCTTTCAAGAGCCGGGATAGCTACAGCTAAAAGCTGCATAACGATTGATGATGTAATATATGGGGAAACGCCGAGCGCGAAAAGTGTTGCTTGCGCGAATGCGTTACCCGACATAATACTTAAAATACCAATATCTTTAGCAGATGTTAATTGACCTGTAAGGTACTGTAACAAAAGATTCATATCACTTGATACAACAGAACCTTCAAGGCTTGCGAAGCCAATGAAAGGAACTGTGATACAAGCACCTACTCTGTACACTAAAAGAATTAAAAGTGTAAAGAGAATCTTTTTCTTTAAATCTGCTACTTTCCAAGCGTTAGCTAAGGTTTTAAACATAATTATTTCACCTCAGCTTTTCCGCCTGCTGCTTCAATCTTCGCCTTTGCTGTTTCGGTGAAGATCTTAGCCTCAACGGTTAAAGCCTTTTTGAGCTCGCCGTTGCCAAGCACCTTTAATCCATCGTTTTCCTTGCGAATGATACCGCAGTTAACGAGGGTTTCGAGAGTTACTGTAGCGCCGTTTTCGAATTTGTTAAGTTCACTAACATTTACTGTTGAATAAACCGTTGCAAATTTATTATTGAAACCTCTCTTTGGAAGTTTTCTATATAATGGGAGCTGACCGCCTTCAAAGCCAGGTCTTACTCCTCCGCCAGATCTTGCATTTTGACCTTTGTGGCCTTTACCTGCAGTCTTGCCGTTACCAGAGCCAGCACCTCTACCCTTACGCCATGCTGGTTTAGCTGAGCCAGCTGCTGGGGAAAGTTCATGGAGCTTCATATTTTATCCTCCTTCTTAATTTAAGTTAATTAATTTTTCGTTGATTTTGTATTAGATTAGATGTTTTCAACCTTTACAAGGTGGCTAAGAACCTTAACCTTACCAGCGATTACGCTGTCATTTGCATGAACAACGCTCTTGCCAATCTTTGTAAGGCCAAGTGATTTAGCTGTTGCCTTTTGGTTAGGTGTGCAACCGATTAAGCTCTTAATAAGTGTTACCTTTACATTTGCCATTGTCGTTACCCCCCTATTAACCAATAACCTTGTCAGCATCGATTCCACGAATCTTAGCTACTTCTTCAACGCTACGGAGTTCCTTCAAGCCTTCAAATGTAGCCTTAACTACGTTTGTTGTGTTGTTTGAACGAAGACTCTTTGCTCTGATGTTTTTGATACCTGCAAGCTCAAGAACAGCACGAACTGTCTTACCTGCGATAATACCTGTACCAAGAGGAGCTGGCTTAAGAAGAACGGAGCCTGCTCCGAACTTACCAAGAACCTCGTGTGGAATTGTTGTATCCTTTAAAGATACTGTAATCATATTTTTCTTAGCATCCTCAATTCCCTTGCGAATTGCATCTGGAACCTCGGCTGCTTTACCGAGACCGTATCCAACATGACCGTTGCCATCGCCTACAACCATAAGAGCTGTGAAACGAGCAATACGACCACCCTTAACTGTCTTTGATACACGGTTGAGTGCGACCATTCTCTCTTGAAGATCAAGAGTTGAAGCGTCTATCTTTGTTGCCATTTTAATTTCTCCTTGTTTAAATTTAGTTTAAACGAGCGTACAAACCTGAGACTGAATTAGAACTTAAGTCCGCCTTCTCTTGCACCAGCTGCAAGCTCAGATACGCGTCCGTGATATACATAACCGCCACGGTCAAATACTACTGTGTCGATTCCCTTTGCAAGTGCCTTTTCAGCAATAGCGAGACCTACCTTCTTAGCAGCCTCCTTATTGCTACCGATGCCCTCAAAACCAGCCTCCATTGTAGAAGCGGAAACGAGTGTTACGCCTGCCTCATCATCGATGATTTGGCATGAGATATTCTTATTTGAACGGTAAACGCAAAGACGTGGGCGAAGAGCTGTACCGGAAATCTTTCCACGAACTCTTGCATGTCTCTTAAGACGTTGTGCGTTGCTATCTTTTCTTGATACCATCTTTTTCCTCTCCTTTCATTATTTGCCGGTCTTACCGGATTTACGACGAATCTTTTCGCCCTCGTAAGCAACACCCTTGCCCTTGTATGGTTCAGGAGCTCTCTTAGAACGAACTACTGCTGCTGTTTGACCAACAACTTGCTTATCAATACCCTTGATGATGATTGTGTTAGCATCAGGTGTTTCAAATGAAATTCCTTCTGGAGCTTCAATAACTACTGGATGTGAGTAACCGAGTGTCATATTAAGTGCTTTGCCTTGCATTGCTACTCTGTAACCAACACCTGTAACTACGAGCTTCTTTGAATAGCCTTCTGTTACACCAACTACCATGTTGTTGATAAGTGTTCTTGTTAAACCGTGGAGTGCACGGTCAGCCTTGTCGTCGCTTGCACGAGTAACATTGACTGTGTTACCTTCAAGTGCAACTGTTATTTTATTGTTGTAGTTATACTCTAATGTACCTTTTGGGCCCTTTACGGATACTACGCAGTTAGCTGCATCGATAGATACGTTTACGCCTGCAGGAACATTAATTGGTTGTCTTCCTATTCTTGACATAATCTTATATCCTCCGTAAATTACCAAACAAATGCGAGAACTTCGCCGCCAACGTTTTCACGTCTAGCCTTTTTGTCTGTCATGATGCCCTTTGAAGTAGAAACGATTGCGATACCGAGGCCGTTCATAACCTTTGGCATATCCTCGCAATTTGAGTAAATTCTTAAACCTGGCTTAGAAACTCTCTTAATGCCACGAATAGCTCTTACCTTTTGTTCATACTTAAGTGTAACTCTGATAATACCTTGCTTACCGTCTTCAATAACGGAAACTGCTTTAATATAGCCTTCTTCAAGAAGAATGTCAGCTATTGCCTTTTTCATGTTTGAAGCAGGAATGTCAACAGTTTCGTGCTTAGCGTTGCTAGCGTTTCTGATTCTGGTGAGCATATCTGCAATAACGTCTGATATTTGCATTTTATTTTCCTCCTATATATGCAAGTAACCAAGCTTGCTGCCACCATATAGGTGGCCGCCTCATCGGTGGTTAAATAAGCTCATATTTCCTTCCGATTAGATTGGAGTGAATACATTTCGTATTCTTTTTTAATTTTTAGTATTTTTAAGTAGGTAATTTAAATTACCAGCTTGCCTTCTTTACGCCTGGGATTTGTCCGCTGTAAGCAAGCTCACGGAAGCAGATACGGCAAACGCCGTACTTACGAAGATAACCGTGAGGTCTGCCACAGATCTTGCAACGATTGTATTCTCTTGTTGAGAACTTTTGCTTCTTTTGTTGCTTAAGCACCATTGCTTTCTTTGCCATCTTAGCTTACCTCCTCTAATTATTTCGCAAATGGAGCGCCCATTAACTTAAGGAGCTCTCTTGCTTCTTCATCATTTGTAGCTGTTGTAACGAATGTGATATCCATACCACGAATCTTATCAACCTTATCATATTCGATTTCTGGGAATATGAGCTGTTCCTTAAGACCCATTGAGTAGTTACCACGGCCGTCAAAGCCATTAGGATTGATACCCTTAAAGTCACGAACTCTTGGGAGAGCGAATGTGAAGAGTCTATCCATAAACTCGTACATTCTTTCGCCACGAAGTGTAACCTTAACACCAATCTTTACACCCTCACGGAGCTTGAAGTTCGCTACGCTCTTCTTTGCGTATGTTGGAACTGCCTTTTGTCCTGCGATGAGTGAAATTTCTTCAACGATGTTGTCGATAACCTTTGAGTTATCCTTTGCATCGCCAGCACCAACGTTGATAACGATCTTATCAAACTTTGGAATTTGCATTGGGCTCTTGTAGTTGAACTTTGCCATTAAAGCAGGAGCAACCTCTGACTTATACATATCTCTAAATCTTGCCATCTTCAGTTACCTCCTAATTAAAGTTCCTTACCGCACTTAGCGCATACACGGATTTTCTTTCCGTCAACGATTTCGTGCTTAATTCTTGTACCCTTGTTGTACTTTTCGCACTTGGAGTTACCGCATACGATTTGTACCTTTGAAGCATACATTGAGCCTTCAACCTCAACGATACCGCCGGTCTCGCCTTGTCTTCTTGGCTTTGTGTGCTTTTTAACCATTTTAGCACCTGCAACGATTACCTTGCCTTCTTCTGGGCTTACTGCAAGTACCTTACCAATAACACCTTTATCTTTACCGGAAATAACGATAACAGTGTCGTTTGTCTTAACGTGAACCTTTTTCATTATCAATTACCTCCAATTAAAGTACTTCTGGTGCGAGGGAAAGAATCTTTGTGTATTCCTTTTCACGAAGCTCTCTAGCTACTGGGCCAAAGATACGTGTTCCTCTTGGTGTTTTATCTTCTTTAATAATAACTGCTGCGTTTTCATCAAACTTGATGTATGAACCGTCTGCACGGCGAACACCCTTTGCTGATCTAACGATAACAGCCTTAACAACGTCGCCTTTTTTAACAATACCGCCAGGAGCTGCTTTCTTAACTGCACATACAACTACGTCACCGATGTTGGCATATCTTCTGCCTGTACCACCGAGAACTCTGATGCAGAGAAGCTCTTTAGCGCCTGTATTGTCAGCAACTTTCATTCTGCTTTCTTGCTGAATCATAATATCCTCCTAATAAGGTTTCCCTAAACTTCGGCACATTTTTTAATGTACCCTTAAGATTATTTTACTTTTTCAATGATTTGAACAAGGCGCCATCTCTTTGTTTTGGAAAGAGGTCTGGTTTCCATTACTTCTACCTTGTCGCCGATTGAACATTCGTTCTTCTCATCATGAGCGTGGATTTTTGTTGTTCTCTTAATGATCTTGCTATATACAGGGTGCTTTACGTTATCCTTAATAGCTACAACAATTGTCTTGTCCATCTTGTTGCTAACAACAATACCAACTCTTGTTTTTCTGAGGTTACGTGTTTCTGTCATAACTCATTTACCTCCAATTACGCGTTCTTCTCGTTAAGGATTGTCTTAACGCGAGCGATGTCTTTCTTAACATCTGCAATCTTGTGAGGATTTTCGAGCTGATTGATAGCATGTTGGAAACGAAGATTGAAGAGTTCTTCTTTTAATTCCTTAAGCTTTGCTTCAAGCTCTTCTACGCTTAAATTTCTGATTTCAGTAACTTTCACGGCTTATTCCTCCACTTCCTCAACTTGCTCCTTCTTAACAAACTTACATTTGATAGGGAGCTTGTGCATGGCGAGACGCATAGCCTCTCTTGCAACTTCTTCGGATACGCCGTCCATTTCAAACATTACTCTGCCTGGCTTAACAACGGCTACCCAGTATTCTGGTGAACCCTTACCGGAACCCATACGAGTTTCAGCTGGTTTTTCTGTGATTGGCTTGTCAGGGAAAATCTTAATCCATACCTGACCGCCACGACGGATATATCTTGTCATGGCAATACGTGCTGCTTCAATTTGGTTTGCTGTGATCCAAGCTGGCTCGCAAGCTACTAAACCGTATTCACCGTTTGTAACCTTGTTGCCTCTTGAAGCCTTACCCTTAAGGCGACCTCTTTGTACACGTCTAAATTTAACTCTCTTAGGCATTAACATAATTAGTGCTCGCCTCCTTCGTTGTTCTTAGGAGCACGTGGTGCTCTGCGCTCTCTGCGCTCTCCACCCTTGCGGTCACCCTTGTTGTCGCGGTTAAATCTCTTCTTTGGCTTTTCTTCTGTTGTCTTGTTAACCTCAGAAAGAACCTCGCCCTTGTAGATCCAAACCTTAACGCCAAGCTTACCGTAGGTTGTGTTTGCTTCCCAGAAACCGTAGTCGATATCGGCTCTGATTGTTTGTAGAGGAATTGTACCCTCGTGGTAGTGCTCTGTACGAGCGATTTCAGCGCCGCCAAGACGACCGCTTACTGCAATCTTGATACCCTTTGCGCCAAGACGCATTGTTCTACCGATTGCTTGCTTCATAGCTCTACGGAATGCAATTCTTCTCTCAAGTTGTGAGCAGATGCTCTCTGCTACTAATTGAGCATCAAGGTCAATTGGCTTAACCTCGATAGCGTTTACTACTGCGTTCTTGCCTGTGAACTTTTCAATATCCTTACGGAGATTTTCAATTTCAGCACCACCCTTACCGATGATCATGCCAGGCTTAGCACAGTGAATGAAAACCTTTACAGTTTCCTTTGAATCTCTTTCAATTTCAATCTTAGAGATACCTGCATTGAAAAGCTTTTCCTTGAGGTATTCTCTTAAGTTGTAGTCAGATACAAGAGTGTCGCCGAACTTATCGTCAGAAACGAACCATCTTGAATCCCAGTTCTTAATTACGCCTACACGAAGACCGTGTGGATTAACCTTCTGTCCCATTCTTTGACTCCTCCTTACTCTTTTTCAGCCACACAAAGTGTGATGTGGCTTGTTCTCTTTAAAATTCTGTTTGCGCTTCCCTTACCTCTTGGCATAATTCTCTTAAGCATATGGCTGCCAGGTGTTACGAAGCACTTTGCAACATAGAGCTTTGATGTGTCCATGTTATTATTGTTTTCAGCATTTGCTACTGCGCTCTTGAGCAACTTCTCAAGAATTTCTGCACCTCTTTTTGGAGTGTTCTTAAGAATTGCTGCTGCCATTTCAACATCCTTGCCACGAATGAGGTCAAGAACGATTTGAACCTTACGAGGAGCAATGCGAACATCTTTAAGGTATGCGTTTGCTACTTTATTTTCCATTGTGATTACTCCTATTATTTCTTACCGTTGTTAGATGTTTTTGATCCTGCGTGACCCTTGAATGTTCTGGTAAGAGCAAACTCACCGAGCTTGTGACCTACCATATCTTCAGTTACATATACCGGAACATGCTTTCTGCCGTCATGAACAGCAATTGTGTGTCCAACAAATTCTGGGAATATTGTTGAAGAACGTGACCATGTCTTTAATACTTTCTTTTCGCCCTTTTCGTTCATAGCGCAAACTCTGTTGTAGAGCTTCTCTTCTACGTAAGGAGCTTTCTTCAAACTTCTGCTCATTAGTCCTTCCTCCCTTATCTACCGTTTCTTCTCTTAACGATGTATTTGTTGGTTCTTGCCTTCTTGTTTCTTGTCTTATAACCAAGAGCTGGCTTACCCCATGGAGTAACAGGTCCTGGACGACCAACAGGAGACTTACCTTCACCACCACCGTGTGGGTGATCGCATGGGTTCATTACTGAACCACGAACTGTAGGACGGATGCCCATATGTCTTGTCTTACCAGCCTTACCGATCTTAACAGTATCATGCTCGATGTTACCGATTTGACCAATTGTAGCCTTGCAGTCAAGTCTAACAAGTCTAACTTCGCCAGATGGAAGTCTTACTTGTGCCATTCCGTTTTCCTTAGCCATAAGCTGAGCTTGAGCACCTGCAGAACGAACGAGCTGACCGCCCTTGCCTGGATAAAGCTCAATGTTATGGATGATTGTACCAACTGGGATATTCTCAATTGGAAGTGTGTTACCCGGCTTGATGTCTGCGTCTGCGCCAGAGTAAAGAACGTCACCGTCTGTTACGCCTGCTGGAGCGATTACGTAGCTCTTCTTGCCTTCGTCATTTTGGAGAAGTGCAATGTAGGATGTTCTGTTTGGATCGTATTCGATACCGATAACAGTTGCCTTGCCATCAACTCTCTTGAAGTCGATTAATCTGTACTTCTGCTTATTTCCGCCACCGTGATGACGAACTGTGATTTTACCGTAGCTGTTACGACCTGAGTGCTTCTTCTTTGTTTCAATAAGAGTCTTCTCAGGGAAGAACTTTGTGATTTCTTCAAAAGAAGCAACGGACATATGTCTTCTTGACGGTGTGGTTGGTTTATATTTCATTACTGCCATTATTACTTACCTCCCACTAATTAGTTAAGACCATTAAAGAATTCGATTTCCTTGGAATCAGCTGTAAGTGTTACGATAGCCTTCTTCCATTCAGCTGTGTAGCCGTAGTGGTAACCTACTCTCTTTGGTTTCTTCTTCATATTGATTACATTTACCTTTGCAACCTCTACGCCGAAAAGCTCTTCAACTGCCTTAGCAATTTCTGGCTTTGTAGCATCTGTTGCAACCTTGAATGTGTATCTCTTCATTGCGATACCATCCATGGACTTTTCTGTGATAACTGGCTTTAAGATTATATCCTGAGCAAATTTCATTATGCGTAAACCTCCTCAAGCTTTGTTACAGCACCTTGTGCAAATACGATTGTATTGCAGTTTAAGATGTCATATACGTTAAGTGTGTTTGTGTAAGCAACCTTAACGCCTGGAATGTTAGCTAAACTCTTTGCTACCATTGGGTTTGCAGCATCAAGAACTACTAAGCTCTTCTTGCCTGCGCCAACGTTTGCGAGCATTTCTACCATTACCTTTGTCTTGTATTCGTTAGCAACGATTGCGTCGATAACGATCATTTCGTTGTTAGCTACCTTAGCACTTAATGCGCTAAACATAGCGATTTGCTTAACCTTCTTGTTAAGCTTTGTGCGGTATGAGCGTGGCTTTGGACCAAGAGCGATACCACCGTGTGTCCATTGTGGTGATCTTGTTGAACCTTGTCTTGCTCTACCTGTACCCTTTTGCTTCCATGGCTTTCTACCACCACCGGAAACTTCACTTCTTGTAAGTGTGGACTGAGTGCCCTGTCTCTGATTGAGAAGGTATGCTCTTACTGCCGCGTGGAGAACAGCTTCGTTAACTTCCGCACCGAAGATTACATCGGATAATGCGATTTCGCCAACTTGAGCGCCAGTCATATTTACAACTTTAATGTTTGGCATCTTTCTATTCCTCCTTCGACTTATGCTTTAACGCTGTCGCGAATTACTACGATACCGCCGCGAGCACCTGGAATAGCGCCCTTGATTGCGATAAGATTCTTTTCAGCGTCGATTTTAATTACTTCAAGGTTTAATACTGTAAGCTTTTCGTTACCGTATTGACCTGCCATCTTCTTATTCTTGAAAACTCTTGATGGTGTTGAGTTAGCACCCATTGAACCAACCTGACGGTGAATAGGACCTACACCGTGTGTTGCTTGAAGCATGTGGTGACCCCATCTCTTAACTGCACCTGAGTAACCGTGGCCCTTTGTAATGCCAGTAACGTCGACCTTTTCGCCTGCAGCGAAGGTATCGACAGCTATTACAGCGCCTACTTCGTACTTTTCTGCATCATCTAATCTGAATTCCTTGAGATGCTTCTTTGCTGTCACGCCTGCTTTTGCAAAGTGTCCCTTTGCAGGTTTGTTTACGTGCTTTTCGGATACATCTTCGTATCCAACTTGGATAGCATTGTATCCATCTGTTTCTGTGGTCTTCTTTTGAACAACCACGCAAGGACCGGCTTCGATAACTGTTACAGGAACTACTGCGCCGTTTTCAGCGAAGATCTGTGTCATACCGAGCTTTTTACCGATAATTGCTTTCTTCATTTTGCTTTCCTCCATAATTTTAAGGTTATTGGTTGATGTCTACTATTTGTCGTGCCACCGACACATCAACTTGACCTTGCCGTCATCATAACATACTGAGCATAAGTAATATTTGCTCGTTACTGTGCGGTGAGGTTTGGCTTGGTTTCAACTATTATATAATAATTGAAGGTTTTTGCATTGCTTCTTCAAATTAAAGCTTAACTTGAATTTCAACGCCTGCTGGAAGCTCAAGAGTTGTGATAGCCTTAACAACCTTTTCATTTGGCTTGATGATTTCAACAAGTCTTTTGTGTGTGCGTTGTTCAAACTGCTCGCGGCTGTCCTTATACTTGTGTACCGCACGGAGAATTGTTACGATTTCCTTCTCTGTTGGTAGTGGAATTGGACCTGCAACTGTTGCGCCGTTTCTCTTTGCTGCCTCTACAATCTTTGCTGCTGCAAGGTCAACGAGCTTGTGATCATAACCCTTAACCTTAATTGCAACCTTTTGATTTACTGCCATTTTGCTTTCCTCCTTATATAGAAATTGTCGGGAACTTTTTGCTTTACACCGTTCCGTGTGTTTCTATCACCCACTTAACAAAACCGAACCAATTTGCAACTCGAGGTTCGGATCAATGCAAGTAAGGTGACTCAGCTTTTTTAGCTGAAGGCGTTCACATCACTGCATTCTACTGCTGTGTGAATCAGAATACACTCCACGAAAATTCCCCCTAAATGCAATAGCAGTCTGACATTTAGAGCAACCTTTCGCTTCATTGCGTATCAAGCCTAAACATTTTACCACATTATATATATATTGTCAATAGGCAAAATGAACTTTTTTAAAATAGAGGTGTTTTTACATAAAGAGAAGCAGCCAATTTTATGCAAATTGCATAAAAATTGACTGCATTTTTATTATTTTAGACTGTTTTTAGCGCGAATTTTTATTAAAAAACCTTAAAATTTCGTAGGAATAGACAAATTTGCTATTTTTGTCGAAAATTTTCATTGTAAATTCCTACATTATTATATATAGGAAGTAGTTAGTAAATCAACCGCTGACAGTTACGTGTGGAATTAGCCACTATTTTTGTCCATAGTAAGCGTTTGGTCCGTGCTTTCTGTCGTAGTGCTTACGAAGAAGCGTTTCTTGCATTCTCTCTGTTTTTCCGTTTGCTTGAAGCATTAGCATTTCCGTATTGTAAGACATCATAGCAACCTGTTCAAGAACGACAGCTGCTTCAACGGACGCTTTTGCGTCCTTTCCCCATGTGAATGGGCCGTGTGAATGTACTAATGCTGCGTGCATTTGCGTAGCACCAATATCCTTGATTGCTTCAAGAATTACCGTGCCTGTTTCTTTTTCGTACTGTCCTTTAATTTCTTCATCAGTCATTTTTCTTGTACAAGGAATTGTTGTGCCAAAGTAGTCAGCATGTGTTGTTCCGTAAGGTGTTATGCCTCTGCCTGCTTGCGCATAGATGGTCGCCCATGGAGAATGGGTGTGTGTTACGCCACCGATTTCAGGGTATGCCTTATACATTTCAAGATGGGTAGGTGTATCAGATGAAGGCTTTAACGTTCCTTCGATTACATTGCCCTCAAGATCAATAACAGGAAGCATGTCCGGAGTTAGTTCATCGTACTCTACGCCAGAGGGTTTTATTACTACGAGTCCCTTTTCTCTATCAATTCCGCTAACATTTCCCCAAGTAAACGTAATTAAGTTGTATTTTACGAGCATCATATTCGCTTCGTAAACTTCTTTTTTAAGTTGTTCAAGCATTTTAAATATCTCCTTTTCTCATTACTACTATATAGTAGCAAATTTAAAGTGTTTAGTCAATATATAAAATAATATTTTTCAAAAAATGTCGCTTTATGCTTGATTTTTAATCTCTATTGTGCTACACTATTACTAGTTATGTCATCTAAGGAGTTATTATGAAAAAAGCATATAAATTTTTAACTAAACATTTATTCTATTTTTTACTTTGCGTATTAGCGTGCGCCGGCATTGGTTCTCTTGCTATGCACTTAGGATATAATAGCACGACTTCATGGCTAAAGGTTACAGGTGCATGCACAATTTTATTTGCAATAATGATTTTGTGTTCTATTTTCTATGCCGGATTCATTGCGATAAAAACGCCTGATTGCAAGCTTACCAGAATTAAGAAAAAATGTACGTTCTTAAAAATCACAACAGTTTTAGCATTTATTTTATTATTCTTCATGTTCGCCCGAGAAACATGGACTTTAATCAAGGCTTCTTATCAAGAGGCTCTCCCAACTTATTTTTCAACCTGGAGAATTTTAAAGTACGTTTTCTCTTTTCCTGCATCTATTTACTTTTTATTCATGGCTTTACCATCAAAAAACAGACGCAGAAAAAGAATTAAGATCCCTAAGTTTTTACAGTATGTAACATCTATCGGCGTAATTTTCTGGTGCATTTTCGGTTTACTTGCAGCTTATTTCTATACAATTATGTCGTTTAAGAATATACTTAAAATTTGGCAACTATTAATTTACTTGGCATTTATCGTTTTCTTCTTATTTGAAGCTAAATTCGAGCATTTAAACGATGGTAAGCACACTCATAGAGGTTTCATTTTCACCGGTTTATTAGCTTTCATTGCATCTATGGCCTTTTCTCTTACAACTATTATCAGCATGATTTTCAGAATTGTGCCAACAGAAACAGGCATAAGCTTTTCAGCGATCGAAGTATTTACATCCTTCGTTATCGGATTATACGCGCTTTCAAGGATTTACGCTTTTGTAAACACAGTAAGAGTTGTTATTTACAATAGCGATGACAGCTCCTCATCAAGCAAATTTTCAAGACATAATCATTCAGCAAAAGATATTGAAAATAATGACACAGATACAGTAACTATTGTTAAAGGCGAAGAAGTAGTTGACGAAAACAAATAATTTACAGTTATAAACGAAAAACGCTCCCAAAAGCATAACTTTGGGAAGCGTTTTTTTAATATTTGTCTTCATCGGGAGTATTAAGCTCGTAGTAATATTCAAGAAGTTCGCGTGAGTAGTCCTCTATTCTGCCGAAAGGAAGAATCAGCATACGGCTAATGCCGATTTGCTCAACGAATTCGGGATTATGGCTAACTACCACAATCGTACCCTCGAAGAGCGCGAAGTTTCCGCCTATGATTTTTTGTGTATCGGGGTCTAAGTGGTTAGTTGGCTCGTCAAGGATTAAGAGGTTTGCTTTTTGCATAAGCACCTTACAAAGTGCAACTCTTGCTTTTTCGCCAGGAGATAAGACTGCTACCTTTTTATTTACATCATCCTCGTAGAAAAGGAAGTTACTTAAAATGGAGCGAAGCTGCCATTCTGTATAAACATCGTTATCTACGTTTTGTAAAATTGTTTTTTCAAGGTCAAGCTGCTCAAGCTCTTGGGCGTAATATGCCACGTCGGTTTTATCGTTATAACGAATTTTCCCCTTTTCAGGTTCTAAAATTCCCATTATAAGCTTTAGAAGCGTTGATTTACCTACACCATTTTCGCCCACAACTAAAAATCTTTCCTTGCCCTGCAATTTAATTGACAAATCCTTATAAAGGTACGGTGTGGATGGGTATTTGAAGGTAAGATTTTCAATTTCAAGAGGAATTTTTGCGCCTTCTCTTTTTGGCTTAATATCCATTTTAACACGCTTATAAGTTTTGATTTTTTGGAGCATTTCGGCACGCTTCTTTTGAAGTCTTAACGCTCTTTCCTGTCCCATTCGCTTTAATGCGTGGTTAGTTTGTGAGGCTTGCTTCGCCCTTTGGACAAACTCCTCTAATGATTTGATTTCCTTTTCCTGCTCTGCAATTTTCATTTCGCGGTGCTTCTTTTCATCAGCATATTTCTTTTGATATGTTTGATAGTCGCCCTCATAGATGTTTATTTTGTGGGTAGTTTTGTCAACTAAAAGAATCTTGTCTATAATTCTGTTTAAAAACTCTACATCGTGACTGATTATAAGCACCATTCCGCGATAATTTTTAAGATAATTGGTTACATACTCCTTGGTGGTTGCATCAAGGTGGTTAGTTGGCTCGTCAAGAAGCAAAATTTCCGATTTAGAAAAAAGCAAACGAGTAAACGCCATTTTTGATTTTTGACCACCTGATAGCTCACACATAGGTCGCTCAAGCAAGTCAAGGTCAATGCCCACCTCATTTATTAAATCAAAGAGGATATCCTCACTATCGTACACATCAAGGTATTCAAGTCTATCTTGAATTTTTCCCATACGGCGTATTAGTCTTTCCTGCTCCTCGCCCTCTGCACTTTCTAATTTTACGTAAATTTCGTTAAGCTCGTTTTCCAATTTTCTTATGGGGCGACCATCACGAATGTAGTCCCATACCGTTTGTGTTTCGTCATCTATTTGAATTTCCTGAGGGAGATAGCCTATTTCGGCATTACCTATATTTACGCTTCCGCTATCCAGCTCCTGCTGACCTAAAAGTACCTTAAAGAGCGTGGTTTTGCCTGCTCCGTTTACACCTACAATTCCGACTTTATCCTTATCGCTAATGACAAACTCGGCATCCTCGTAAATTACCTCAAGACCGAATGCAAGATTCATTTTCTTTCCGCGCATTGGCATAGGTTATCCCTCCTTTTTCTTAAAAATTCGTAAATCAGTGCGCTTGACACTGCTAATACACCTACCGTGCATAATGCTATGGAGATTTTACGCAAGGTAGTACCTTTATAGTCGGTAGATACAATGTATTTGCCTTGGTTAAGGCTAAATGATACAAGTCCGTCAATATTTTCGCCGTTTAATTTGATTTTTTCACCAATTTCAGTATTTTCAACTGTGATTACATAGCCTGGATAGTAAAGAAGCGGAAGCTGAATTTTGGCATCCTCGCTTATTTCTATTTCCATAGTGTAGTTAGGGCTTGATTTTTCCTTAACTGTTATATTGCCTTTTTCCCCGAGCACCACAGGAGTTAGTAAATAGTAGTCCTCCTCGTAGTCAAAGTCATACGGAATGATGTGCTTAACGTATCTGTAAAGTGAATTTAAGTATTGCGGCTGATACGTTTTATCAAAAAATACCTGTGGGCAATATTCGGAATTAAAGCCGATTGAGGAATGCTTTTTGTATAGTTCCTCACTTATTTCCATTGTCCAACGGTTATTTTTTTCTTGGGCAATTCTTTTTTCGGGCAAGAATTGAGATTTAATAACCACTACGCCGATTAGCATTGCAAAAATGATGTAGAAAAGCTTTTTTGCGCCTAAATGGTGAGAGATAATTCCCACTAAAATTGAAATTGAAATTTGAATTAACGACCACAGTCTCCAAGGAAATTGGATATTTCTTAAAAGTGAGGGGGCGTATAGCCAAATTTCACCAAATTCCATAGCACAATATGATGCTATAATAACGAAAATTGAGAACCAAAATAAGATTGATTTATAAATTGGCTTTGTTGGTTTTTCTGCGTTTTTTGTGTAGTGGATAAATAGGAAAATTACAAAAAATATGATAAGCGCTAAGTATATTTCAACTCTAGGTAAAATTATTGTGGGAATACCGAAAAGCAACACTACGGAAATATACGGTGCATATTTTTTGATTTTTTGCACCTTAGAGAGCAAATGTGTGCTTAGTGAATATGAAGCGCAAGCAATTAAAAACAGAGGGATTTCAAGATGCGCTTTTATTTTGCTATAACCGTTGTTAATTAGGTATTTATCGCTAAGAAAGCCTGAAAATAGCCATTGTCTTGAGCCTTCGGATGCAACCTTTTCGGCATCCGTCCACATTCTAACCTCATCTGTGATGTTGTAAAGACCTGTTGACATAAGCTCAAATTGAGTAAATAGCATTATTGAGCTAATTGAAATTAGTGTAATTATAGACACAGAGCCACACAAAATGTATTTTTTGCTTTTTAAAAGTGGAATGATTTTTGTTATGTTGCAAAGTAGATAAATTATACCGATAATAAAAACAAAAAGTGCGGTAATGTTATGTGAAAGGTATAAAAGCGAGCCGCCTAAAACTGTTTCGCAAAACGGTAAAAGACTGATTTCATCCTTATCTGTGTGCGTAATTCCGTATAGTCCCATTAAAAAGAGAGGAATAAAGACAAAGGAAAATGCTTCTGCTATGGCTAAGCGCAAAAATGCGTTTAACATTCTATATGGGTACAGTATATACGTTGCACCTGCTAAGAGTGAAGCGATTTTATTTTGATTGGTGAATTTAAGTGCAAAGCGATACATAAACACGCCTGATAAAAACACGTTTGATACAAGAGTGATTTTAAATGCACTCATAAGAGAAATTCCAAGAAATTTAAAAATTACAGCCACAGTAACGGGGATAATGTGAGAAAGCGGAGAATAAAATAGTGTGTTGCCTACGCCAAGCCCTGCTCCTAAATCTTGACTTATTCCACTGTACGAGCCTTTTTCAAGAATGGTATTGTACTTATCAAGCATACTTGAAAAGTGAAATTCAAAATCACTTCCCCAACCAAAGCCCTTATAAAAAACTAAATAGGTACTAATTATGGATATGGCAAAAAGCACTATATAGGGAAATGAACTGTTTAATATTCTTTTTGTTTTTTCCATAATTTTTCTCCTTGATTACTTTAATAATATAATATTAGCACAATATTTTATTCAAGTCAACAAAAAGCCCACACTTTCGTGTGGGTTTTAGTTATTTGCTTGTTTTATTTAATTTGTGCTTATCATAAAGCTTTATGATTAGTATGTGAATGTAATATGCACCGAAAAATATACCTATTACTAAAACGCCAAGAAGTACAAGTAATAATGGAAGGCTGCCGCCAACTAAATTGTAGATTGGGTCCATAATTGATGCGCCGCCCTCTGCTTCTGTGCCCTTTGCTATGTAGAGGTAATTTGCACCTTCGATATGTGTGTTTGCTATTATAGCAAGGGTGGTTAATATGCCCATAAAGCCAACGGCAGGTACAATTCCTTTTTTAGTAGGTCTAAAGCCGTGAACGAAGGTCATATATAAAACTGCAAGGGGTGGTATAATATGTTCTAACCAATATTGGTAGTATCTATAATAAGCGGGGCCTGTGGTTGATAAAACAGATGGGGTTAAAAGTGGGAATATGCCGATTGTTAGACACACATAGAAGCAAATTGGGTAAATCCACTTGCTTTTTTTAGATATCATAAGAGAAGCAAGAATACAAGTCCATTCGCATACCTGAAGCGGTAGGTAGTCAAGTAAATTTGGCATATCGGGATTTGTGCCACCTACATAGGTAAGTCGCCAATAATAAGACATTTCTGCAAAAAGCATTACTCCCGCAAAAATGAAACGCAAGGTTTCCTCGTGTTTCCAATTTTTGATTTCTTCACGGTAGTGGAAAATTAAGAAAATTGCAACTCCGTATAATAGTATTGGCATTAAATGAGCAAAGGACCAATACTTAAAGTTGCATTTTTCACCGTATCCAAAAAAGCCTTCTTTAAAGAAGTTATTTTGTAAAACGGGCTCTAATCTCTTCGTTTCTTCCTTAGTTAATGAAAGAATATTGCCCTTTAAGGTGTTGCCTTTACATTTATATATATCTTTTGCACCGTCATCAAATTCAATAGTTACCTTGAACCAAGAGTATGACCATTTTCCGTTGCCTGTTTTTTGTCCGTTTATATATGTGTCAAACGTGCTATCGTTTTTAAAATCATATTGTGCTATAACGCCGGTTTCATTAACATTCCATTTGCCGATTAAATTTTCTTTATTATTAGTTAGTGATGCTTCGATAATTACCGCAGTTAACAAAAGTGCAATAACAATTGCTCCTATTATGAAAAACAGCTTTTTCTTTGTCATAATAGCCTCCTTAAATGTCGTTATATAAAGGTTACTGTCATTTTAGCACAAAGATAGCACTTTTTCAATATATTTCGATAATTTAATTATTGCATATGATTTTTCCGTATGATACAATAAATATATATACTGTGAGGTGATAATATGAAAATTCTGTTTTTAGGCACAGGAGCGGCTGATTATACAGGGAATGAAAAGGAATTAAGGCGTAATTCCTCTGCGCTTATTGATGATATTATTTTGATTGACCCTAATTCTTATGTACCTGATGCAATTAAGGAATTTAATGTTGATATAAGCAAAATTAAGTATATTTTAAATACGCATAGGCACGATGACCATTATAATCAAGATACAGTTGATTATTTAGTGTCGTTAGGCGCGAAATTTATTGACACAAAGCCCAATGACATAATAGAGCTTGGCGAGTACCGTATTTTAGTGTTGAGAGGCAATCATGCAATACCTACATGTCATTTTATAATTGAAAAAGATGAAAAAAGAGCGTTTTACGGTCTTGACGGTGCGTGGCTTACCTATGAGGAAATTGATGCAATTTGGGGTAAGGGCGTTGACCTTGCGGTATTAGATGCTACTATTGGATTTGTAGAGGGGGACTATCGCATATTTGAGCATACAAGTCTTAATATGATACTTGAAATGAAAAAGAGTATAAATACGGCAATTAAAAAGTATGTTATTAGTCATATGGCATATACCTTGCATACTGACCATAAAACACTTGAATGTGAAATGAATAAACACGGTATAATTACTGCTTATGATGGACTTGAAATTGAATTTTAGAATATTTTTTCAAAAAAATTAAATATTCTTTGCATTTTTATGAAAAGTATGGTATACTGTGTGTATATTTTTTCAAAAAGCAAAGGAGAGTTTAATTTATGAACTTTGAATTATTAGCATTAATTCTTTATTTTGCCGTTATGCTTAGCATAGGAATATTTTTCTTTATAAAGTCAAGAAGCACAACGGATAAGGATTATTTCCTTGGTGGCAGAAGCATGGGACCTTGGGTAACGGCTATGAGCGCACAAGCATCGGATATGAGTGCTTGGTTGCTTATGGGTCTTCCCGGTAGTATTCTTGCTTTCGGCTTAGGTCAGGCTTGGATTGGTATAGGTCTTGCAATAGGAACGGCTCTTAACTGGATTTTAGTTGCTCGCAGACTTCGCCGTTTTTCACAAGCGGCAGGAGATTCTATCACAGTTCCTCAATATCTTTCAAATCGTTTTGCAACAAAGAGTAAAACTTTACAAGTAGTATGTGCTATTGTATTTCTTGTTTGCTTTACAGTTTATGTTGCATCGGCTTTTGTGGCAGGCGCTAACGTATTTGCATCACTTTTCGATATGGATAAAAGCATTTCAATGCTTATATTTGCGGTAATTCTTATTATTTACACATTTCTTGGTGGATATAAGGCTGTTTGTTGGACAGACTTTTTCCAAGGAATACTTATGCTTGTAGCAGTTTTAGCAGTTCCGATTATTATTGTTTGCACAAAAGAGCTTGATACTTCAATTCTTGGAAATATCGTTGAATTCAACGGCGAAAAATATGAATTTGTTCAAAACATTTTTGCGGCCTCATTTAAGGATATTATAAACGGTCTTGCTTGGGGTCTTGGTTATTTCGGTATGCCACACATTCTTGTTCGTTTTATGGCTATAAAGAAATCATCAATGGTTAAAAAGTCTGCTATTGTTGCTATCATTTGGGTAGTTTTATCACTTGTTGCGGTTATTGTTATTGCATACTTTGGAAGAATGCTTGTTGGAGAAGAGCTTTTAGCAACCGGTAGTCAAAGTATGATATTCATTGAGCTTTCAAGAATGCTCTTCCCTGCATTTATTGCCGGAATACTTCTTTCTGCTATAATTGCGGCATCAATGTCAACGGCAGACAGTCAGCTTCTTGTTGCCTCGTCCTCATTTACTTCTGATATATATAAGCCTCTTATCCGTAAAAATGCAACTGACAAAGAAATTTTATGGGTTGGCCGTGGAGTAGTTTTAGTTGTTGCTATTGTTGCTTACTTTATTGCAAGCAGCAAGGGTGATGGCGCACAGGCAATTATGAATCTTGTTGAAAATGCTTGGGCAGGCTTTGGCTCTGCGTTTGGCCCTGTAATTATTCTTTCACTTTTCTGGCGTAGATTCACATACAAGGGCGCACTTGCAGGCGTTATCAGTGGCGCACTTGTTGACGTTATCTGGTTAGCGTTCTTATCTAAATCAACAGGCATTTACGAGCTTATACCAGGATTTATTGTAAGTATGATTGTTGCAATCGTTGTAACTCTTATTGATAAAGAGCCATCAAAAGAAATTACAGACATATATGATAATGCAATTTCTATGGTAGAGGAATAATTCAAGAAAGTATATAAATTTAAAACCACTTGCGAAAAATCGCAAGTGGTTTTGTGTTTTGTATTATTTTTTGCATACTATTTTATTACTTCAATCATTAATACCAGGGATTTCGTATATTGGGCCGGTAATGTAATCGTATATATGTTTGTCTCCTTTTATCCTTTGTTAATATACCGTGATGTAGAAATAAAGAAAAACATTAACCGTACAAAGCGACTATTGATAGCTATCTTAAGTGCTTGGATACCGATCGTATTATATTCAACTATTTATTTCATAATGCATCCTGGCAT
>JBGVPY010000023.1:0-66537 GCA_045127235.1 Eubacteriales bacterium
TAAAGGTTACATCAGATAAAGCAAAAAAACGAACATCATCAATAATAATAGCATTACCATCTATTTTAGGCTTAATTGTTGTAACAAAACGTTCAGTGATGTTAACTTTCCCATCAAATATAAAATTATCATGTAATGTTATCTTATCATCCGTTAAGATAAATTCTCTCTCAGCCTTTTTCAGTTTAGTGTGCTGCCTTAGACTATATCCTATGGTAAAATCCATATAAACAGAGCTTGTCTTTTCATCGTATACTGCTCTAGCTTTTTCTGCTCCTCCACAGCCTTGTCCTACACCATCAAAATACGGGACATTGTGAGCAAATGAAGAAGTATTAAAATAGTCATATCTTTTTGAACCATGATATTCCGGATGATTACCGGGACCTATATAACCTAAGTCGCAAAAAATTTGTTTATTGTTTCTTGCGAGTATAAATGAGCCGACATCTTGGTGGTTATGACTTTCACATTGATTTCCACCTTTAAATGCAAAGCCATAATTATCTGTACGTTTTATAAAATAGTTGCTAACAGGTGCCGAATATACACAATTTCTTAGTGTGTCACTGACATAATTATGATTATAATAAACAATTGAGCGAATCGAAAAAGCAAGATGACTATATGCTACAATTGTAGCTTGATCGCTAGGTAAAGCTTCAATCTCATCACCGTAGATTAACTTCAACATATGAACTAATCCGACCCAATATCCTTCTTTGATGTTGCAATCGCTAAACATAGCGAGAACATTTTGTTGAAGATGCATTTTTTGAGCAAACTTAGAAATTTCTTTCACCTTTGAATTTTCAAACCAGTCGTATTCATCGTTTGAAAATTCTCGCAAAAGCATAGCATAAATGACGAAAAAGCCAAAACCGAATCCCCAATATGCAGTTCCTTCAACACACATTCCATCATCTTCATAGCTCGCAAGATAACACTCCATAGAATTTTGCAATCGTTGAACCTGTCTTTTGAATTCTTCTGGATCTTCATACATTAGCACTCCACCTACTGCACCTGTGCATACCGCTGTCCAATTATTGTTGTGTGTTTCCCAAAAATATTTTCTTGTTATGTATGGCTCAATGGTTCTCCTTCTTATTTCTGCAGTAATCCTATCTACTAGCAACTTAGGAAACCTATCTTTAAACAAATGTTTAATTTCAGTTAGCGAAAAGGCAACTGATGCTGCAAATATATCAATGAGTCCTGTATCATAATCGGCAGGAGTTCTATCATAATAACCGTTGTAATGACCAAGTGGTGCCCAAGTATATTCGTTGCAATATGACCAAACGATATCAAGTAAACTATTATAATATTCCTCATCGTCCGGGTAAATTAAAACCATAAGTGTAGCAGACTGTAATTGCTGAAGGCTTCTAAAATACTTTTGGTGATCTTCATTATTAAGTATTTCTTTAGCTGAGCACGGACGTGGTGAAATTTCAAAAGCGTTGTCATAAAGCTCTTTAATTTCTTTTCTATGTCGAGCAAACACCTTTTCAGTTCTTACTTTTTCCCAAACACTTTGATCTTTTGCAATGTCAAACATAATAAATCTTCTACTTTCTGATTTAAGAGTTTAATTGTTTTTCACAATTAATGATTGTTTTTCATACTGTTTCTGGAAGGTTTTTCTCCAACTTGCTTATTATCATAGGTAGCAACTCCAATTCAACTTTTTCAATTGTTTCGAAGTGTTCTACTATTTTATCTACAAGATTACGATTATTAGAAATATTAACTTTTAATCCTAATAAATGAATCAATTGTGATTTTTTATAAACATCTTCTATCTTATCTAACTGTTTTTGTGTCAATTCTAACCAATTCTTTTCGTATAAAGAATATATGGCTAATCTTATGAAAAATTTATGTTCCATAAATGCTCTAGTATATCTTAAATCTATTTCAAAATCCTCATCGCACTCACAACATTTTTTTAAGAACTCCTTAAGTTTTATATTAGCTTCTATTCCATAATAACCATTTAACCGATGACCCACTTTTGTTGTGGAGTTAATATAATCTTTAAGCAAATTTGTTATTCTTATTACATTAAATTTTACTGGGGCGTTTTTGTTAAATTGATGCAAATTAAACGAAATATTTTTATCTTCATTATTGATGCTTGTTAAAAAGTTTTTATATGGGACTTCAAACTGTTCAAAATTTCCATTTTCCATAAATCCTGCAGAATAAAAAACCTTTTTTTCATCATCGTAACCATAAAGAATATAATCATGCCAATAATCATATTCATTAAATGCTCGTTTTCCTAAAATATATTTTTCATTATACATACCAGTTACATAAAATTCTGCATCAATTAATTTTTTCACGAAATTTAAAATATCAATCTCAAAAAGTTCAAAAGTAGATTTTTTAAAATTGATATTTTGATGTGTGGTAAGTTGGTCAATTATCCCCCATGCATCACAAAGACATATTTCATATTTATTTGATGACATATTTTCATCAAACACACAATTAGTAAATTTTCTTAACATCCACGAAACGATATCAACGCTACTACAATTGCCATTGCCCTGAATCATTCCAAAGGGAAAAGCTAAATTGTGATAACATATGCAAAACGGATGTTTTTCAAAAGGTAAAACAACTCTTTTTTTCATTTTTTATTCCTAAAAATATTTATTTGTAAATTTCTTTTCAACACCAAATTTAAAAACATTATGCTATCTAATATTTTAAATTATTATATCTTCTAAATAAATTGTCTTTACAGTTTTTTTTGACACATTATCAACAAAATTACTTATTACTTTTTTAGGAGTTATTTCATAAAATACATCAACTTCTTTAGCTAACATATTTTCTATGATTTTTACCCACTGTACTGGTTTATATATTTGTTCGTACAGCAATTGCGGTGCATTAAATATATCAAACAAGTCTCCTGTAACATTAGAATATATGGGAATTTTGTTTGAACAAAATTCTGTTTTTTTTAGCTCTTGATGTATTGTGTCCGCCGCTTTTTTCATCATTTTGTGATGAAATGGTCTGTTAACTTTTAATGGAATTACTTGCCCATTTAATTCTTTCACATATTTAATAAAATCTAAAACAACATCCTTTTTTATAGATACTACCGTTTGGTTATATGAATTATAATTTGATATTGCTGAGTTATTATAACCAAATATATTGCATATTTCAAAAACTTTATTACTTGATAACCCGTTTATGGCAAGCATACAACCTAAATCTTCATCTACACTATTTTGCATTGCACAAGCTCTTACGTTTATCAATTCAAAAGCTTGTTCCATGCTTAACACTGATGCTGCCACTAATGCTGAATACTCTCCTAAAGAAAATCCAGCTGTAAAGTCGATTTTTATTTTGTTTTCCACAAACAGCTTGTACATAGACATTTCATATGTAAAAGTACATATTTGAGAATTTATCGTCTCATTTATTTCTTTTTGTGACAGTTCAAAACATAATTTTTTCAAGTCTCGCTTAGTTATACTTGATGCTATATCAAAAACATCTCTAACTATTGGACATTTTTCATAAAGAGTTTTACCCATGCCAACATATTGAGATCCTTGTCCACCGAAAACAAGTGCTGTTCTGCTCATCTATTCTTTCTTCCCATATATTGATATTTATTTTTTCGTTCTTTGACTAATCTGTTAACATTAATTCTTTTCAAATTATTTATTTCCGTACTAATATGATTTTTTATCGACAATGCTAACGCCTCTTTTCCAATTCGCTCACCATTACTATATTCTAAAATTATTTTATCAACAATACCATAATTCATTAAATCCTGAGATGTCATTTTTAACAAAGCAAAAGCTTCTTTTTCTCTATGAATGTCTTTCCATACAATTTCAGCATAAGCTCTTGGAGCAATTACACTTAATGTAGAGAATTCCAAAGCAAATATTCGATCTGCTACGCATAAAGCCAAGGCACCTCCACTACCACCATATCCAATCAATATACTTATTACAGGAACTTTAACTTGTAACATCTTGGAAATACACTTTGATATAGCAGATGCTTGTCCATAACTTTCTGATTCTAAACTAGGATTGGCACCTATTGTGTCAACAAAACAAACTACCGGTCTTTTAAACTTTTCTGACTGTTCTATTAATCTAACAACTGTTCTAAAACCCTGTGGGTTCATCATGGAAAAATTATATTTTACTTGCTGTTCTAAATTTTTTCCTCTTAACTGTCCTATTACTGTTACTGGTGTATCATTTAACATTGCTATCCCGCTAATTATTGAATTATCAAAGCCGTGTATTCTATCGCCATTTAATTCAACAAAACTAGAAAATATAATATCAATCAATTCCTTTGCGTTTGGTTTTTCATATTTGTCCAATTCTCTTAAATACTTTTCTGCTATATTTTGCATAGATTTACCCTTTGTTATGTATATTCAACAATTTTGTTATAATAGATTTAATTTCATTTTTCGAAGCAACTATATCTACCAATCCATATTTATATGCGAATTCAGCTGTTTGAAAATCGCTTGGCAGTTCATTAGCTGTAGTGCTTTCTACTATTCTTTTGCCTGAAAAACCAAATATACAATTTTCTTCTGCAATAATAACATCCGCCAATTGAACAAAGCTGGCACTAACACCACCCAAAGTTTGTTTTGTAACAACACAGATGAACAGTAACCCGTTTTTACTATGTACTTGAGCTGCTGCTGTCATATTTATCATTTGTATTAATGCTAATGTCCCTTCTATTACATTTATTCCACTTGAAGCTACTATAGCAACAACTGGCATTTGCTTATTTGTTGCATATTCAAAGGCTTGTGTTATATTCTCACCTTCTCTTACACCAATAGCTCCTCTTTTATACAAGTCATCTACACCTATTATTACTACATTACTTTTTGATATTGTAGCGCACCCTATAACAACCGAACTATCGGCAAAAGACATTCTTTTAAAATCTTCACATTCTATGTAGTCATTATATTTCATTTTCATATCACAAACTAAAGAGAAATTCTTTTATCAGCTAATTCTATAAAGTTATCATCGTGTGAAACATAAACAACGGTTTTTTCAGTTTCTTTGATAAATTTATATAACCAATCTCGGCTTTCAACATCTAAATTATTGTTAGGTTCATCTAAAATTAATATTGATGTATTTCGTAATAAAGCTCTAGCAATAGAAATTTTCTGTTTTTCCCCTCCCGATAAATCATCTCCTTCGCTCGAAATATTTCTCTCCTTTAAATGACTTATTCCAATTTTTTTCATTATTTCGACAATTTTTTTTTCTTCAATGTTTTTTCCCAAAATAATGTTTTCTAAAACAGAGCCTTTAAACAGGTGTGGTTCCTGCTCAACATAAGAAAATTTATTTCTCCAGATAGATAACGAAATATCATCCATATTCAAATTGTTAATTTTAACAACGCCATATTGTGGTTTTAATAATCCACATAATATTTTTATTAATGTAGATTTTCCACTACCGTTTTTTCCACATATAACAACTTTTTCTCCAGATTTCACTTGAAAGTTTAAATTATCTAAAACGATCTGATCATCATAATAAAACGAAACTTTTTCAAAAATAAGATGATCAAACTCTTTTATCTCTTCTAAGCCATCTATTTCTTTATCAGAGTACAAAGCTTCCATTCTATCAATAGTATTTTTTAACAGAGGAATATTTCTTATAAGAAAATCAACATTGCCTATTATAGTGTTAAATACTGCAAAATAACCGATCATAGTTGTTACGTTTCCTGGTGTTATCGAATTTTTCGACACCATAATTGCTCCAACAAATAGAATGCTCAAAGTACAAAGTGAGCCAAGAAACGATAAAATGCTTCCTGATATTACATTACAATTGTTTTTTCTCTTGAATATTTTTTTGTAAAATGCTGTATACAATACATTTAATTTGCTTAAAAAAAATTTTTTCAACCCGAAAATTTTCACAGAACAAGCATGTTTTGTCATTTCTGTTTCAATGTTGCGAACATTCGAACCATATTCTCTTGTTTCTTTATCGTATAATTGTTGCATTTTTTTCACAATTATCGGCACAAATAATTTAATTAGTGAAATCAAAAAAACAATAATTGTAAAAGCCCAACTTATGCTCAAAGCGTTGTATAATAATAAAATTAACATAATAATAGTGGTTATTGACTTAACAACCACATCTATCAACGTGCTTCTCATATCAATAGCATCATTTTCAACACGATATTGAATTTCCGAAGCTGGTAATCGAATTACAGAAGTATAGTTTTTTTCTAAAAACTGCTTATAGATCATTCTGTCATGTTTCAATGAAGCAGAAAACATTGTTGATTCACAAAGCATATTAAACAATGGCATTGCAAAAACAATTATGAAAATACAACCTAATAATTCCCAAATTTGTGTTATTCCATAATCTACATTCATTGTAAATATTGCATCAGCAAATCGGCCTATTACATTAGCTATAAAAATTGAAATAATTCCTTCAAATGTCTCACAAAATAAATATAAAATTATAGTGATACACATAGACTTTAAACAATCAATTACTATTTTTTTCTTTAAATATTTATTTTTTATCATAAATATCTCCTTCAGTTGAAATGAAGTATTGTTTGTGTGAAATATCGTCAAATATATCATCATGAGTAATGATAACTATGTTATTAGAAAATTTTTCAACATACTTTTTTAAAACCTTCTTGCTTCTTTCATCTAGAGAATTCGTTGGCTCATCTAATAACAAGATTTTAGGATTTATTGAAAATGCTAAGGATAAATAAAATTTTTTTCTTTCTCCTCCAGAAAGTTCATTAATGTGAGAATCATAAAACATTTTTTGAAACCCAAAGTCTTCCATAATCATTGAGATTTTTTCCCTATCAATCCCTATTGATTCGCAGAATTCATTCACTGTAATATTAAATTGTTCGTCATCCTGTGGTAAGTAAAAAACATTATTTGGAAAATTATCATCCGATATATTTGCTTTACCATCAACTAAGATTTCGCCTTGCGAGCAACGCAACATCCCTACGATTAAATGAAACAATGTAGATTTTCCTGCTCCATTTTGTCCTTTTACTACTGTTATTTGATTACTTTCAATTTTAATATTTGCATTTTGAAATATTATTTGTTCTTCATATGAGAATTTAACATCTGTCAAAACTATTTCTGAGTTTCTTATTAATGTATTTATTTTTGATGTTTTTACAAACCACACTTCAAGCCGCTTTTCTGCAACTTTAATTATAGCAAGCTTTGATATTGATGCAAAAATAGAATTAACTCCACTAAACAGCCCACTGGAGAGAACTATAGCTTGAATCCCCAAATTAATTGGAACTTTTCCAAATAAAACCAAAACACCTATTGTTGCATATGTACCATATTTTAAAAGTAGTGATATAAATTCTGCCAAAACATTTTTCGTTGCAGAAAGATATATGCCATTTTTCCCAATTTTTAAATATTGGCAGTGTATTTTTTTTAGTTTATTCATCCACCACGCTATCAAATTTGTATTTTTAATTGTTGTAAAAGCACGATGCCCTTCAATCACAAAATCAGTAATTTCAGCTTCCAGTTTTCTATTTTCATCATAATTCTTCTCAGCTTTTCTCATTATAGTAAAATGTGGGACAATCTGTATTAAGGAGAATCCTAACAAAATAATCATTATTAACCAATTTTGGATACCTAAAACACTTGCATAAGCGATAATTGTAAAAGTGGATGATATAATGGTAGGATATATGGATAAATATTTACTTGTAGCTGTATTAAAATCGTTACTTAATTTTTCTATTGATTGTCCTTGATTCTCCCTATGTAAAACATAAAGAGGATTATTTAAAAAAATATCATATAATGACATTTTGCATTTGTGTAGTTGATTGGATACGAACCTTTGATTGATTATAGTAACTACCGCCATCAAAACTTTAAAACATATTTCTACTGCTAGTATTATTAATCCAGTTTTTAATACTAATGAAAATTTTCCCGCGGTTGCATCTAATGTCAATTGTGAAAGAAGCTTTGATAAAATAATAGTTATAGGTATATATGAAGAATTTATTAAAAAATTCAAAATGCTATGTTTTATTAAAGGATTATATATGGTTCTTTTTAATATCGTTTTGCATTCCATTACTTCTTTCCTCATAATTTGCAAAAAAATTTAAATATCGTTTCAATGGTGCACAGATGTAAGCAGCATCTACACAACGTTCTTTTAGATATTTGTAATACTCAAAGGCGTTTTTATCCATAGTTTCAAACTTATTATTTACTATATATTTTTCAAAATCACATATACTTCCCATATTAAAGTATGTTTCTGGCAAAAACTCACATGGCCTAACGTTTCCATTTTCAGATACTACAATATTTTTTGACCCAGCTCCACAAGTCAATCGTTCACTACAGTGTTCGGTGCTTGTTTCAAAACTCTCATGTTCTCGCCATAATTCAATTAATATTTTATCTCTATACATTTTTTGAGCTCGTCTTATCTGCCTGTGTACACTTTGAAGCTCTTCTTTGTTAAAAACAAAGTTATCACTAGAAGCAATGGCTCTACCTACGATAGAAGGTATACCAAATCTAATTTGCTTTGCTCCCAATTGAATTGCAAATTCAACAAAATTTTGTATTTTATAAATTGATGATTTATTAAGCGTGAAAGCAACACAAAATTGTATATCATTATTTTTTAAATGCTGTGCTCCATCAACCAAATTTCTATATCCTGTTCGATTTTTTGTGAAGTTTTCATATTCAAACTCGGTAGTTCCATATAACGAGATTTGTATTTCATTAATCTTGGATAGCGTTTGTGGGGAAATATATTTAATCAAACTTCCATTAGTAACTACAGATAAATTAAAGTTACTAGATAGATCATCAATATATTTTTCGATATTTCGATTCAAAAAAGGTTCTCCTCCAGAAAGTTGTATGTCTGGTACCTTTCCTTTGAATTCCTTGCAAATATACTCAATTGCTTCATATGGTAAATCTGTTCCACACTTAGTCGCTTCTTTGTAACAATGAGTACACTGAAAATTACATCTATTAGTAAGTTCTATATTTATAAATTTGGGATAATATTTTCCAAATTCTCCATACATTTTTTTTGGCGAACTTGGAATTTCTCGTATCTCTAATATTCCGTTTTTTTTGTTATTTAAAATAACCTTAAATACCAAATCTTTTAATACTTCAACATCCAAATTAAATTGTTCGGCCAAAGACGCAACTATTTGAGCTGTAGTTTTATTTCCAGTTACTTCCTTCAAAATTAATGATTCTGTTTTATTAAATGTATACTCCACACCGCTCCACGCATTGGTTGCAGTTAAACAATCACCATACAAAAAAACATAATAATTGTCCAAAAAACAAGGATACCTATTCATCATTCTACCTCCGAGAAAGTTTATTTCTATAATTCATTATACTTTCAATTTTCTTAAAAGTAGTAGGATTGTTGAATTTAAGATTGTAATATAAATAAAGGACCATTTTAGATATTTCTTGCATAAAATAACAAAATATGTAATCACATTCATTTGATGAATCAACAATACTAACATTATAATAGCAATCGCCACCACAAATATATTTTATGTTGCATTTTTGACAGGTTGCTCTTTCATTAACACTATATCTATCTATTACATTCCAATTAATTGGTTCGGTACAGTTTATATTTCCAATTTTAAATTGCTTTAATCCAACAAAACTATCACAGGGATAAATATCACCGTTTGGACAAATAGAAACTTTTTTCATTCCAGCCCAGCAACGTTGTATATGTATTTCTTTCAAAATAATTCGTTTTAATATTTTTCCAAAGTAATCATTATCATTTAGTACCATCATCATTAAATCAACTCTGTTGTTTTCAACTTCACACAATAATAATGATGTCAATTTTTTGTATTCCGCAATAACATTGCTGATGTTATTGCTATTTATTGATAGTTCGTTTTCTTTACATAATCTTACTAATTTGAATTGTACATTTTTAAAACCAAGTTCTTTAAAATGTAATAAATTGTCTACCACTTTACAATTTTGAGAATTAACAACACTTAATCCCCATATATCTTTATAATGATTTGAGTACAAAGCACTATTCTTAATGTTTTTATAATTTCTTACAACTGAATCGTATGTACCTGTGCCATCTTTAAAAACTCTAAATTTATTATGTGTTTGTTTATTTCCATCAATGCTTATACCTATTGATACTCCATTTTGAGACAAAAACTTGTTAATTTCATCAGTTAATAATGTTCCATTTGTACACATCCACAATGTGATTTTGCTATCCTTTTTGGTATTGTTAAACTCATTTACATATTCAACAATATGTTTTATTATTTCAAAATTGAGCAAGGGTTCTCCACCGCTTACCAAATCAATTCGGTAATTTTTTTGATTTGGAAACAATTGATTTGTGAAATATTCAAGAGTATTAAACAAAGTATCTTTGGTAAATTGTCTCAGTACTTGTTCTTTTTCTACGTAATTTTCCCCAGCTGAAGCAAAACAATATTTACATCTGAAATTGCATCCATAAACTGGCGCTAAGGAAAGATATGCCGTATCGGAATCCACCTTAGAATCAAGAAAACAGTCTTCCCCAAAAAATATGTCGTTTTCGAGCAATTTAGAAAATTTAGCCATGATTTTTTTGGGTATTGATGACAACTCACCTTTTTTAACCTTTTCAATTGCATCATATGTATCTTTATCTATTTTACAAATATCAAATGAATTTGTATCAAATAAATAAAAGTCGTTTTCATATTCAAAATTATAAGCTCTTAAAAATTCTACTTTAATCATCATTATTTTACCAATTTATATTCTTCGTCATTTATATGGTCCAAAATATGCTGAATTAATTCATCAATTGTATTAATGTCTTCATCAAAATTGTAAATAACATTATATTTCTCTTCCATATAAACGATTAAATCAGCATATTCTAGAGACGATAAATATATGTTATTTATATTTTCTTCATTATCAGATGATATGTTATAGAAAATTTTTGTGTCTAAACTGACATTCTCTTCTTTCACATCGTATGTCTTTGATAAATACTTTTTTAAATCTTCAAAAATAATCTTTTTCATTTTCTCCTCCTAATAAAACAAGATTGGGCTTGACTATTTTTATTATAAAAAATACGCATTGTCAGATTATAAAATTAGCATGCACCACACTTTGTAGTTTTGCTTTTTGTTCTTTTTCCATCACATTTATCTGAATATGTAACAGATGATGATTGAGCAACAGCAATTAAATCTTCTAGAGTCATATTTTCACCTCCTTTCTTAATAGCCAAGCCAACCTTGTATATCCCTTATGTAAATATAAAAGATATCAATAATTAATATGAATCTTCAATAGTTCCGCTTATGATATCAGAGCCTCCACCCGTTCCTCTAACCTCAAATTCATATACTAATCTATATGTTCCAGGTGAAGTTAACTGTATCGAATGCTGAATCGTAGTTCTTACACCTTCATATTCATCTATCCAAGATGCTCCATTAACGTCTTGCCAATTGTTTGATACTAGCTTTTGAACTTTGCTAGTTAAAGTAGCCCCTGTTGTAACACTCGCATACCCACTAAATGTAAGCGTTACAACAGCTTCACCTGTAGTCTCTATTTGAAAACGTGCTTTAGTTCTCGCGGTGTTGTTATAATATGGTGTAACTTCTGTTTCAATAGCTAAAACAGGGAGAACCATTCCAAATAACATAATAATTGCCAATGCTAATGTTAGTAATTTTTTCATAATAAACCTCTTTCGTTTTTTAATGTTTTAATTTATTTCATTAGTAAATACCACTACATAATCATTAGACCATCAAAAGTTAGTCAAATGATTCTATACTAGCTTCCTTACTTAAAATTCTCGCTATTGTGATAATTAAAAAAAATGTATATAATGGTACGTTACTAAACTTGTTCATCTTATTTCTCCATTTATTTTTATCCCTCTATTAAGATAAATGGAATTTTTGCAAAAAAAGACGGATTTTTGAAAAAAAGTTTTAATTTTTTATTTTTTTTGCAAATTTTGTCACATTTATTGATATTTTTTCCTTGATATGTTAGTATAGAATAAACACAAATAAGGAGTTTATTATGATAGCCTTTTACCTGTCCCTTATTGAAAATCACGAAGATGATGACGATTTTCTCAAAATTTATTATCAATACAAGCAATCAATGTACAATATTGCGTTTTCTTACCTAAAAAACGACCATTTTTGTCAAGATGCAATGCAAATTGCCTTTTCTGGCATAGCAAAAAATATGGGAACAATTAAAAAACTTGACGAAGAAAAAACAGAGATTTATGTTTTTAAAAGTATTAAAAATGCTGCGCTCAATGTTTTGGAAGATAAAAATTCAACAAACAACATTTATAGTATGGATGAACAGTTTCACGAAATTTCTTCAGAGGAAGATCTCGTTGAAAATACTATTGAGAAAGAATTAGTAAACGAAATAATTACTTTCATAGAATCAATGGATGAAAAATACAGAGATGTTCTATCTTTATATTTTCTTCATGAATTAACTTTTAGAGAAATTGCTATCACTTTAAACAAGCCAGTTTCCACAATAAAAGATAGATTTCATAAAGGACACAAATTAGTTGTTGAAAAATTCAAGGAGTATCGAAAATGACTAATTACGAAGTAGATATATTAAAAAAAGCTCTACTTAAAGTAGAGCAAAAAGAATTGAAATATTTCAAGAATCTTCCAAATGAAAATATGCAGTTGTCTGCAGAATTTGAAGATAATATTCACAAACTTGCTAAAAAGAGGAAAACTTTTGTTTGGCAAGCCACAAAAACCGTCCCTAGAAGAATAGCCGTTGTTTTTATTGCTGCTATTATCACTTTTTGCATGATGATGTCTATATCAGCAATTCGTGTGCCTGTAATTAATTTCTTTGTTAATATATACGAAGAATTTATCAGTATATTCGTGGAGGAAGAGGAAGGAGCCCATGTTCCTGACAGTATAGAAACAATAGCTCTCCCTACATATATGATAGATGATTACATACTAGACGACTCACAGAACTATGGAAGAGATGCAGAAACATATTGGGTAAACAGTTATGGTGATGTTATCATACTTTACCAAGAGATTTTAGAAGGAGAACTGCAAGTCACTATTGACAATGAGAATATAGATTATCAAGAAGAAACTCTTAATAATATTATTATCTATTACACAATCAATAAGGGTGAGTATCAATTAATTTGGTCTAATGGTGGATATCTTTTCACATTAATGTGTTTGGAAGATATACCTTTTAATGAAATAAAAATGTTAATTTCAAGTATCAATTAAATCTATTTTTCAAAAAAAGTTTAATTACCTCAGGAGTTAAAACGAATTGGCTTGACTTACTCGTATTTTCTGCATCAGCCACTTTTTCAAGCGAAGTTTTAACTTCTTCATACGAAGTTTTATCATCTATTGACATTCGTATATGATACTCAACCACGATTTTTTCAGAAATTAAATAGAGTTCCCGATTTATCTGTGAAGATAAGTCGGGATCATTTTTTCTAACCCACTTATATATATTCCACGATAATCGTCTATATTCATCCTGTGTCATAGCTTTTCCTCCCGAAATTCACTGTACATAAATTAGTTTTATACCGTACATCTAACTGTATAATAAATGTACCATTTTTCAAGGAAAGTTTATCATAATAAATCAAAAAAGTCAAGAATAAGAGGCAAATTACTCTAAAAGGTACATATCAACGAAAGATATGCGTACAAAATTTTCCAATTTGATACATAAAATATACAGATAGATGTACATAAATTGGTGGCTTTAGTAAGTCACCTTTTTTTGTTTTTATCCCAAGAGCTTTCCGATTCTATTCATCATTTCACTTCGGTGCTCTACCATTGAATGAGCATAGCGCTTTAATGTTATTGTTGGATTTTTGTGTCCTAATGTTACAGAAAGAGTCTTCACGTCCATTCCACACTCTAATGCTCTTGTTGCAAATGTGTGTCGTAGTGAATGAAAACCTTTGTGCTCTATATTTAACTTTTTTAAAATTCTTTCAAATGTTCTTTGATAGGAACGAACCTCAGCTCCATATGCGGTTTTACCATCTATAACAAAGCTACTATTTGAATGCTGACGCATATATTTAAATATCGGAACAAGTTGCTTTGGAAATACTACTACTCTTTCTGAGCATTCTGTTTTAGTGGTATCGATTATCTTTACATAAGAACCTTTTTGCCAAGAGTCACGACAGGTTTTAGATACAATTATTAATCTTTTAGAAAGATCCACATCTGCCCATTCTAATGATAGCAGTTCACCAAGTCGCAAGCCTGTATATAAACAAATAATTATTCCGTATAGCTTAGGTATATTCTTTTCTTTCACATAAGTTTCAATCCTTTTTTGCTCGCTCATATTAAAGCAATCAACTGGCTTTTCTCTCGTTTTAGGTCTTTGAATCAAATCGGTATACTGCTTAGATACCTTTCCCACTGAAACAGCTAACCGAAGCGAATTTTTCAAAATATTAATTATTCCATTAACTGTATTTGAAGAAAGACCTACATTGGATAAACCAACTACGAACATTTGAAGTTCTAATGCCGATAACTCTTCTAACTCAAATTCACCAAGCTTTACAGAAATATGCTTGTCAATTTGATGCCTATAGTTTGTATAAGTCCTGTATTTTGCTCTTGGCTTTACATAATACTCAAGCCATTCATCGAGCCACTCTTTGTATTTCATAAAAATCTCCTTTAAAATATTATTTTTACTTTTGTATTTTTAATGTAGCATTTTTTAATACTATGTAAAATTTAAAGCTCCACATGTAATTAGTATAGTGTGGAGCTTCTATTTTACCATCATAACTATAAAGCGGAACCAATTAAGGGCGTTCGTAGGGATTTAAATTTAATAGTTTATAAGGGGCTGTTGCAAATAGCTGATTGAAAAAATCAGTTAAGAGCAACAGCCCATTCTGTTTTATTTAATTGCCTCCAAAAATTTTTCTAGAGTCATTGTTTTTGTTCAAATGATTAATCTCATGGTTTTCTACAAATATGCTATTTCCAGGGATACCTTCTTCTCTATCTTCGATTGCTTCTATAACTGCATATTTATTGTAAATTGCTTTAGTTAACTTTTCTCTATTTGCATATTTTATTGCCTTTGCATCTTGCAATTCGACAGCAAACGGCTCTTTTTCAAATTCTATTCCCCATTTGAAAAAGAGCTTTAATTTTACTTTCATTGGATAAAATCCCGTTTTTGTCACTACAAAAGTGCCTTTTGGCAGTGTCTTTAACTCATCTGGTGTTAATAATGGTCTTTCCATCATTTGAATTGACCTTGATGGATCATTTTTGTTGTTACTTACAGAACCACCTTGTACAGTCCTGCTTCCAAGAGATTTTGAAAGTGTTTCTGCTGATTCTGAGTTTGGAGCAAATCCACCAAATACAGTCAACTGTGTGTTATCAACAATTATTTCTGCTCCTTCCTTTCCATAGTTCTTTTCAAGTTGTGCAAAGGATTGAATTATAGGCACAATAGATATTCTTCGTGATCTTGATGCCGAGAACATCATTTCTGCTGATTCTATCCTTGGAAGCGTACCAAACTCATCACAGAAAAACACAACTCTATTTTTAAGCTTGCCATTATTCTCGTCTGCTACAGCTAATATTTCTCTATATAGCTCTTGTATAAGCAAAGATACCATAAAATATTTACTGCTATCTTCTTCTGGCATAATAATAAAAATAGCACTTTTTTCGTTACAAAATTTTTCTGCATCTACTTCTGTGTCATTACACAAAATTGCTTCAAGCTCCGAATCAAGAAATGCATTAAGTCTCGAAAGAGCTGTTGACATAACTGAAGCCATTGATTGTTCCGCAGTATTAAGGGCTGCACCTGCAAACCACTTTGCTTTATGGTCATTTGGAAGCATATTCATAATTGTTTGAAAATGATTCTTCTTTCCTTTTGCTGGTTCCAATAGTTCTTGTATAATCTTGAAAACAGATACTATATGACGCTCTTGTGGTTCACAAAACTCAGCAACTAATAAAATTGAAGAGGTCAAAAGACCTTCAGCTGCATCATAAAAATAACTGTTTTGTCCAAAGTTTCCCGACTCCATACCAGAAAGTATAATTGTTTTTGCAATTATTTTTGCATATTTTTCCGCCTTAGCCTTGTATTGTATTTCATTAGTTTCAGCATACTTATCCATATACTTGTTTACCAAGTGTAAAAAGTTGTTTCCATGAGAACGCATCGGATTTCTTAAATCAATAACAGATATATTATATCCGTAATACTTAGATGCAATTGATCCATAGTTTCTCATAATATCACCCTTTGTATCAGTGCTCATAAAAGACATTCCTGATGCACATGCGTATTCAATATTAGGGTATAACCAATATGCAGTTTTACCAACACCCGCTGCGCCAATCATCATACAGTGTACATCTCCTGTGTCTATGAGGGCTGTGGTGCCATTTTTGCTTGATTTGCATCCAACCACGATTCCTTGCTCGTTTGGTCGATTTGAAGGCTCAAAACGCCATTTTTGAGGCTCAAATGGTATATGCTTATAGGTCTTTCTAATTTCCATTTTAGTTGCCCATCTAGCTGTACCATGTTGACCGTCTCCTACTGTTTTATTTTTGATGCCTTTTAGGCTATACATATATGCAAAGGCAGTTATTAAAATAAAAATACCACCCATTAAGGTGGCTACTAGTATTAATGTTTTTATTCCTTCCATTTTTTCTCCTTACATATTTATAGCAGTATTAGTAACAGGCTCACTTGACGGAATAAATTCTTTTCCATGAAGTTCCTTTAAATCTTCATCCCAATCCTTATTTTTAGGCATAATTCTCCATACTTCTTGTTCTCCGTTTACATGTATAATTTCAGCTATCCTATATGCTCCATCTATTCCTGCAGAATCATGATCTAAGCAAAGATATATTGATTGTATATTTGAATGTTTATTTATAATTTGCATTGCTGAGCATTCGGCTGTTGAACATAACGCAACATATGAGTGTTGTTTCCAATCTTTTTTGTGTAAGGTAATATATGCTAGCATATCAATAGGTGCTTCAAATACATATAGTTTGTCACTTGTTCCTATATATCTAAAGCTATACTCTGCATCGCTTCCCGCTACATTTCCTTTAAAATCAGATTTATGGCTAGTTGTTCTTTTTTGAATATGACGGACAACTCCAGATTCATCCTTGCCTACAAAAACCACATTATGATATTTTGCATCTTCATAAATCAAACCGCTTTTGACAAATGCATTTATTATCTCTTTGTCTATAAACCTTTCATTGCACAAATAACCATAAACCCTTCGCATATCCTTATTCTTTTCTGGAATAATTAGTTCTACTTGTTTTTTCTCTTTCTTGTTTTTTTGCACAATAGTTCCAGCACTAGAGCCTAGTAATTCTCGCACTGCTTCCGGATAGCTTAATCCGTAAAATTTTTGCACGAATTTTATAGCTCCACCGCCTACTCTTTCATATTGACTATACCATTCGTTTCCTCGTATAGACACTTTTCCTGTTGGAGATTCCCAAGTGTATTCTTTTCCACTCCTTTTAAGCATTTCTCCCTTAGAAATCAAAAACGATGCAATATCTGCATCGTTTGCTCTTTGTTTTTCTTCATCGCTAAAAAATATATATGACATTTTTCCTCCTGTAAAATAAATTTAGCCTCACAATTTTTTATGTGAGGCTATCTTTTATGATAAAATTTTCCAGTGACCAGTTTTGGTAGATCCAACTCTTTCTATGATTCCGTTATCCTTTAAAAATTTAATAGCTCTTTCTATGGTTTTCTCAGAAACCTGCATTTCTCTAGCAATTTCCTCTATTGTTACATTTGGATTTGAAGCTATTGTTTTCAAAACATAAGATTGAGTTTTGTTTAATTTTATACCGACATTTATACCGACATTTGTTCCGACATTTTTACCGTCATTTTTATGCTCATCTATATAGTTGTCCAAAGAAAAGTTCTCGCCTTTCATTTTTATAACTACATATCCATCTTGGTGGAAAGGAATTACAACTTTAACAAAGTCGCCTTCAAACTTATATGCTTGCTTTCCATACTTTTGAACTACCAACGGAACACCATGTCCTGATTGTTCTACTAAGCCACAAGACATAAAAGCATGCATAAGTTCTGGATTTACAGGTCTACTTTCTCCCGACAAAAATTGTTCTTTTGTCATTGATTTTGGTATACCACCTATCGAAACGATTTCTAATCTGTCATTAAAAATATATACAGCTGGTGGCACGCCTTCTATCCAAGCATTGTGAACACAAGCATTAATCCAAGCTTCTCTAAAAACTTCTGGATCAAACATTCTAGTTTCTTCTCTAGCACTTTTTTCAATATCTACAAAGGTATCGTTTATAGTATCGCAATAATCAATCACCTTATCTACTGCTGCAATTAGACACCTGTTGCCATATTCGTTTCGTTTAAAAAATTTAGTCTTATCCTTGCCTTTAAATGTTGCAACCTTTATAGAGACATCGTTCTCGTCTGCCAACAAAAAAGCAAGCTTGTTGTATTTTCCATCTTGAGTAGTTAAATGATAATTGACATTAAATGTTCTTTCGTTAACATGAATACCTTTGCTCGTTAGATACTGTTTGAAAATATTAAATGTTAATTTTTGATTTAAGCATGGTGTGTCAACTATTGTTTTCTCTTGCCTTTCTAGATAGTTTATGAAGCCAGTTTCTATCTGTTCTTCTGTCATGCTACGATTGCTAGTTCCCATTCTAATATAACAGCCATTAGCACTTCTTCCAAACTTTTTAATATAATAAAGGGAGTGTCCTTTTGAAACCTTAACCTCTATCACATGCTTGCCTTCAACATATTTAGTGCCTATATCGACGAATTCTTGCGGATTAGGCAATATTTGCATTGTGACAATATCTGCGATTTTTTGAAGCGTTTCATCAAGATTTGAAACTCCAATTACAGTTCCGTCATCCTCTACTCCTACATAAATGATACCATTCATAGTGTTGAGAAAAGCCACTAATGCTTTTTCGAATCCATCGTTCAAGACTCTTTTCAATTCTACACTTTCGGTTTCTTGAAATATCATTTTGCCAAATCCTTTCTTTGTTTGTTAAAGATATTATACCATTAACTCATATCATTTTCAAGATTATTTATAGTAATTAAATATAAGAAATTTCGGCATTCTTTTTATCTTCAATTTCTTGTTTTTGTCTTTTATCAATCTTTGGCAATTTGTGCCCATTATCGTCATTTACCTTGTTTTGAATAATATTGGCTATTCCCTTAAATAAGCGAGATATTGCAGTGGCTGATATTTTATTAGGACTATAATTGTTAGTTTTCTTTTCGTTATTATTTGTTTCAGAAAACATAACTTTTGCTTCCTTTATAACCTCATTCTTTATACTTCTAAATTCTTTGTTTTTAGAAAGTGGAATTTTGGGTGGTAGCTCGTTTCCATATATCAATAGCTTTTCATTTTGCTTTTGATACCATAAATCATATAAAGCTTCTATTCTTTCGTCTTTTGCAAAATCATCCACAATAGAATCCACCAATGCCTTCAAATCTTCTTTTAGATATCCGTATGACCTGTTCTTTTTTGTGTTTGATAGCCTTTTTGCAAGCCTTAATAGCTTTTCTTCAATTTCCTTATTTTCATAGTTTCCATTTGAAACCTTGTCCATTATTCCTTGAAGCATTGCTTTCCAGTCAATCTTTAATTCATCTCTTAATCTTGTCTGTTCTGCATAAATATGCTGAAGCTCATCCTTAAATATATCGTTTGCTAAAGCTGATCTTAACTGATTCACTCCTGCCTTTGTTAGATATCCTCTTTGTGTATCTGTTGAGTAAGCAATTAAATGTATGTGCGGATGATGACTCTCATTATGAAAGGCCGCATACCATTTTAAATTTGTTATAGGGATTTTTAAGGCATTTGCAATTTCTTCAGTGTGCGATCTTAACATATCTCTCCACAAATATGCCTTTTCATAGCCTAATCTTTGAGCATCCTCTCTCCTTAGAGAAACAATCATAGTCCAAATATTTCCCACATGTGCATTTAGCTCCTCTGATACTTTAGATAAAACAATAGGTTCATCATCAGACGAAAACAATCCATGAGTCCCTTGCACTTCAACATTAGGTCTTGTTGCTATATAGTCGGCATATGTCTTTCCTTTCATATCAATTCTGCCTATATTATCCTCTATTGCTCTTGATATAAATTCTGTTGCGTTTTTGATTGTAGGCTCTTTTAGATAATCCTCGTATTCAAGCATATCCTTACAATCTGGAAAGTCTTTTAATAGCTTTTCTATCAGCCGCCTTTGACTTAAGTTTGATAATTGTTTTTCTTGTAAACTGTTACTTTTTTCTACCCCATCCCTTGTAGCAATATATTTTAAATACCCACCAATCTTCATTTTTCCTTTTGGTTTATAGTATTTAAACTTTGTTATTAATTTTGCCATCTTATTGCTTCATCCATTGAAAGAGTTCCGTTTATGCGATTTACCTCTGCAACACAGTTTCCTCTTAATTTTTGCAAATCAAACTCTGTAATGCCTTGATAGGTTGCAAGAATATTCATCATCATGCTTAACTCGACAGCTATCTTGTACAACAATTTACCTTGTCTATTATCACTATCGTTTACTATTCCCTTTAAAGTTGTTACAACGACATTTGGTAAATAATCTTTGTTTCTGTTCGATGCAAGATATCCACTATAAAACAAAATCGCCTTTTCAATATACTCACTCATACAAGCACAGTTGTCCTTTTGGTACCATGCCTTTACCTCTTCAATTGCTGAATCACGCACGTAAAGTCCAAACTTATGCTTTGCATCCTTATTCTTTTCTTCTACCACTATTTTCATTCCCTCCTTGTCAGTTGTGCCATTTATAAATGCCTTTAATCGCTATATTTTCCCATGCTTTGTGCCGCAAAATTTCAACACACTTGTTTTTTTGTGCCATTGTGCCATAAAAGCTCACAAAGCCTTTTGCTGTCGGCTCTGCCGTCAGCTGTGAGTCCGAGTAACGGCACGCAAAGTGCCGTACTCTTTCTCCTGCTTAAAAATCACCCCTCAAAGTTTCATATTAATTTTGCTTTACTTCTACATTTTGTCGACCAACTTTAAATATGAAAAAGCACTATGCTTTCAACATAGTGCTTTCACATTATTCAGTGATTGTGCCTTCTTTTATATGATATTGCTTGTTATTCTCCATACAAAACTCTATAGTTTGTTTTGCCAATTCATTGAAAAATTTCTTATAATCCTTATACTCAGAAACTCTTTTATTATAATTTAACCTACCAAATATAATTTTATCACAGAATCCTATTGCTTCAAGAATTTTTGAATACTCCTGTTCAACGATGTTGGGAGTAGGATATGGTTCTATACTTACCCATGTCTTACAACCTGCCTCATGCAATGCTTTCAGTGCTTTTATTCTATCATCAAAAGGAGCTGTATTCGGTTCCATTTCTTTCCTAAAGTTTTCATCTAAGGAAACTAATGTAATGCCATATTCATTTTCTTTTGACAAACTTGCTAATTCTATTGGTAAAATTCCTTTAGTCAATGCTGTGCATTTTATCCCTGCATCATTTAATTTTTTTATTATTTTAATACTCATATCCGACACTTCATCATAACCATACATGAAAGGGTCAGTTGTAAAGCAAAGCTGAACAGACTTAATTTTTTCTTTCAATCTTGGAATTTCAGCATCTAATATTTCAAGTGCATTTTTTGCAAGTTTCGGTTCGCACCAATCCTCGTAAGTTTTTGCATTTCCAAACCTTTTTGCCATCATCATAGCATAGCAAGGATATTTACATCCGTGAGCACATCCTTGAACATGATTAATCGTATAATCACCATATTCCACTCCTGTTTTATATAGCAACGATTTCCTTATTATGCTTTTCATCATTTCCACCTCACAAATATGCTCTTTCCTTTTGCCTCTGTCATAAATGAGCTGGGTTTCCCTTTGATTGTAGTGTTTGGGATTCGTTTAACTTCGATTATACCAAAATTTTCCCATTTTTTCACAATTTCTTTTACAGTACTAGTTGAACAAATTGCTCCATTTTCTACAAAGAATTTAGCTAATAGTTCATGCAACGAAATCCACTCTTTATATTTGGAAAAATGACTAATCATTTGATTCTCTATATCTTCAGAGCCTAGCAATTCATTGTCAAAATTTTCTTCAAACATCGATATTTGTCCTGAATTTTGAATATCGCGCAACGCTTGCCATCTATTATAAATATTATCCACCATAAGCAAACATCCATCTTTGTGATTAGTTGCGTGAATTAATCTATATTTTGGTCTTTGTCCTCTCTTTATCCTTAAAGGTAAATTAAGTACATATTTGTAGCTCTTCATCAGTCTTTTGCAATATTCATCAGAAAATCTTATTTCTGCTTCGTATCCATTAATTTTGTTTTCTTTATAATCATTGATGATACTTTGCCAATAATCTCCACCTGCGATTATATTAAGTTCTTGTATTGATTCTTTAGAAGCTACCAACTTCGTTGGGTCATATTCTATCAAATCATCAAAAAGAGTTTCATCATTAAATTGTGTACCCATAACATGGCAAGCCTCTCTTATAAATCCAAAAGAGTTCATGTTTATTAGCAATTCTATTGAATTGAACCCACTTTTTGAAAATCCATCAAACATTTCACAATTCAAAGCTTTTATTCCATATGGATCAATATACAAAAACACATTACACTTGCTCTTGTTTTCTAATATTTCAATAATTTTATCCTCGTATTTTCCAGAATGGACATTGGCATATGGATAATCTTTTAAATTTTCTTTTAAATCATTTGCATAGTTTAAATCAATAAAATTTGTACTAATACTAACCTCTGGTATAGATGTTGCCATTACACACTCATTAATTATATCTAGTGCAATCAATGGTGAACCAGGTTTACCATCTTCGAATTTTCCTTTTCCAGCAAAACAATCTACATATACTAATGGTTTGTATGTATGTAAAATTTTTTGAACATAAGGTCTAAAATAGCAACCGAGCAATTCGTCTTTTACTTCAGACCATGCCTTTTTTTCTTTAAAAAAATCATTATTTTTCTTTGACATTCATATTCCTCCATAATCGTAAATAATCAGTCTTTTTCTATGTAACTTAAACAGTTCTCACAAAAATCACTATCTCCATCAACATATGCTTCTCCGCATCTTTGACAGGTCTTTATTTCGTTATCAGTTCCACAGTAACAGCAATGTCCTAGTTTATAAAATTCTTCTGATATCGAAACACCATTTTTGCCACACACAAAACATTCAAAGTCTGCCACTGGTCTCTCTCCACCATCCCTAATCGCACTTTCTTCCATTTGTGTTTTTACTCGTTCATAAGGATTAAGTTCTTCTATGGCATCATCAAGAGCTTCTATAAATTGCGATTGTTCAGATTCATCTAACGCTGACTCGCTACACAATTCGATTTTGCCTTCTTCTTGATCTTCATAAGCATTCCCATTATGATAATTAATTGCGTAATCTACATCATTATCGTTTGTACTATAAATAACATTTTTCTCTGCATGATGTACATATCTTAATAACATTACGCTGTCACCGTCCATAGAATCATCTATTGTGATACACACTTGAACGTCTATGTAATGTTCTTCATTTGCATTGCAAATTATTGTAAGCAATGTTTGCCATTCTTCACATTTTTCGATTGCATACATTGAACTTATTTTAAAACAATCATCCCAATAATACTTATCATTCAGCTCTTGATATAATGATTCTGCCTTTTCAATAAACAAATCAAGTATTTCGTCATGCTGTAAAATTTCGACGCCAGTTTCTCCACTAACTCTTTCTCTAAAATACCTTTGTTCGTATTCTTTTTGTTGTTCTTCAGCGAAGGCTTCTTCATTTAAAATGTCTACCGTCAAATAAAACTCCTCAGACTGAACCGATTCATCAAACTTTTGATTTGCCACAGTAACCATTTGATCAAAATCCTCAAAACTTTTCTTCATTTTTTTGTACGCAATGGAGGTAATGGGCTTGTTGTGAGCGATGTGATTTCTATTCAGTATAAAATCAGTAATTATTTGTTGTGAATTCTCCGTATCAGAAAAATATACTTTAAAAATATCTTCCCATAGTTTTTTCTTAACTAACCTTTTTTTCTTTATCCAATTTAATGAATTTTCCTTGCTTCCTTTGCTAATAATTGATAACAATTCGTTGAACTGTTCTTGTGTAAGTTGAAAAGGCGACTCATATACCTCTCCCTTTTGTATTACTTCGAATAGAGTTTCCAAAGTCATAGAAATAAAAACATCATCTACATCTTTGAAAGCCGGTTCTTTACTTCTAAATTCATCAGATAAATTTTTGCAGCTTTCTGCATACTTTTCTAATCCAGGACTTTTTATCCAGTTGTTTCCTAATTCGAAAACTAAAATTTTATTTGCTAAAGCTCTTATTTTATTTTCAGCTCTAAAAATATATGGATACAATAATGAGCATAGCAGTTCAGACTGTTCATCTTTAATCCAAATACAATTCTCCCAATCTGCTCTAAACTCATTTTTTATCTCAAGTTTTAATTTTTCTAACGCCAAATCATAACCAACAGGTATATCTGAATCGTTACTGATTATTTCTTTTTCATCTAGTTTTATGTTTTCATTTTTTTCTGCTGAAATAATTCTAATAAGCATTCTACTTTTTGTTTTATCGAAAGTTTCAATTTTGCAGTTCACTGTATAAGTAGTAATATTTGATACAATCTCAAAAGACTCGTTGGCAATTTGATCAATCGCCCCTTTATAATCAAATCCTTTTATAAGTCCTGACAAATTATTACATATTGATTCCATTGAATTTTTACAATACTCTTTTCCAACGTACTCACTATTAATTACATCTATTACATCATCTATAACAGGAGACCTTGTTTTTTGACATTCTTCTATATAAATTTTTGATTTATCTTTAATTTCACTAAATAAAAATTCAATTATCATAAACTATTAATCCCTTACTTTGAAAATTCTGTCGTTTTTTCTATTATAATACATTTTTTAATATCATTCAATATTTAAACGAATTTTACTTTTCAAAATAAAGTGTTATTTTCCAAAGCTTTCAAATTTTGAAAGCTTTGGAATACTTTAACGCTACATCTCTATTACTCCGTGACTAAATCCTTCATCTTCTCCATCATCAACATCTCCTTCATCTGCATTGTCAACATTGCATCCCATCAATGAAACAACTCCACCGAGTCGTTCTCCAAGAGTTGCATCCTCTGGCACATTTTCTAGATATTCAGTAATTTCAATGCAGTCTTCCGTAGCAATGATTTCACCAACTTCTTCGCTTCTTTCAAGTTCTTCAAGTAGCAAAGTTCCAATACCGTTGTTTGGTGTTACTGTCATGTCAAAGTGTTCTTTGATATCATCAAATCCGATAACCCAAGAGCCATTTTCATTCTGTCCAAATCTTCCCTTCAAAATGTCCTGCGCTACATCATGAACATTTTTCATAATGAAAGGTTTAAGGTTAGGATAGAAAGCAGAATATCTTGCATATGATGTTCCTTCACTGTTAACCAAAACTCCATCATCTGACTCTTCGCCACACACAGCTATGCAATGAGTTACTCCGTTGCTATCTACATACTGTTCATTCCCGTATGCATCTATAAATCCGTAATCCTCAAAAAGGTGTGTCTTAAAGTATTCGTATTGATTCTGAGGCAATTCTACATACGCAATGATGTCAGCCTCATCAACATTCACACTAGGAGCTTTTCTCTTAAATTCTATTGCTGTTTTCACTATGAACCTCCAAATAATTCATTGTATTGTTGTCTATCCTTCTCTGAAAAAGTAACGCCAAAGGCAGAAGAAATTCGATTTAACCTATCGGGTTCCTCTTCGTTATATTTGAACACCTCAGCATACTTTTCACAGAAGGTTTCGTCTGTTTCAATGTCAGTTAACCAAGATATATATATTGCTTTTGCTTCGGATATTTCATCCTTTGTAAATCCGCTAGCAGAAAAGGTATTTTCTATCGCTTTTAACTGTGCATCGTTTTTCTCTATTTTTTCTTGGTATTCGGTAGGAAGTGAGTTGTATATTGTGTCGTAGCTTATTATCTCACTAGACCCAGGTCCTGACATCCAACCGAACAGTCCATAAACCGCTATCATCGGTAAAAGGACAATAAAAAGGGCTATGCCAATGACATAGCCCAAAAACTTTCTTCCCTTTTTATCTCCAAGCAACATGGATAATACTTTTCCAATTGCTTTGACAATCACCGGTACTGCGACACACACCTTCTTCCTATCGATTCTTCATTTTGCTTCCAGGCTTTCGCCTAAATTTACACTCTGTATACGACAGCTTATGCTCTTCTAAATACCTCAGCAATTTTCGGAGCATTATCTTTTCAAGATGTGAGCTAGTATATTCTACTTTTTCATAAACTGTTCCATAAAAAATATACTCCTTTGCTTCTGGTTTATCCTTTACAAAAACATCATAACAAGTCGCATAATCTTTGCCATTGCTAAACGCAACAGCCTTTATGCTAACACAACCGAGACGAAGTTCTGCAATCAAATGCTCTTGACCGTTATCCTCTTCAACATTGATATATCTCCATGTTTCGTATGAGGATTTATATCTTTTGTATTCGTATGGGACATTTGGTTTCACATGCGATAATCCCATCCGTCACCATCTCCTTCATCGATATCATCGTCTTCGTCAATGTCATCATCTTCGTCATATTCTTCTTCCTCACCTTCTTTGAGTTCGGAATAAAATCTTGGTGCATTTAGCTTGTAGTATTGCTTTGAGCTTTCAGCAATTGCTTCTTCAAGATAAGTTGTATCAAGTCCGCAATCCTTATAGCCCTTATTAACTGTAGCATAGTAGTATGGGTTTGGAATGCCAAATTCATATCGTTGATTCATGATATACGCCATAGCAGAAAAGGTTTTACCATCAACCTCAACTGGTACATCCTGCTTGTAGTAAGAATTGGGATATCCCTCGTATCTGTCAAGGCATACTTCATCGTATTTTCCTATCTCCCATACAGCGATTGGAGTTTCTGCTCCTTCCTTTGGTGAGATAGTTGCAAAAGCATGTCCTTCCCTTCCTTTGAATTGAAGTTCAAAGTCCTTTGCCATACCTGTTCCAACTAACTTTGCAGTCGGACATCGATATTTCATTTGCTCAATATTTAAATTGCTACCATATGCTACATAAAGTTTTCTTACTGGTTTGTTATCCTTCATGTTTTCTCCTTACATGGTTGTAATTACAGGGGTGTTTGATTCCCCTTCTTCTCCCTCACCTTGACCATCATCTTGGTCATCATCTGTGTGGGTTATTTCTTCGGGTGAGACTCCCTCGGCATCATGTCTTGCCGCTAGTCTTTTCTTTTGTGCTTCGGCTTGTGCTGGATCTTTCCAAGCAATATTTCCTTCCAAGTCTTTAAGCAAAAACATTCGGGCTGTTTTGAATTCATCTCCTATCATTCCAAGTCTTAAAAGCCATGTTCTGAAAGTGTATTTTTCATTAGAGCTTTGTGTTTTTGCTCTTGACGCTCCTTTTTGAACAAGCGCTTGATGACTTATAGCTAAGCATAGTTGAATATATGATTTTATCTGTCCTGCGTGAGTTGTTGAATTGAACAGTCTAAATTCTACTGTTCCTTTTGAAAACACACTATGAAGGTTTAATCCTCTATATCGGCTGTGGTCATAGTGACTGCTTCTCCTTGATGCTCCATTGTACCACAGTCTTTCTAGCTCAGTCATCGTAGTCGGTCTGCATCTATTCACATCATCAAGAAATCTAGTGTCTGCCTTTTTGCAATATCTTTCTCGGTCTACTTTTATTTGCAGAGCCTTGTATAGCAAGTCTTCTTTTGATGCCATAATATTGACAATATTTCGCAGAGTTTTGGGTGTATGATTCGATGCGTCAACATGCACGTGGATTCCACAAGAGCTGTTCGCTATCGCTCCTTTTGCTCTTAGTTGTCGTATCATTTCTTGAATGTGCGGGATATCATCATAAGTGCAGATTGGCGACACAAATTCTACTGAACTTCTGTCGCTTAATGCTCTGCCTGTTTTATCTTCACATCTAATACTTGAATCCTTTACAAGTTTCCATTGTCTGTTCTGCCCATCTCTTACAACATAAGTGTCATAGACTCCTCCGATATACACAGCTTCGGTGTTGAAATATCCTGCTATAACCTTTGAGGCTGCACACCTTGTAAGACCTGTTAGCTCTATTTCAATACCAAATCGTTGATTTCGCATTATCTTCCACCCGCATTTCCGAACAGTTTAGCCTTATATTCTGGAGCTATAACCTGTAATAAATACCTTTCGTTTCCACACTTGAACAAGCATGTTCCTCGTTCTGGGTATTTGATTAGGTCGAATTCGGATTGTTCAAGCTGTAAAGTGTCAATATAATCTTTCGGGTTAATGTTTCCTGCGTTAAATAAAAACTGATGAGTTGGAATTGAGAACAGAGGCTTTGTAAGCTCCTTAACCTCCGGCAATAAAAAGTCCTCAATATTCTGGGATGCCAGAACAATTGAGGACTCCTTTTTTCGAACACGCTTTGAGGCGTTTCGAATATATTCAATTGCTGTAAGGTTGGTAAGGAAAAGATAAAGTTCATCTATTGATGCACAAGTATTTCCTCTTGTTAAGAGCTTGTGATTCATATACGATAAAATATTGAATAGCATTGCATCCTTGAGCTTCTTGTTTGCTTCCATAAGACCTTTTACTCCAAACACAATAAAACGGTCATCGGTAATATTGGTATGACCATTAAAGAACTTGCTTTCAGCTCCTACACACATCGAGTTAAGTCCTAGGCAAATCTCTCGGAGCAAGTCCTCCGTAAAAAGCGATTTTGAGCCGATTTCGTATCGGTGGTACTCTTCCTCTACCATTGCGTACAAGTCTTCCATAATCGGGTAATCTGTGGCTTTGAGGCGGTCAAAATCTGTGTGGTCTGTTATTCCAAACTTTGCATAAAGTCTAGTTAATAAAATTTCCAACGCATCTATCTGTGCATCATCAAAGTCTTTATATACCCTGAAAAAGTCCTTTAAATATGAGATGTGCTGTGACAGTCTAGTGGTCTTGCGAAAGGCTTCTGGTGAGTCTAAATCCTCCTCTGGGCTTGTATTATCTGTCCAAGCCTTCGGCTCAAGAGGATTGATAATATATTCTCCACCCATAAGGTCGATATAACAACCACCAAGGTTGTTACATAGGTCTTCATATTCCTGTTCTGCATCAAGGGAAATTATTCCCTTTCCTGACATGCGAATGTTGGTTAACAGCAGTTTAAGCAAGTATGACTTACCTTGTCCTGAGTTACCAAGAATAAGAATATTTGAGTTGGTCTTATCATCTGCTCTTCGGTCAAAATCTACGATAATGTTTGTTCCGAATTTGTCTTTACCGATATAAAAACCATTTGGATCTGTTTTTCCTGAATAGTTAAAAGGATAACAGTTGGCAACACTTGACGCTGGAAGTACTCTTTCAAACTGTGTTCCAAACACATTGTATCCGCAAGGCATACATGAAATAAAGCCCTCCTTCTGTCGAAGTGTAAGTCTATCGACAGACAGTTTTTCTCGTGTCATCTCCATTGCTACATCTGATTGAAGCTCACGGAGCTTCTCCAAACTATTAGCAGAAAGCTCTATAAAAACAGCGCAATGCAGAAGAGGTTCTCTGTTTTTTCGAAGCTCGTTTAAGAGTTCCACAACATCATACAAATTGCCTTCTCCTGTTACCGCTTCCTCAACATCATTTGAGTTTGCAAGGAGCTTGTTTTTTCTGCTTGCATTTTGAAGTATCTTTCTTTGTTCTACTCCGTCTACAAATCTGGTGTACATGTGAAGGGTTACAGCTTCCTTGTCACCGAATCGTGAAAGTATAGCTTGATCGCTTGTTTGTGATGGGTATTCTTTGATTGCCCAAACACATCTGAAACTGTCGCCACAGATATAGTGATCGACATTAAATTTGACAGTTGTTGGCACAACCATATCAAAAAAGTCTTTTACATATGCTTCACTATGCACAATCTCATCGGGTAATTGTTTCTTCTTTGCCATATTTTCTCCTTTCGCCTTAGTCTGGAATAATCCATTTCTTTATCATTTTTGCTCCGTCTACATCTTCGATTGGCTCCTCACACATGTGTCCAAAATAACGGGATATAAACCTTTTTATATCTTCCTTTGATGCTCTATGGCAATCAAAGCCTTGCTCATTTATTTGCTTCTCTAATCGGTTGAGCACACCGAATGTTTGGTCGTTACTGGTATGAGGCACCCGATAGCAGAACATAAATTCTCTTGCTGTTGACATTTGAAGCTGTATATCGTCAAGAAATTTCATGTCCTTTCGAAGTAGCAACTGTACCTTGAGGTTTTCTTCTTTTTCTGCCTTTCTTGCAAGTGCAAGCTTGTTGTTTTCAAAGTTTTCTCTTGCATCTGAACATATAATTTCAATGTCTGGTTGAACAGTTAAAAGCTGCATTAAATGCTGAATTTTCAAATTAACACTCGTTTCTGAAAGAACCGAGATGTTTGTTGGCTGAACAAGAAAATATATCAGTTCTCCGTGGTTATAGGTCTGCAATCCGTTTCGTGAAAAATTGCTTATGCCGATTAGCTCTGCTGTTGACATTTTACTTTTCTTTTTTGCCATCGGGTTTCTCCTTCCATTCAAAATATTGTTGTGTTGATACGAAATATCTCCATGCTCGCTTTATATAGTCGAGTATGGAGAATTCGTCAAGTCGCATTGTTAAAAATCCAAATACTAGTGTTATCGCTGCTGGCGGTATGAAGTTAAACTTTGCCCAACACACCACCGATATCGTAAGAGCAACACCTAAAATAATCAGATCTTTTAGTGTCCAAAACCACAGTTTTGCTTTTGTTCGCATGTTCTGTGGATAGATATATTGTTTTTTCATAATTTCTCCTTATTTTTTGAATATTGCTCTTCCGAGGTTAATGGCAGTAGTAGTTGTGTGAACTGCACTCATCATATTCATTCTCATACTTGTATCAAGGCCGAACTGCTGTGCAATTCTTGGTACTTCGTTGGCGGCTAGCATTACACCTAAACCGAGCAACAAGTGCGTGTGCATTGTTAAAAGTCCGAGCAATAGTAGGGTTGTTTGCATAAATGTTGTAAAGCATATAGCAATTATCTGCTTACACCAACCTGTGAAGCCCTCTGTATATCCTCTTGGAAGGTTAAACATATGCAAGCTTCCTACAGCTATTTGTGTGAGCAAAATACCTCCCCTTTTCACATTGGCAAAGAAACATTTAATAACACAGTATCCCATGCAAATTAAAATTAACAGCATAACAATTGGTTGTGCTGTTGCCTGATAACTTGGAGAGAACAATTTAAGTGCTCTTGAAGCTATTTCCTCTAAATTCATGCCTACAACATCTTGAGCTAGATCTTTTGCAAAGGTGTTCTGCAAAATTACGCAGAATTTAAAGAGCTCGACAGGTACTACCGTGAACAAATTAACAGCTAGTAGTCCGTATACAAATGGCAACACTTGCCTTTTTATATTCAATCTTCCCATCGTCTGGTACTCTATGGCTATGTCAAACACAGCCACTATCAGTCCTGCAATAAATAATCCCCATCCGAATAACGAGAAGAACTTTAACGCAGAGTTTACCCACTGTAGGTTAAAAAGGTCTGCTCCTATATTCGTCATCATCGTGAAAAAGTCTGCCATTCCCTCATACACAATTGTGTAGGTATAAGCTAAAAACTTTTCCCAAATAGTATCAGATATTTGTACCCATGTTGACGAGAGTGCAGAACTTATGGCATCGCCTACTCCTGTTATAAAATCAGAAAGCCACTCCATCTGTTCTCTCCTTTCTTACCTTACATACCTAGAATGTTCCAGATATACAATGGACAGGTGAGTGAGAAAATGAGCGTTGCTAGCAAGATTGCAGGAGGCGCCCACTCAAATTGACCGTGCTTTCGGTAATCCATATACGCAGTTGCAATTTTTACGAAGAACAATACAGCTAGGAGCAAATCAATTACAGGGAAAATAACATTATTTACTACCTGTTTAATCTGACCTTTGGCTGCATCCCATGTGTCTTCAACCGCACCTGCTACGTCACCCGTAGCCGCACAAACAGTCATTGCAAACATCAAAAGAAGCATGACCGATAGAAGCACTACGGATATAATCTTTTTCTTATTCCATTTCATAACCGATTCTCCTTTCAGTTAAATAGTTGTTGTATTCCTTTTGTTCAATATACCTTATCGGTATTCCGTTTTTTATTGCTGTACATATTTCTGTTGTCATTCCCTTTGTTACCGAATCTCCAAAATACCAAAGTTCATCACATGACAAAAGTAAAAGGAGTCCAGCTTGTATGCCGAACTCCCTTTCTTCTGGTATTTCATCGTTCATAAACTCTGTGAAATAAATGTGTGGTGTAATCGGAATGTGTCCAAATTCTTTGGCTACATATCTGCTATAACACCTTGCTTTTTCAATGTTTTTTTCGTAGTCGCCACGCAAGGCTGAACAGATATAGATTTTTTTCACTATTCCTTTCCTCCTACATAGAACTCATCATATATTGATCCATCTATCATTATGATATTTGAATTTCTTATTACATGAAGCATTCCTGCAGGAGTCCACAACTCTGTTCCATAAACCGCTACTTGATATTTTCCATCCTGTACATAGATTGGAATGTAGTGGATTCTCTCTTGATCTGCATCGCCCTCATTAAATGGCAACACAAAATATCCTTTGTCAAAGTCAAGATTTCTAAAACATCCTTCCGCACTTGAGAAGTTATACTCAGGGAACACAGCATAAATGCTGTTTGCTCTCATATATGCATTTGCACTTGGAATTTCGTATCCGGTTGGTGCCGACATATAGAATGTTACTTTAAGAGTTATTCCATATCCTGATTTCATTACCCAACTTCCGTTTTCAACCTTTGCAGTCTTGCATTCATCATCTGGTAAAATTTCCACTCTACCGCTAAATGTTATTCCATAATATTTTAGGACCAATTCTCCATTTTCATATACCCATTGATTCCATTTTACTGTATCGCTAATTTCTTTTGGTATAGATGCACTTGGATTGTATGAGGCGGGAGCTTCTTTATCAAATCTCGTGTCGGGAGTTTGTGAGGTTACCTTGTCTTTTATGGTTGCTGTTAAGGTCGTGGTGTTGTTACTCATATTAGGCTCACTCATTGTGGATTTTGTATTCAATTTACATTCACAGTAAATTGTATATCCTGCAAGTCCGTCTGGTACATCCCACTTGAAAAATATCAAGTTCTTTCCGTTTCCAGGAATTACAACCTCATTTTGAGTAATTGACTTTATCTTAACCTTTTGACCACTTCCGTTATAGTAATATGCTGTGAACACCGCTGTATTTTGATTACTTGGTAGAATGTCCTTTGTTCCTTCGTTCTTAACATAATAACTTGTAATAACAGTCGTTCCTTCAGTATAAAGAGCTATTTCAGTTTCCACGGGTTCTGGGATAATTTCAAAGTCTGGTTCCTTAACAGTTAGATAGGTTGTCAAAATATTGTTATCGGGGTTGGTTTCTTTTGTTCTGCCTGCCCAGTTAACTCTCACTTGAACAGGAATATTTCCAACAGAGGAGCCAACATTTATTGTGAATGAGGCTTTTACATATCCATTTGCAGGAATGCCCACAAGCTTTGATGCTATGACCTCTCCATTGTATAATAAATCCACTAAAATATTTGTTTTTATTTCATCGGAATCTGCATTAGTAGCCTTAAAAGTAATAGATATTTCGTTATTTTTATACACTTCTGTTTCAGAAAGTGTTAAGGACTCTATTGCTAGATCATGATTTCTCCAAAGGGCATATAATTTCATACTTGCATCCGTTGAATAAATATCTCCAGGGTTAAAATTAACCACTGTTGATTGCGTATATCTTGTCCATCCTTTGAAGATATAGTTTCCATTCTTAGGCAAGGTGCTTGTAATCGTAAGATCTATTCCCTCGGTTTTAGTTTGTGATGCAGGAGCACTAGTTCCTCCGTTGGCATCATATGACACCGTATAGGTTTTCAGTTTTCTCCATACCGCATATAAAGTTGTATTTCCTTCCGTTGCATAAGTTTGACCTGCTGAATAACTCGCGCCCGTTGCAGTTGAACTTGTCGACCAACCTAAAAACACATATCCTGTTCTTTTGGGTACTGTAGATGACAAGGTAATTGGCACACCATGCGTCTTAGTTTGAGCCGATGGTGCACCACTTCCTCCATTTGCTGAATAAGAAACAGTATAGGTGTTCTTCTTGTAAATAGCATATAAGGTTGCGTTACTGTTGCTTGAATAGGTATCACCAGGCTTATAGTTTACTGTTGTATCTCCCGAATAAGTTCCCCAACCTTGAAAGGTGTATCCTACTTTTGCAGGAGTTGCTGTTGGAATTGTAACTGTTCCACCATGTCTTTTGGTTACGCTTCCTATTGAAGGACTACCTCCACTTGCATCAAAGCTAACTGTATAGGTTTTTAGTTCGTACACAAATTCAACATCAAAAGTGATATTTATACAATAGTCAAGTTTTCCTTGCTTATCTTCATGATAGGTACTCCATCTATCCATATCTTCTGACGTGTCTGTAAGAATAATGTTATACGAATACGGTCTTGAGGTGGGAATGTTCGGTGTTTGTTTAATCCAAAAATACGAAAAGTTTCCACTTAAACTTGTTGCATATCCATCAACTAGTTTGTATCCGGTTATCGCCGTTTGCTTTAAATTTACATAGTCGTAGTAGTCGATCGTTTGGGTTTCCGTTTTAAATAAACTTTTTGTTTTTCCGTCTTCGCTTAGCAAGTAATGATTAGTGTTTAGCTTTATAGCTTCTGATTTACGAAACTCCATATAAACATCTAGGTTATCTTTACTCAAACCAGTAATAAATTTATAGCAAATTTGAACATAAGCACCTCTACAATCGCTCGCTCCACTTGCCCAAGATAATTCGCATGTTTCCCATAGACCTTGATTGCTGTCAAAAGAAACTATATCATATCCATACAAGTGAAATCCACAAATGTCATCATACTTGTTTTTTGTATGAAAAACGACCGTTTTTAATGTTTTACCCGTATCAATATCTACACATTTTACAGTTATTTTTCTGTTTACTTCGCTTGCATCGCACAAATATTCTTCAGCTGTTGCTCCGTCTGGATCATATCTTTCCGCACTTACTGATATTGCAAACATGCACAATATCACCATCATTAAAAGTGTTGTGAAAATTATTTTTCTTTTCAATTACATACCTCCATTTCATATGCACTTAAGCCTTTCATATAGTCCGTAAGTGATAGGTTTTCAAGAATGCTTACCGAGAACACTTCTCTAACTTTTGCATCAAGTTCATCAATGGTTATTTCATAATCTAAAGGTATACATTTCATAATATCTTCAACAATGTTAGCTCGATATTCAACTTCTCTTAAACTGCCATAAAATAAGAGCTGTGCTATCACAAGCTCTTTTTCGCCATATCCTTGATTTGTTAACTCATTTGTAATTTTATGAAGCCATGATTGAAGATTCCTGTCGTATTCAACTCCGCTGTTTAGTGCATTAAAAACGCACACTCCATCGCACTTTTTAATTTCTCCATATGGCTTTACATCGTTAACACAGATTTCGATTTCATCGGCTGGTTTAGAGTCCTTAAAAACATACGGAAAACCACTATCGTTTTCCATTCCAAACACTTCCTTTGTTTTTTGTGTTAGCAGTTCCGGGCTTGTGCCATCAGTTGAGAAACACATCTCTATCTTATTTAGCATGTCAAATAGTTCAAGCTTTCCTAATGATTCACAAAAGTAAAAATAAAACCTTTGTATTTGTCTTATTGCTGTTTCGCTGTATTCTTTGTCAGCAAAATAATTTATTAAGACATGTAAGTTTTTAGGGACATTTGAGTAGTCAAATGAACAGTTTGATTCATAGATTATTGCTCCGCTTTCGTCTGTCAAATAGCTACCACTCTCATCTGTTTTGGGGTTTCCTTTTTCTGTTCTTTCCATTTGTGTTAAAAGTCCTACTTCAAGCAAGTATTCTCGTTCCTCCGACAGATCTGTTTTTCCTGTGAAAGCAGGGACTATAACAGGCTCATTTTTCTCTGTTTCTTTGTTTGTGTCCTTTTCTGTGTCCTCGTTTGTTTCCGTGTTCACAGGTGGCTCATTTTGGCTGTTGTTGCGTATTAAAACAACCGTTGTCACTACTATTGGAATAAGAATTGCGATAACCAAAATGATTGCTAACAATTTCTTATTCATTTGCTGTGCCTTCCTCCGTATTAGCACCATATTCGAATTCTTCATCTACTATAGTGGGTGGAGTTTTTTCGTTAGGAACATCAACATTTAAATCAAGCTCATCTTTTGAACTGCTTGATTCATCATCCGTAATGTCTGGCACGATAACATCTGAATTTGTTGATGATTCGGTGCTTGTCTGTGTGTCAATGTCTGGCACCTCTGTTGGCTGTTTTCTGCCAAAAGCTACAACACAAATTATTGTAATCACAAGAGCAATTACAACGATTATAGCTATTGGCTTTGCAATTTTATCTATTTTCTTTAGCATATTTTCTCCTTTATTTACCCTTATAATAACTTACTATGGTTATCGGGATTTCCAAATCTGCATAAGTGTTTCCGTTCCAATTGACGGGATATATTGCAACATATTCTATTTTGATTCCAAATCCTTCTCCCCTTAGCACAGTTACTGTTGGTCTTGTCATTTTTGTTCCGTTTGGGTGTTCATACAGGGTTTTGTCATCCTCAAATCCTAGTGTTTCATACACTCCGTTTTCAAAGGCTGCCCAGTCAAAGGTATTTGCGTAATTTTCTCCCTGTTTTAAATCATTAAAGGCATTTACCGCACTTTCGGTAACATATCCGTCTAATCTTGCTTTTGTATTATGCTTCTGTACTCTTACCTGTGCCATTAATCCCATGTATAAGATAATGACCGAGAGCAAGAGAGAAACAAAAAGAATGATGACGCACAAATAAATGTACGATTCACCATTCTTGTTTTTTAGTGTTTTCTTGAGTTTTTCCATAGCCTACACCTACTTCCAATAAACTTGTGAAATTCCGCTTGATGAGGCTCTTATCGTTATAAGGTGTATTGCTTCTCCAAAGCCTGCTATGCTTACGTTGTAGGTTACGCTACATTCTACCTTATCTCCAAGCTGAACATTTTTCGTGCTTCCATGAAGCTCGCTTCCGTAAAAGGTATATGAGAAGTCTAGTCCTGTTTTTTCTTTCAGCTCTGTTGCGTATTCGGCTATATCTGTTGTTCCGTGTAATGATGCATAATCAACGAGTTGATCGCTTACTGTTTTAATATTTTGATTTAACGCTACAAGCGACACCATATTAACAGCAAAAACAAGAACGAATGCTATAATCATTACTGTGATTGCTACATCTACATATCCTTCTCCTTTTTTGCTTTTTAATGCCTTTCTTATCATCCCATGAGTCCTCCTAGTGAGCTAATTAGTACCTGACCAATTACCGCCACATAAATTAACATAAAGCACACAAGTAACACCATTGAAAGCTTTCTTACCTTCTTCGGTGCCTTTTGTGCTTCAGCTTTGAGGTTTTGTCTTTGATAATCAGAGAATTTAAGCACAAGTGTTGACCAATAAACTGTTGTTTCATCTCCTCGAATAACGCTTATTAGTCCTCTTGTAACATCTGAAAGCATTGCTGATCCCACACGGGATTCAAGTCTTGTAAGAGCTACTTCGTAGTTGCCCGATCTCATGTCTGCAACAGTTATTTCAAGCTCTCTTTTTAGCTCTGGTCCTGCATTTTCTTTATAGGTATCAAGCATTGTTAGTACATCTCTGCTATGCACAAGAGTCTTTTCAATCGTTGATACGAGCCTTGGGAGTTCAAGCTCAATTTTTCTTCTCTTTTCTTTGATTTTATTTCTTACCTTTTTTGATGAGTTATAGTAAAGCAATAATGCTATTCCTACGATAACTATTGATAAGATTTTTGAAAAGAAAAATACAGGGATTGCGAACACACCTATAAATAGTGACTTGACAATATTGTCAGCCACATACATTTCGGGTGTCATATCCATGTCGGCTGTTTTTAGGTCAGCTTCAAGCTGTATTCTCTTATATTCATTGAGCTTCAATTTGCTTGCAAGCCTGTTGGAAAGTTCCTTTAGCCAAAGCTCTAAAGGATTTACTTTCTTGTTCTGTCTTTTTCCAAGGTTGTGCGTTGCCTTTGACACTTTGTACGATGGAACTTTGAACACATCAGAAAGGATAAGAGCTAGACCTATCGCACACACAACTGCGACAATTATTTGTATTACCATGCTTCTTTACCTCACTTTCTGTATTCTATTGGTTTGGTAAACTTATTCATAAAGATAAAGGTTATAAGAATAGCCATTCCGCACACTCCTAGCACAATTTTGCCCAAAGTTGTGTACATTAAGGCATTGTACCATTCAACATTGATTAGGTACAAAAGAGGAATGTTTGCTACTACCATTCCTGCCATCATAAAGTATTCCACTCTGGCTGCTGACAGGGTTGCTTTTATTTCTCCATTTGCTAGTCGGACATCTGTTAGCTTCGCTACAACTGGCATCAATGTGTCCTTCAATGTTCTGTCATCTTGACATGCAATTAAGGTATCACACCACTCTGCGAATATTGAATTGTTTACCCTTTCTTTCAGATGTTTAATTGATTTTTTGACATTGGCTGTGATCATCATATTTTCAGCTACAAATCCTGCAAAAATGTCTTTTACAGGTGGCTTCAAATATTCAATGTTTTCCTTTACCGCTGTCACGATATCATCATTTCGGATATATGAGGTTGTAATGATTGACAATGCTGTTTCGAGTTCCTCTTGAATGTGATTTTCGTAGTAGTTAATTGTCCTTTTAATATAACCAAATGGTATAAGTGCAAATGCTACTGCAAATACAGGAATTAAAAACACATTATCAATTGCTATTGCTAATACACAGCCGATAATCATTAAAAACAAGGATGCCGCACAGGATATGGCAAATTGATTTCCTTTTCCTGTTGCATTTAAGGCATCTCTAATTCTGTTAATTTCTACTGTGAATTTGCGAGATTTCTTTTTGCCCTTCGCTATCATTACCTTATCTCTTAGGCTTTGCTTAGGGCTTGAGAATTTCATAATATCCTTTGTGATTTGGTCGGGATTTAAGCCAAGCAACATAACAATTCCGATAGTTGCTAGTATAAAGCATATCAAATATACAAATGTCACTCTGTACTACCTCCCTTTTCGATAAATTGATTTAATACTTCTTGTGGCACACCGTTTCTTGTTAAAAGCATTTTCAAGTGTGCTGATGGTTTGTTTACCTTTTCGAAGTGTCCTTCCATTACAAATTTACCATCAGTGTGTTCATTTTTTGTAATGTTGTATCTATATAGGCACCTGTACTCTGGCTTTCCTTCCGGACTTACTGCACACTCTGAAATATCCATTACTTTTCTTGAATTATCCTCGCATTTGTGTGCAAATACAACGAGTGGGAACGCTTGTCTTGCTTGCGAAAGTGATACTTCCATACCAAGCTGAAATCTTCTTTGACAAAGGAGTGATATTCTTCCATGAGCTGCTTCGGCTGGTCCTGAGTGAACAGTCGTTACAACTGTGTGTCCCGTAAGGGATGCTTCAACTGCCGAGTTCGCTTCAGCATCTCGAATTTCTCCTACTACAACAATGTCGGGGTCAAAACGAAGTGCCGCAACAACAAGGTGTTCTTGCGTAATATTGTATGCATTATTATCACTTGGCCTTGACAAGGTATGCACAACGTTATTCTGTACCTCTCCAAAGCGATTCTTTTTTACGAGAAACAATTCTCTTGCTCCTGATTCAATGCTGTATATACGCTTATCGTTTGGAATACTTGTTAAGAGTGCATTTAGAAGTGTTGTCTTACCAGAGCTTGTTCGCCCTGCCACAACTAGCGACACTCCATACCTTATGCACATTTCAAGAAAAGAAATCATTTCCTCTGTTGCCATTTCACTCTTTATTAAACAGTTTCTATCCACTCTTTGAGGATGAAGTAAACGGATTGATACCGCTATGCCACATTCCTCATCTACAATTGGTGATTTTAGTGCTGTAATACGAGTATTATTTGGCAAGTGTCCTTGTGCGATTGGGGTTGCGTTGTCAATAATCATGCCCGAATGATGCAATAACCTTTTTACAATGTCAACTGCATGCTGTGGTGTGTGAAAATGTTCACTTAACTTCTCCATATGACCATCTGAATAGGTCAATGTTATATCATCCCATGAGTTGATATTGATTTCATCGAGGTCGGATGATCCAAGATAAGGTGTAAGCACAGAATACTCTACCATTTCACTATACAAGCGGTCAATCAACTGCTCATCCGTGAAACCCTCTACAAGGTAGCCTTCATCAAGTATAAACTTCTCAATATAATTCTTGAGTTCTTCTCTTTTTGACTCATCCGTTAAGGCTGTAGCATAGTATTTTGAAATGTGCTTTTGTGTTTGGGACAAAATGTCCCAGAGATTACTCGTTCTCATAGGTCACCACCTTTTCGGCTATTTCCTTCATTCGTTTATTAAATCTTTTGTCTTTCGAAGGCTCGTAAAGTAAGCCTTCCTGCATTCGTTCCTTTATTTCATCGCTATATGGCAATGTAAAGGCTACATCTTTTAGATGCGACTTTGCTTCCTCTATCGGCATAAACACATCTGTGTTTGGAATGTTGAGTCCTTGAATGTGTTCTTCTTGCTGATATTTGCTATCAGCATACACAGGAAGCTGTGAAAGATAAAAGCTGATACTTTTAAGGTCTGGTGAAGCTAGCCTTATAATTTGGTCAGCCTTTTCCATTGCAAGGGCGGATATGATGTTATTTTCAAGGTTACTTGAACAGTCAACTATGATATAGTTTGCAAGGTCGCAGAGCTTATCGAACAAATCCTCAGCCTTTGCCTTGCCAAACTTAGGATAGCTGAATTTGTTCTCTCCTGCCTTATATCCTAAAAAGCCAAAGTTTTGTCTACTCTTAACAGTTACAAGATTCTTAATGATCTCATCTGTTTCCACCTCTGTTTTTGAAAGGATTTGTCCGAGAGAGCCTAAATCCTCTAACTTTTCATTAGGAAATAACACAGAAAGAACAGGCGTTTCAAGGTCTGGGTATACTACAATTACGGTCGATTGATAATTGTCATAAATTGCTGTTGCTAATTTTGTTGCAAATGTTGTCTTACCGCTGTTAGGACTTCCCCAAATTGCGATGATGTTCGCTTTGTCCATGCTCATCCCTACTCACCTACTTTCGTGCCAAAAACCGCTTCCTGTTTGTCTAGAAATTTTTGTGCTGTCGCACTATCTCCTCTATATTCGAGTGTGAAGTGCATTCTTCCTGATCTTTCATACTGTGCAAGTAGCTCCGCCTGTGTTTGGTTGACAAGAAGAGTTACAGTTGCTGGTTGTGAATTGTCTTTAATATCAGCTTTATCAACACCTTGTGAAGTTGTCGAGGTGATAACCATTACATATTTAAGTTCTTTTGGGGTGATGCACTCTCCTTCTTCATCTGAATACACAATTACAGACACTATGTCGCCTGTTTGTAGTTTTCCAGAAAGACCCGTTGCGTAGCTGCTTATAGACACACTTATCGCTTTCTTATTTCCGTTTAGACCTTCAAGCATGTCTGATGCGGATGTCACATCTGTGGTTAGCTTTTCGCTAAAGATATAATCGTTTTGATACATATCGCTCTTTGCATATTTGCCTACAATTTCATCCATTGAGGTGATTGCATTTGCAGGAACATTATGGCTTCCTACAGCCTCAATTTTAAGATGTTCCTTAGTTATGAGTGTTCCTTCTAGTATCGGTGTTGCCACTCTTACAACCTCTGTCTTTCCATTTGAAATGGTGTTTATAACAGGGGCTGCACCAAAGCAAATAATAAGTGCGATTACTATACAAATAATACCGATTATTGTTCTGTTACCGATAGGCTTTGAGCCTATTGATTTGTTCTTTTTGCTCATTTATTTTTCCTTTCTGCCTTTATACAAGGAACATTACCATTGCACCAATTCCGATAAATGGTACATATGGGAATACTGCATTCTGTTCTTTGCCCTTAATCTTGTTGCGAATGCTCATAACAATTACTGCTACAAGGAGTGCAATTAAACTTGCACATACTCCTCTCCAACCGCCAAGAAGGAAGGCTATCGCTGTTGAAATCTTGATATCGGCACCGCCCATTGTTTTGTGTGGTGGCAATATTGCTAGTGCTATCTGTGGAATGAACACGAGCAATGCTCCTGTTAGCATTGATGCGAGTCCAACTGTTGGGATGCTTACGAGTGATAAGGCTATGATTACTACCCATATAAAGTTATCAACCTCATGAAATTTAATGTCCGATCCCGATGCAAATATCAACGCTATCAAAAGAAAAAGTCCTTGATATGTCTGGATTCCCATTCCGCATCTTAAAACTAGGGCAATTGAAAATACTGCCATTAAGATAATTATTAGTTTGCGGTTTACTGCGAACTTGTTTCGCTCCATTACTTTTATAAGCAACCATCCGATAAGGATTGCCATTGCTACAAAAAGCATTCCTGATAATACTGAAAGCACAATCTGTGTGTTTGAACTTGCGTTATGGATTATATCCATATTGGGAAAAATAGGTGGTAAAAACTTAGTTGTCATTCTATTTTCTCCTTTCCTTTAGAAACAAATATAAAGGAGGCGTTTCCGCCTCCCTTATCCTATGATTTATTAGCCATTGTAGTCGAACATACCACCGATCTTCTCTGTGAGAGTAGGGATAAGGGTGGTATTGAAGAGCGCGTAGAGACCTGCAAGTACTACGCCACCGATTACTACACCGATGATGATCTTAACTGCTGTGTCGATATAGCCCTCACCATTCTTGTTAGCGAGTGCTGTCTTTGCGGAGATGATTGCTCCATTTACCTTTTCTGAAATCTTCTTAAAAAACTTTTTCATTTTAATTACCTCATTCTTTCTTAAATTTTAAATTACATTTTTTGTACCAACTCTGTGTTGTTTGTTGGTGTGGATTGCTGAACGTCAGCTTGTTTTTGCTCTAGCTCTTGCTTATATGCTTCGGCTACAGCTCCGCAGAGCTTTGTTCTTGCTTCTGCGGTTGTTGGATGGAATACATCCTCATACTTGGTTTCGCCATTTGCATCCTTATACGATGTTGATGGCATGGATACGAACAGACCTTTATCGCCCTCGTACACCTTGATTCCGTGAACTGCAAAGTCACCAATGTTTGCACTTGCAAGTGCTTTAAGCTTCATTGATTCATCCTCGAATATTTTATCTATTCGAACATGGAGCTTTTCTTCTTGTTCTTGCTCTATGCGTTCTCTTTCGGAGACCATGCTAGATCCACCTTTCTTGCCCGCCATAGGCTCACCTCCTTTCTTTTCAAGCGATATCTATATAAAAAACAGGCGAAAATCGTACACATCCTCGCCTGTTTGTTGCTGTTTTACCAGCCTGTTATTATAAATCCGCAGTCACTCTGCGTTTCGTCATCGCCAATGTCCTCTGGTGTTTCGAACATTTTCGAATACTTTTCTATCTGCTCATCAGTAAGGTCACAGAAGCCACCTTGACCATCATCGTTGACAATATAAATTGGTCCTGCATAAATAGAACCTAGCACATGCCTATTGCCCTTCATTCCGATCAGTTTGGCTTCGTCATTTCCCACAATCACAGCAGAATCCTCGAAAGGATAAGTGACTTCCATGTACGCTTCTTCTCCATGGTCGCTTACTGCGTTCTGCCAATGCTCTAGTTCATCTATAACTCGTGTTTCGACAGGTGGTTTTCCGGGGTTGATCATTAGCACACGAACACCTTCCATGTCTTCGCTCTCGCCTGTATCAACATTGATTTTCTCCCAGCCTATATCATCACAAAAATAGACACCTTCCTCCGTGAGCTTGAAATGCTCGTTTTCAAGCACCGTTGCATTAATTGGTCTACCGCAGTCGTTGCTCGCCTTAATTTCGGCTTCAAAGCTCTCCTTGTCGGTATAATATAGGGTTTCTCCTATTTTACCTACATGGTCTTTTTCGTTTGCGTATAAGAAATCAATCTTTCCGTATATTTCTGGAATATCTCCAAGAACTTCTACGATATCAGACACAGAAAGAGAGTGTCCTTGATGTGTTGGCACTCTGCTGTGTCCATTAAAGGCATTGTAAACTTCATCTAGCATCTTAGCTTCAACATAACCATCAAAGGTTTTCTTATAAGTGCTAAAATCTACTCCACCTTTTCTTGCTGTTTCCTCAAAACCTCGAAACTTAACATTTTTGATGTCTTTTTCTGGGTTTATTTGATAAACTCTTATTCTCATTAAAGCTCCTCTGAATCTGAAAACTTTCTATCAAGGTATCTATAAATTACCTTTTGCTCTGAAATCTTCATTCTGTTAAGAAAATCAAGCAATGTCACATTCTGTGTTGAAGACTTTTCGGTTTTCTTATCTGGTGCCTGCTCCTTATCATTTTTTGTACCAACACAGTTGGTGCAAAGTTTTTCCTTGCGTACAATGATTGTGTTTGAGCCTGCCTTTTCAAATGAAATAATGTCACCTTTGTTGATTTTGATTTGGGATCTGATTTCTTGGGGAATTGTTGTTCTTCCTTTCTTGCCCATAATTCTAACAATTTTCACTTTCTGCTTCCTCCTCTCCTTCGAATTCTTCGAGCATACAGCCATCACAGCATGGGCAATGAAATTCACAATTTTCGCAATCTCCATCGCACTCATCGCTTTCCTCGTCATCGGTTATTTCTTTGTCTACATCGGTGCAAGATTCGACATAAAGAACACCGTCAACAAACCATGCATTGAATTCTGTTTCCTCTGTGATGCCATGTGCATCAATAATTTCCTGTGGGAGTTCGCATCCCATCTTAAGATTCATTTCCATATTATTTTTCGCTCCTTTAAAATTCTTTCGTTTTCATCTGCTTCATCAAACATTGATATCTGTCTTGCTAAAACGCCTTCTTCGTAAGTATCGTAGTTTGATATCAACAGTTCTGGGTACTGTTTTCCAGCATCGTATCTTTGTGCTATATTTGAGATTCTTGTTGTACTTTCTATCATGATTCCTTTTTTTGAATACAACTGCCTGATTTCTGGGCAGTCATTGTATGAAAGAAGGAATTTTCCTTGTATTTTCAAGAGTGCATCTCTCAATCTTATGTGGTCTTTTTCTGTAAATCCCACATCCTCATAGTAATCCTCGGTTTCATAGTAGGGAGGATCCAAATAAAAGATTGTATTTGGTCTATCGTATTGGGCTATGAGCTTTTCAAAATCCTTGTTTTCTATGACTACAGTTTGAAGTCTGTTTGAGGCTTGATGAATAAGGGGAAAATTTCTCCACATATTCATCGGTTGACCTCCAAACGAGTCTAGTCCTGATGCATAGCTTTGCCTTATGATTTGATAGAAATAAGCTGCTCTCTTTATATCGGGAATCTCTGTTTTACTGTGTAAGGTTTTTCGAACAAATTCAAAGTCAAGCCTTGAATTTAATGTGTATCTTAACTCCTCACACAGTTCATCGGGATAATCCCTTACGCATCTGTATAGGTTGGCAAGATTGGGGTTAAAGTCGTTGTACACTTCAAACTTGCCAGGAGGCTTGTGGAATAGCACCCAGCCACCTCCTCCGAACACCTCTACATACCTATCACATGCTGGGTTAAGGCGAACAACAATAGCATCTCTCAATGCTTTCTTTCCACCAACCCATGACATAAAGCTGTTCATCGTTTCCTTTCTGCCATTTTGCGTAAAAGAAAATAGCCGATTTGCGATACTCCCCTACGCAAAACGACTATTTTTAATTATTTTTTGTTAACTTGAAAAAGGCACATTATGGTCACTCCAACCATACCGCCTACCATAAGACCGACAAAGAACATTACCACAGTTTTATTCCTCCGTCTTCTCCTATATCGTATCCAAAGTCCTTGTAATCTTGCATTGTCATTGACTGATCACAATAGTCTATGGAATCAGAATCAAGTGAAATATACCCTTGCTCTCCTAAATCAAAGGGGTCCTTTGAAATGATTGAGCCTGCGTGATTCACTTGAACATTTGTTTCCAATGTGGCTGGCTCATTAGCATCATCTCCTCTAAAGTGATACAAATAAAAACCTTTTGCTACATCGTTTTCTGTCAATCTTCCTTCAGTGAAAAGCACCTTTTTTCCAAGAAGCTCTATTACATCGTATTCCTCTATATCTGTACGAATATAATCGTTTTCAGATAGATTCAAAGCGATATTAAAGTCCTCCATATCATATCCCCATGTAGCCATAGCAAATTCAAAGGCTTCCTTATCATTTTCTGGGAATTTACAGGTTATCTCTTCTCCGTTGAAATACTCTCTTTCACCACAATTTTGACCGATATCTTCATCTGCCCACTTGTGATTTATAGACACGTCTGGGAACATTTCTGATAATTTCTTAATCACAGGGTGCGGTGATGACCATGCTGTTTGGAAGCATAGTTTATCATCCTCTTTTGTTGAATTATAGCTATTCCATTTTGTTCCCCAATTCTTGATCGACCAGTCGTACCAATTGTTTTTTCCGTACATTTCTCTTTCTTTTGGTCCTAAATTGCCCTTAAAAATATTATCGGGCATTGGTATTACCTTGTTGAAATCTATTGTACCTATACCTTTTTGGTCATCTGGTCCATCATCATACTGAATGGCTTCCATAATTTCTTTGAGTTTCTCTTCTGAACACTCAAAAGTCACAATATTAACCACATGGTTCGGCATTTTCGCTTTCCTCCGTTTCTTTTATTACTTCTAACAGCCTTTTTCCTATGGCTGTAACTACCTTTGTTGTAACACTATTTCCTGCCATCTTATACAACTGAGCTTCTGGTATTCCAGCATCAACAACCTTCTTAAACTGCTTGTCTGTATATCCTTGCAGTCTGAAGCATTCCTGTGGCATCAAACGCCTTACAAGTCCGTTATATGTCACTCCATGCCTGTCTTGTGCGGTTAGTGTGAACATTGGCTCGTTTGGTGCTTTAATTCGCCTTCCTTGCTGTCTTACTGTTTCTCTTTCTGGTGTTATGACGGCTTGAGCATCGGTTATAATTACTCCCGAATGCTCTCCTTTTCTGTTGCTAATACCAGAGTCCTGCCTTGCGGTTATGCATCTAGCTTCCTTAGTTACCTTTGGCTCTGCATTCATATCCACAAAATATAAACCTGTTTTAGCTCCCCATCCTCCACCTTGACTAGTTATACAAGTGCTTACTCCATCTGTTCCGTAGACTCTCTCGCCTTGGCTTCCTCCAATGACCTGCTTAAGAGGCGCTCCATTGCTCTTTTTGATAGGAAATACTTGTCCGGACAGTCGCTTATCAATATATCCGACAATATATACTCGCTTTCTTTGCTGTGGAACGCCAAAATCGGAGCTGTTAAGCACACACCATTCCGCATAATACCCCAACTTTGATATTTCGGTGATGATAGTTCCGAAAGTTTTCCCTTCATCGTGACTGAGTAGCCCAGGCACGTTTTCAAGAATAAAATATTTAGGTTTGATGGCTTCAAGAAGCCGCATGATTTCATGAAACAGCGTACCTCTTGTATCAGCAAATCCAAGTCTTTTTCCGCTAATTGAGAAAGGTTGACACGGGAAACCAGCACAGAGTAAATCGAATTGAGGCATCGAATTTGTGTCAATTTCTCTTGCGTCATCGCAAAAGTATTCTCCCTCCGTTTCGTATAAAGCTCTATAGGCTTTTTGAGCATATTTATCTATCTCACACCAGCCTATAGGCATAAAAAAATCGCCGGCATTTGTTAGGCCCGTTCTAAAGCCTCCAATTCCAGCGAACATGTCAAAGTATTTTATTTGATTCAAAGTTTAATCCCTCCGATGCCCTCATCGGTTGCATTTGTTATCATTTCTTGCACATCTTCAGGACAGTCATCCATACTGATATGGATATCGTCATCGTATTTTACTGTGTACCAGTAGTCATACGGAATAAGGCTTTTCACAAAGTTTTTTGCATATTCGGATTTGTAATCTCCACCTTGATCTACAACACCGATTGGAGTGATAAATTGAGTTCCCCAATGCTCTCCTGACGATTCAAGATCCAAATCTACTAAAGCTGCATAAATCAAGCCATCTGGAACCTTAACTACTGCAGGAACAGTAACAAATCCCATATCTCTGTTTACTTCATCTGTTCCATAAACCTTTACGAATTCGTTATGCATGCCCTTTAAGATTTCGGTTGGATAACTCATATCCTTATCGGTATATGCTTCGATCATTTTGCCCATATCGAAGCTTGAAAGAACATTCTTGTTAACACCTTCTATGAATTTCTTGCATCTTTCCTCGTTGATTTCATCTTGATCTAATGTTCTAAATTCATCCTCGCCTATAACAAGTGCTAGAGTCCTTCCGTTATCCCATTTCATATGGATTTGATCAGCATCATCCACATAATCAACTGTACCTCTTGTACCAGGTGGTACAGGCTGTGGATCCTCTCCCATTTTTATGAGTTCAATTCGTGTTCCTGTCGGATACTGTTCCTTTACTGTCATCGGTGCACCATCAAGTCGTTTTTGCATAGGAATTAAGACTTCTAAAAGCCTTGCTCTATATTCCATGTCTGCTATTCGGTTGATATATATGCCGAATGTATCAAGAAAAGGTGTTCCATCCTCACGGGTGATTTGAACATCTCCTCGTTTTCCTTCTTCGCATATGAACTTTGCAACATCCTCAACGCTTTTTAATGTTTTTGTCTTTTCCCCTGCAATTCCTATTAGTGTTTCGTGTTCGTTTTTATTCATCAAAACTTCTCCTATTTCAATTATTTCACAGTTTGAAAATCTCAACTCTCCTCTAAATCCTATTTTTAGATTTGAGAATTCCCTTGCTTTCTCTAACATTTCTTTGCTTGTATTGGGTGGCATTTCTTGCATCCACCGATACCATTTGCCTTCCCTATACTTCGGTGTTAGTTTTAATACAGCATATTCTTCTGGTTTGAATTTGGGATATAGCTTCACAGCTCCGCCTGTAGCTATATATGGTTTTCCTTCATTCATAACAGTATATTCCATATACCTTTTCATATTTGGAATGGACTCGCAAAACCAGCATTCTGTATCTCCAAAAAGCTTTATTTTCCCGTCTTCTAGTATCTTTTCTACATTTTCTTTTTTGGTTAGATGGTATACTACTTCGGGAATTTTAGCTCTTACATACATTGCTGAACACCTCCCGTACCAATAAAGTCATCAAATTCTTCCTGTGTCATAACTGAATAATCATTTCCACTATGCCAGAAAGAAACAGCCATTTCACCTTCCTCTATGGTAATTTCCTGTTGCTCGAAACCTTCTCCCAAGCCATCTGAGTTTTGTCCTGAAATATATTCCTTTACAGATTCTATTTCTTCATCGGTTAAGTCTTCTTTTAGATGAACATCTACCTTTCCATATAGAGTGTCGTCTACAAGCACAAATCCCCATTTCATTGATGTGATTTTTTCTTTTGCTGATGCATCTTCATCAAAGAAATCAGCCATGTCCCAATCATCATTCTTGGTATAATTAAAGAATGCGTCTTCTATGACATCTTTGTAGCTTGAGGCAAAATCGCCATCTAATTCTACGGCATCGTATGGATCAATATATCCGTCTTCGCAGTACTCATTTAGCCTAATTGTTAGTGGAAAATACAAAGTTTTCACAATTCCCATGTTTTTACCTCCTTTCTAAAATAAAAAAGGACTAACTAACGATTGTTCGTTATACTAGTCCTCTTTTTATTTATTTTTATGCCGAATCTGCAAATTTGCAGAGCCTGCTCTATAACTCTATACACATTATTTGAAATGACATTTTTATTTGCTAAGTCTTTCACATCCATATGGCTTGCGTTTCCGTTATAGATATCCATTGCTACTTTACAGAATGCATATCCTCTAATATTGATTCCTTTGAGTTTTATTTTCTTGAAATCAAGCTTTCCATTCTCAATACCATCCTGTGCTTTTTTCCACAACTGCTCATCTGCTGTTAGTAAATATATTGTAGCAAGCTCTCTGTTTGAATACTTGGTGTCTTTTCCTTTCATATATTCTTTGAATCTCTTTTTGTGTCGTTTTTCTTTAAAATACATATTTTCTCCTTATCAAATTCACTGTTAAACACTTTTTCACTTCGCACTTAAAATATATCAACCATCTCATTTCTATAAAAAAGAAAAACTTAGGTATAATCACCTAAGTTTTTCAATCTGTTACATCATAAGGATGCAGTTCGTTGCTGATATCGACTTCCGTTTGTTCGTATATTTGACCAGCCATAAATGCAATAAGAACCATCTCTAAACTCTGTGGATCTCTTAGCCTGTAGATCAAATAATATAACATGGCTTGAGAAAAATTTTTCAAGCCTACATTTTCTCTTAACAAAAGATTGCATTTTTTCTCTCGTACACTTAGATAGGAAAAAATATAATTTAAAATGAATTTTTCGTTAATAAACGAAGTTTTTTTCATTTCGCTATCTTGTTCGTTTTTAAGTTGTATTGGTTTTCTTCTTAAAAACCAATATGACAAATATGCCATTACTTTTTGACTATTTACTTTTTCTATTTTTTGATGAAAGCTCTTTATTCGTTTAATATCATTATAGTAATCAATAATAACATTTGCCAATACATACTTATTTACATATGCAACCTCAGAAAGCCCATTTGCCGATATAAAACTTTCAGCTGCTTCATATATGCTATCGTATCTTTCTTCAATTTTTTTCTTTCCAAATGATTCTACCAAATCATTACACTCTAAGTATTCAAAACTCAAATGCTTCATATTTTAGATTCAACCTCATTGAGAGCAGAAATAATGTCATCGCTTAGACATTTCTTAAAGTGCTCTAGATTTTTTTTGTCAGGGAAACTGTTGCCATGATTTATCGTTTTGACTGTTTTTAATCTTCCGGCAGAAATCATAGAAACAAAATTATCTCCTTGTTTAGATGAATCATCAAAACTTACATCTGCACATCTTTCTTTTTTATTAACTTTACAGAAAAAAACAATTGCAAAAGCAACCAATCCTAAAGTCATTATCACCACTATTACTGTCAGCCAAACAAATGGATCATTCATTTTCCGTATTTCCTCCTCTATAAAAAGATAAAATTCCTAAAATAATTGTAATTATCAAAAAACACAATGTAATAATTATTGGATTCTCTTTGTTGTTCCATCTAAAAATGCCATACACAAGACCATAAGAAAAACTTGCAATTATATGAATGCCAAATAAAATTTTTCTTAGCAGGTTTGTCTTTTTCATTTCATATAGATTTACTATACAAGGTATTATCATAGTCACAAGTATAAAATAAATTTCATAATCTTGTATAAAACCAGTTAATCCAACCAACACATTATTTCCGACATGAAGAACTTTAAAAAAACTGAAAAGTAGTACAACAACTAGAGAGCAAATCCAACTTATACACCAACTATACAATCCAGTAAAGTCAACTTTGCTTTTAGTCTTTTTATTGTTTTCACACTCATCTGGGAAATCTTGTATCGGAACATTTTTATTAAAGTCCATAGCAGTCACCAACATTCCAATAAGTTTTATTCTCACTTTTTAAAAGAATTATGCTATATCTTGCAATGTTACTTATTTGACCTCTGCTCCAACCACAAGTGTTGTTATGAAAATAGCATAATAGTACACTATATTATATAATATATAAATACAATTAAGCAAATTATAACATGTCATTATTAGTTTGTCAATGTTTTTTATAATTATTTTATATTTTTTTAAATTTTTTGTTAATTAAATTTAATTAGTTTTTAAGTCTTTTCAAAAGGATTACAACAAAATAATATTGTTACAAGTATATTATAACATAAGATTTTTTCTTTTTCAAGACCCAATATTGAAGTTAAAACTAGTCTTTATAAACACCATAATCTTCTACTAAGCATCTTCTTTGCTCCTGTTATTATACTGTTACAAAGCAACTATTAATTCTTAGATATTTTTTAAGATTTTTGTTACCTTATTGTCTTTGATTGCCGTAAATATTATTCAATTTTTCATCAAAAACTCATGCATAATTCTAATGTGGTTTTTTGATGGTCTTGTTATCTTGTTTCCGTATGAGCAATAGAAATCAATCAGCCATGTTTTTGTTGTGATTATGGCATTTGGTATTTCCACCACTTCAAGTTTTCCGCTTTCGATCCACCTTCGAACACTTTCTGGATTATATCCAAGCAATTTGGGAATTTCTGATGCGCGGATTGTTTCACTTAAATTTTTCCATCGTTCTTCCAACCAGATTCTAAAATCTTTTTCTTTCTGTATTGGAATTAACTCTCGTTTAACTTTGTTTATTCGATTTTTTTCTTTGCTTTTAGAGGTTAATTGCGATGAGAAAATGTTGGGAGGAAATATGTACTTTTGAGGATTAACTTCGCTATCTTCGAGGTAAAATATTACATCGCTGAGCCTAACTTTATATTTTCTTGTTTTGCCCTCGCTTACTTCACACTTAATGTACTGGTTATCTAGCATCCAAGATACCTTTCTTCTCGAATAGTGAAGTATTAGTCGTACCTGTTCACCTGTCAACTCTTCTGGATATGTTTCTCTTAAATATTGATACATAATCATTACCTCATTTCTTTATCTTGTATGTGTAGCCTGCATCATCAGAGCAATGTTCACACATATAGTTGATTAGGTCTTCTTTGATGATTATGTATTTGCCTTGGTATATAAACGATTCTAACTCGCCTGTTTTTATTAACTCGTACACCTTGTTTTTCGCTATTGGTGTAAGTTGGCTAACCTTTCTTGGCGATAAGCATTCTGGAGCATTTTTCAAAAGTTGCTCAACTTTTTCTCTGATAGAAAACTGTCTCATTTCTTTTTCTTCCTTTATTATTTTCCGATGATTAAGGAAGGCTGTTTTCCTCGCAATTTTTCTCGCAGTTTTCTCGCAAATTTCTAAAATCTAACCGATTTTGCCCTGTTTTTGCCGATTTTTTTATCTCTTTGGGGATTATTCGGGATTATTTGGAAAGAATGTCCAATTCCTCGAAATCTCGTAGGACATGAAAGTGTTGCCAGAGTTCAAATCTCTGATCCTGCGTAAATTAAAAGAGGTAGGCTAGTCCTACCTTTTTTAATTTAGTTGTGGTTTGTGTTTGAACACAACTCTGCAACTTGTTGCAAAATGGGTGCATAAACGAGCCTAATACGGTGTAGCTTGCTGACATAAGTCGTGGCGAAGTTCTTTTTCGTTAGAAAAAGCCTCTCTTCTTCTCCGCTTTTTACAGCTGGCTTTTGAAAAAGAGTTGTGGTTTTTTATTTTTTGTGATATAATTTTGTTAGTGAATTGTTTTGAAAGGGGACTTATATGAATAATATTGTTAAGAAATTGCCTGATATTCTTTCTAAAATTGATGCTTTATATATTTCTGACAAGTTTATTGATGTTGTTTCGGAACAAAGCTGTGATTGCGATGAGCTTGTTATTAAAAATGGCGATTTTTATATAAAATTAACTTCACATGCTATAAACGAGGAAGATGGATATATTGCTTTTGAAACACTTGAATACTTTAACGAAAACACTTATCCATACGAGGTAGTTTTAACAAATACAGACTTTGTGTTTGATAGATTGCAATTTATTAGTAATAATTATGTTGAAGGCATAAGGTTTAAATACAAGGAAGAATATTTGTTTATTTTTGCTCTTGATACTAATCTTGTTATAACTAAAAGCAAAGCAGACCTTTTTGATGATGCCACTGATTATACGGTTTATGAGAAAGAAGCAACACTTACTATAACTCGAAGACTTTAAATTTTTTTGTGGAGATAAATAATGAAAACTCTTGTTATTATGATGGGGCTACAAGGAAGTGGAAAAAGCACCTTCTTTATGAAGCATCTTGCAAATGATTTTGTGCGTGTTAATCTTGACACCTTAAAGAAAAGATTTCGTGAAAATGAGTTAATTATGGAGTGCTTGGCTGAAGGGAAAAATTATGCTATTGACAATACTAATCCTACAAAAGAAGACAGAAAAAGATATATACCTTTAGCGAAAGAAAACGGATACAAAATCGTTGGATATTTTATGGAATCAAAAATCAAGGATTGTATTGAACGAAATGCGCTGCGAGAAGGAAAAGCGTGTGTGCCTATTGTGGCTATTGCATCGACCTCAAAAAAGTTGGAAATACCGTCTTATGATGAAGGCTTTGATGAGTTATACTATGTAAAAAATGATGGCGAAAATATGACAATTTTGCCATGGAAGGAGTAATTTATGAATTTTGATGAATTAGATGCTAAAATGAGAGCTTATGAAACATCAATAGACCAATGCATTTTATCGGATATGTATCTTGTGGCAAGGATTGACGGCAGAAGCTTTTCAAGGCTGACTAAGGAAATATGCGATTTTGAAGCACCATTTGATGTGCGTTTTCGTGATATGATGATAAACACGGTTAAGGGACTTATGGACTGCGGTTTTCGTGTGGTTTACGGTTTTACTGAAAGTGATGAAATTTCCCTTTTATTCCATGTAGATGAACAAACCTTTGGAAGAAAGGTAAGAAAGTATAATTCTATCCTTGCGGGAGTTGCAAGTGCTACCTTTTCTCTTCAATTAGGTCAAGTTGCCGCTATGGACTGCCGTTTAATTCCATTACCGAATATTGAAAGAGTGCAAGATTACTTTTTATGGCGACAAGAGGATGCACACAGAAATGCGCTTAACTCACATTGCTATTGGCTACTGCGCAAGGAAGGAATGAGTGCTATTGATGCTACGAAAATGCTTGAGGGAAAAAGCGTTGCATATAAGAATGAATTGCTGTTTTCCCGTGGCATAAACTTTGATACGCTACCATCTTGGCAAAAGCGCGGAGTTGGTGTTTATTGGGATAGCGTTGAAAAGGTTGGCTTTAATCCCGTAAAAAATGAAGAGGTAAAGACACTTCGCAGAGAATTAAAGGTTGATTATGAGTTGCCGCTTGGGCAAGAATATGCAAAATATGTAGTTTCTTTCCTATTCAATGAATAAATTTAGTAAATTTGTTAAATTTCGTTGACTAATTTATGAATTTGTGATATACTAAAAACAGAATCTATGAAAGGAGGACATTACGATGGATAACAACAATCTCGTTCGTTTCTTACTTACATTCTTCTTAGGTTGGATTGGTAGCTTGATCATCAATCATACATCCTTAAAGCCAGAAGGATTTAAGTCAAGAACACTTGCTTATTTTTTCCTTTCATATATCACACTTGGTATTTATCAGCTCGTTGCTTCAATCTGCAACCTTACATTTGATCCAAGCAAGGACAGAAATATCGGCTATTTCAAGGCTTAATTTGATACATAAAAAAGACGCATTTTGCGTCTTTTTTTGTTTATAGGATTGTGTCTAAGTATGCTTCTAATTTCTTTGCATCTCCGTCAAAAAGATAGGCATTAAGACCGAATTTGATGGCGGAGTCTATGTTATTTTTGTTATCGTCAATGAAAATTGATTCTGCTGGATTTATGTTACAGGATTTGCAAAGGTAATCAAAAATTTCATGGCTTGGCTTAACTATGCCGATTGTGGCGGAATAGATGCATTTATCAAAAAGCTTAAAGATTGAAAACTCGCTTGAATGCTCTACAAAATATTTGGAAATATTAGATAGTAGGTAAATGCCTACTCCGTATTTTTCCTTTAATTTAATAATAAGCTCGCGCATACCATCAATTTCAGGTACATTATAAATCCAATTATAATAAATTTTGTCGGTTACTTCCCAAAGCCTTTCAGGCAATCGTGTGCGGCAAGCGCTTAAAACCTCTTCGTTTGTTATTGTGCCTTTATCTAATTTATCCCAATAAAGTCGGTCAAAAAGCACATCGCAAATAAGCTTTTTATCGTTTTCATCAGTTACATATGGGCTTACCATAATTTCAGGCACGAAGTGGATTATTACCTGACCGAAGTCAAAAACAACATTTTTTATATTCATACATATATCCTCTTTTTTTATGATGTTAACATTATACCATTGAAAAAATGAAAAATCAATGGTATAATTAAGAAAAAAACAAGGAACGATTTTTTATGACAATGGTTTTACTTACCGCCTTAGGTGTAGGCGGGGCAACAATTATCGGTGCGATAATTGGATTTGCATTTAAAAATATATCTCACAAATTTTCCGATATTGTTCTTTCCTTTGCGGCAGGCGTTATGCTTTCTGCTGCTGTGCTTGGTCTAATTATGCCATCATTGGAATATGGGGCAAAATACGGCAAGTGGATTAGCATTTTAATTTCCGTTAGCGGTATTTTTGTAGGTGCTTTATGTCTTAATTTAATTGATAAGCTAGTGCCTCACCTACACAAAATGATGGGAGAGGAAATTGAGGGTCATAACAACCAAAAGCTAAGCAAGGTATTGCTTTTCGTTATGGCAATAGCAATACACAATCTTCCTGAGGGAATTGCGGCAGGCGTTGGCTTTGGCTCGGGAAATACAACACAGGCACTTATAATTGCCGGCGGTATTGCGCTACAAAACATTCCTGAGGGAATGGTAATTATTGGTCCTATGCTTGCAAGCGGTGTAAGTCGCAAAAAGACATTTTTAATTGCAATGGGCACAGGTCTTGTTGAGGTAGTTGGCACGCTTATTGGCTATTTTGCAGTAAGCATAGCAAATGCGATTTTACCTTTTGCATTAGCATTTGCAGGTGGAACTATGCTTTATGTTATCAGCGATGAAATGATACCTGAAACTCACGCCCACGGGGAGCAAAGAGGAGCTACATACGCTTTGCTTGTAGGCTTTTGCGTGATGCTGATTTTTGATGTTTTGTTGGGGTAAAGCAGGTACAGCCTACATCTTAACAGTGCGGTGACAAGCCCCCGTCCCCTGTCACCGCATCCCAAACAAAAAACAACCACAATTGTGGTTGTTTTTTAGTTTATGCCATTGTTTTTAGTTTTTCTGCGGTGATTTCGTAGAGGCACGTTTCGCCCTTTAAGTAGCGTCCTAGCTCATCAACGATAAGCTCGCTCATTCTTTGAACCTCGTTTGCTTGGCTTCCTGCAATATGAGGTGTTAGGAATACATTTTCAAGTGTATAGAATTTGCTTTCTGCCACAGGTGGCTCTGTGATTGTAACATCAAGCACAGCAGAGATATCCTCTCTTGCTTCAAGCACCTCAAGCATACCGTCCTCATCAGTCTGTTGACCGCGACCTGTGTTGATAAATGTGCTATTTATCTTCATTTTTGCAAATAATTCCTTAGTTAAAATTCCAACGGTTGCAGGGACATTTGCAAGGTGGTTTGATACTACATCGCACTCACTAAAGAGTGTATCAAGGTCAACCTTAGTAACGCCCATTTCCTTAGCCTGTTCCTCAGACATAAAGATATCATAAACTAAGATATTTAGTTTATATGGCTTTAATAATTCAATTACCTTTTTTCCTATCATTCCTGCGCCGATAATACCAACCTTGGCATCATAGTTACCGCAATGAGCAAGGGACACCTTATGCGCTTCCTCGTAGTTGCCTGCTTTAGCTAAAATTGAGGATTGATAGAAGCCCTTATTTGCAAGTAGGATTTGAGCAACGGAATATTCAGCAACGGGGATAGCATTTGCGGCGTATGCGCTGAAAATTCTTACGTTTCTTTTAAAGTAGCTTTCTGCAAAGTATCTAACTGAGCCTGCAGCATAGAAAATCGCTTTAAGGTTAGGCATAAATCTGCCAAAATCATCCTTTGGTTCACTTCCGCCAGGCATTGACCATGTTGAAAAGATATATTCAACATCCTTGAATTTTTCGGGATTTGATTCTAGCTCCTCTTGACAGTAAATATCGTTTAAGTCAATGTCGATTAAGCTCTTAATTCTCTCTTGTGATTCCTTTGAATACACATAATCAACATTGCCCTTATTGTTAAGTAAAAAAATTGCTTTCATTGTATTTCTCCGCGGTTTTATTTTTGTGATTTCTCACTATCCACTATTGTTACATAAATTGTTCAATTTGTCAAGTAAAATAAGGTAATTTGCTTGACAATTTTTTTATATTATGATAATATTAAACTGTATAATTATAATATAACGAAACGGAGAAAATTATGGCTTATAATGTTCCATCTAATAAGGATGCTTTTTTAAAGCTATGTGATGAGGCTAATGTAAAATTTCCTTATTCCGAGGATATTTCCTGTCTTTCAAGGGAAATGAAAATCGGCTCTAAGGTTGCCCCTAACAGAATTGTATATCAAGCTATGGAGGGATGCGACGGTACATACGAGGGCGCTCCTGATGAGCTTACAAAAAGAAGATACTTACGTTTTGCAAGAGGTGGCGCAGGCATTATTTGGTTTGAGGCTACTGCTGTAAAGGGCGAGGGCAGAGCAAATCCACGCCAAATGTACTTAACTGACAAAACAAAAGATGATTTTGCAAGAATAGTAAACGATATTAAGGAAGAGTGTATGAAAACAAACGGCTTTGAGCCACTTGTATTTGTACAGTTAACTCACTCCGGCAGATATTCTAAGCCTGAGGGTACTCCTGCTCCACTTATCGCTTACAACAATCCTATTTTTGAAAAGGATAACCCTATTGATAAATCAAGAATTGTTACAGATGAATATCTTGATAGCTTAAAGGAAGCTCTTATTTGGGGAGCTGGAGAGGCTAAGAAGCTAGGGTTTGACGGTGCTGACATTAAGAGCTGCCACAGATACCTTTTAAGTGAGCTTCTTTCAGCGTATAACCGTGAGGGCAGATACGGTGGAAGCTTTGAAAATCGTACAAGACTTTTAACTGAGGCGGTTAAGGAGTCTAAGATTTTAACAGGCAATGACTTTATTATTACATCACGCCTTAATATTTATGATGGATTTGAGTATCCATATGGCTTTGGTGTAAATGAGGGACAAGGCATTACACCTGACTTTACCGAGGCTAAGAAGCTTGCTAAAAATCTTGAAAATGCAGGAATTGATATTCTTGACTTTACAATGGGTAATCCGTACTTTAATCCTCATGTAAACAGACCATATTCCATGGGTGGTTATGTAGCACCTGAGCATCCAATGTGCGGCGTACATAGAATGCTTGAGGGTATTTCTGAGGTTAAAAAGGAAATTAGTGTTCCTGTTATTTCATCAGGAATTTCATTCCTTGGTTCTGAAAGCGCTAATGTATGTGCAGGCTATATAAATGAGGGCAAATTTGATTTTGCAGGCTATGGTCGTGAAACTCTTGCATATCCTAACTGTGCAAACGATATTACATCAGGCAAAAATCTTGATCCTAAAAAGCTTTGCATTTGTTGTTCAAAATGCACTGAGATTATGCGTAAGCCAGGTGGAACTCCAGGCTGTGTAATTCGCGACGGCGAGGTTTATATGCCACTATACCAGAAGCTGGTATTGGGAAAATAAGTGGTTAGCCGTTAGCCGCCAGTTGCTAGATGGTTAGATAACGGTAATTTATTGATAATTATAAATAAAAGTTGAAATAGTTCACTATGATATTTGCTGACAGCTGACTGCTAACGGCTGACGGCTATTTCGACCGAAGGGAGAAAAAATGAAAAAGGTTGCTTTAATTACAGGCGCAGCAGGTGGAATTGGCTACGCATCAGTTGAAAAATTTGATAAAGAGGGCTACGCTATTGTAGCTATGGATATTGTTCCAAGCGATAAGGTTGGGGACAGATTTGATAAGTTTAATGATGTTACATATGTAAGCGGAAATCTTGCTTCAGGCGAGGACAGAGCTAATTTAGTAAAGGTGGCTCTTGACACATATGGCAGAATTGACGCTCTTGTAAACGTGGCAGGTGTTGCGCCAAAGGTAAGAAATGATATTCTTGAAATGACAGAGGAAAGCTATGACTTTGTTATGGACATTAACTTAAAGGGAACGTTCTTCTTAACACAGTTAGTTGCTAATCAAATGATTAAGCAAGAAGCTACAAACGGAATTAAGGGATATATTGCAAGTGTTTCATCCTGCTCTGCTTACACATCATCAACAAGCCGTGGCGAATACTGTATGTCAAAGGCTGGCGCTACCATGATGACTAAGCTTTTTGCAGACAGACTCTCCTCTGAGGGCATTACAGTAAATGAAATTTGCCCAGGTATTATTGCCACAGGTATGACCGAAAAGGTTAAGGAAAAGTATGACAATTTAATTGCAGGCGGTCTTGTGCCACTTGGAAGATGGGGTACTCCTGAGGATTGTGCAAATGCGCTTTATACTCTTTGCTCAGGTACTCTTGGCTATACAACCGGCCAATCAATTATAGTTGACGGCGGTATGCATATTCAAAGATTATAAGAGGTTTTTATGACTGAAAATATTTTAAAGATTAACGGTGTAGATGTAAAAAAGGTAACGCTTGATTGTGCTATTATCGGCACAGGTGCGGCAGGATATAATGCGGCGCTTCGCTTAACTGACTATGGTGTAAATGATATTGCTATTGTTACTGAGGGTGTTTATATGGGTACATCCCGTAACACAGGCTCAGACAAGCAAACATACTATAAAATGAATTTATGTGCTGATTATCCCGATTCGCCTAAGGCTATGGCGCAGGACTTCTTTAACGGCAAATGCGTTGATGGCGATAATGCTTACTGTGAGGCTGCTTTATCTGTAAACTGCTTTTTACATTTATGCGAACTCGGCGTTGAATTCCCTGTAAACAGATATGGCGAATATGTTGGCTATAAGACAGACCACGACCCAAGAGCAAGAGCAACAAGCGTTGGTCCTCTCACATCAAAAATGATGACAGAGTGTCTTGAAAAGGAAGCTAACAAGCGCGGAATCAAGATTTATGATAAGCTACAAGTAATTGAGTTTATTAAAAATGATGGCGTTTGTGTTGGTATGCTTTGCTTAAATAAGGCTTCAACAAGTGAGAATGACAGATTTGTTTTAATCAATGCTAAAAATGTAATTACAGCCACAGGTGGCCCTGCGGGAATGTATAATGATACTGTATTCCCTCTTGGACATCATGGCGCTTCTGGTGTTGCATTTGAGGCAGGGGTTATAGGTAAAAATCTTACAGAATGGCAATATGGCTTAGCTTCTACTGCTCCAAGATGGAATGTTTCCGGTACATATATGCAGGTTTTACCTCGTTTTGTTTCTGTGGATAGTGATGGAAATGAATACGAATTTTTAAATGAGTATTTTGATGATATTGGCACTTGCTTATCTAAGATATTTAGAAAGGGCTACGAATGGCCATTTGACTGTAAGAAGGTGCTAAGTGGCTCATCTATTATTGACCTACTTGTATTTAGAGAGTGTGTATTAAAAGGCAGAAGGGTTTACCTTGACTTTAGAAAAAATCCATACGGGCTTGAGAATTTACCATACGATAAATTAGACAATGAAGCAAGAGAGTATCTTGAAAATGCACATGCATGCTTTGGTAATCCGCTTGAAAGACTACAGTTTATGAATATGCCTGCATATGACCTTTATTTATCAAAGGGTGTAGATTTGGCTACTGAAATGCTTGAAATTGCTCTTTGCGCTCAGCATAACAATGGCGGTCTTGATGTTGATTTATGGTGGCAGACAAATGTGCCTCACTTATTTGCATGCGGAGAGGTGGCAGGAAGCCACGGTATTTACCGTCCAGGTGGAAGCGCACTTAATGCCGGTCAGGTTGGCTCTATGAGATGCGCTCAATATATTTCAAAGCATAATGAAAATGACAAGGCTGATGATTTTGATAAGTATGCTGAATCATCGGTAAATAAGCATTTAGCGATTACAAGAGGCATTTTAGGTAACGATGATAACTTAGATAGCGTTTTCGAAAAATACACAAAGAAAATGAGTGAGGTGGCAGGTCCTATTAGAAACGCTTCACTTTTAAGTGATGCTATTTCCGATGCGGTTTATGCTATAAATAACTTTACATCAATCGTTAAGATTGCAAGAGAAAGTCAGCTTTATAAGGCATACAGATTAAGAGATGCTTTAATTGCTCAATCAACATATATGGTTGCTATGGATGAATATGTAAAGCTTGGCGGTAAGTCAAGAGGTAGTGCAATTTACTCTTCAGCTGATGGTCAAGCTCCTAATAAAATGGAAGATGTATTCCGTTTTGAGCTTGATGATGGCTCAAACGATGCAACCGTACTTGAAATCACATACAATAACGGCAATTTCACACATAACACAAGAAGCGTTAGACCTTTACCTGAGGGCGGTGGATTCTTTGAGAATGTGTGGAGAGAATATAGGACTAATAAAAATATTTATTAGTCAGCGGTTAGCAGTTAGCAGCTAGCGGTCAGCAAGTAACATAACGCTTTCTGTTAAACGAATTTAAATTTAATTATGCTACAATGCTTTTGAGTGAGCCTTCGCTCAGCTAACGGGCTAACGGCTGACAGCTGGCGGCTGGCGGCTCTCTTGAGCAAAGCGAAAGAGATAACTATGAAAACAGGTTTAGTTTCAATTTCATTTAGAAAAAAATCAATAAAAGAGTTAATTAAGGCTTCAAAGGAATGTGGTCTTGACTGCATTGAATGGGGTGGCGATGTGCATGTGCCTATGGGCAAGATTAAGCTTGCAAGAGATGTGAGCAAGCTTATGCACGGCAGTTCGCTTAAATGCTGTACCTACGGCTCATATTTTGGACTTATTTACCATTGCGATGAGCATTTTCCTTTGCCATTTAAAAAGGTTTTAAAAACCGCTAAGCAGCTTGGTGCTAAAACTGTAAGAGTTTGGCTTGGATGGCCTTATTGTGGCTGCAAAAAGGGCTGCAAGGTATTCCTTTGCAACAAGCATTATAAGAAAAACGTTGAGGCTACAAAGAAGCTTTGCGATGAGGCTAAAAAATATGGTCTTACATTATCTATTGAGTGCCATTTTATGACTCTTTCCGATGATTATAAGGACACCCTTCGCTTCTTAAATGATGTTAACAAGGACAATTTAAGACTTAATTGGCAGCCTAACCACGCAAAGAGCTTTGAATACAATTTAGAAGCACTTAAGGCGCTACGCCCATATGTAAATAATGTTCATGTATTTAACTGGAACGAAAAGGGCGAAAAGTTCCCTCTTGGAGATGAAAAGGGCGTAAGAGAGTGGACAGAATACATTAAGGTATTAAATGATGAAAACGCTGAAAATAGAGTATTTTTACTTGAATTTATGCCTGATGGGGAAATTACTTCGTTGCCAAATGAAGCTTCCTCACTTAAAAAGATAATTGAATTGGCAACGAAGTAAGCTGTTAGCCGTTAGCGGTTAGCAGTCAGCTGATTTCTTATCGATTTTTATTACAAATTTATTTGCTATTTTAGCTCTTGGCACAAAGTCTATCCAGCTATCGGCTAGCGGCTGACGGCTGGCGGCTTTCCTTGAGCGAAGCGAAAGGAACTACTATGAACTTACTTGGAAAAGCTGCAGACCCACAGTTTTGGGCAGATTTAAAGAACAATGAAGCATACAAGCCCATGGTTGATGCGATTTTGAAGGATTACGAAAAATACTGTATTGGGGAAATTGAAACTATTAAGTTTTCAAAATTCCGTTTATTTAAGGACGTGGGAGACAGAAGCGCATATCAAGAGGTTTTCTTTAAGCGTCAGCACAGAATGTACGCTATGATATTTATGTGCCTTCTCTATCCTGAAAATGAAAGGTATTTAGAATTACTTCAAGATACTATTTGGGAAATTTGCGACTTATATGTATGGGCGCTTCCTGCTCATATTGACAATATTGAGGTAAATGATAACTGTGAAATGGACCTTGATGCAACAACGATGGCAATGGTGCTTGCTATTGCAAAAATTGTGCTTGCTGACAGGCTTCATCCTCTTATTAAGTCAAGAATTGACTTTGAAATTGACAGAAGAATTATAAAGCCATTTATGGCCAAAAGATGGCATTGGGAATATCGCGCTAACAACTGGACAGCGGTTTGCTCAGGTGCAACAGGCTGTGTATTTATGCTTAACCGACCAGAGCTTTTTGAGTTAGTTCGTGATAGAATTAACGAAAATATGGCTGATTATCTCCGTTCATATTATGATGATGGTGTATGTGTTGAGGGCCCTGGATATTGGTCCTACGGCTTTGGCTACTATATGGAATATGCAAGAATGCAAAAGGAATTTACAAAAGGCAGATACAATCTTGTAGATACTAAAAAGGTTAAAAATATTTCTATGTTTTTACAAAGATTATTCCTTGACAAGGATGTTATTGTAAACTATGGCGATTGTGGTTCAAATGTTACTGTGCCCGGTGGCTTTATGTATGGGTTAAGAAGCGTTTACGGTAGTGATGTTGATATTCCAAAAAAGGAACGCCTTACATACGAGGTACATTACTTCCCTGCTATGCTTCGCGCATTTACTGACTTTGAGGAGTCCTTTACTGCTGCTGAAATTTCTAAGGAAGCTACTTATTACATGGGCGACTATGGTTGGTTTGTAAAGAGATGTGAAAAATACGGCTTTGGTGCAAGAGGTGGCTCAAACGGAGAAAGCCACAACCATAACGATGTTGGCTCATTTATTCTTTCCATTGACAATGAGCAGGTGCTTATTGATATGGGTGGACGTCCATATACAAGACAGTATTTTGAGGATGGTAAAAGATATACATTCCTTGAAACATCATCAAGAGGTCATAATCTACCTATTATTAACGGAGAATATCAAAAGAATATTCCCGGTACAGGCTCAACTACAAAATACGAAAATGGCGTATTCAGCGTTGAATTTAGCTCTGTTTATGGTATTGATGCTTTAAAGAAATTAACAAGAAATTACGCATTTACAGACACGTCTGTAACTGTAACTGACACTCTTGATATTAGCGGCGACTTTACCTTAACTGAAAGACTTGTATGCTACAAGGAGCCTATTATCAAGGACGGCGAGGTTATCGTTGGTAAAGCCCACATTAAGTTTGACAAGAGCGTGTTTGAGGCTTCATACGCACCTGATATTCACACACTTGAATGTGAGGTTGACGGAAGCGCAAAAAGAGGCGTTACCGTTTATTTAATTGACCTTAAATTAAAGACACAGACAAAGTCAAACAGCTTTACAATTGAAGTTGAATAGCAAAAAATCTCTCAGCCTATTGGTTGAGAGATTTTGTTATTTACGCTATATAAGCACTCTATATAATACAAAAAATAACCACTTCACGAATGAAGTGGCTATTTTTATTTGTTTGGGAATATTTTCCCTAATTATCTATGCTTCAGTCCAAGTAGCTTCAATTGATGAGTAACCCTCGGCTTCAACTGTAATTACTACTACGTCGCCTGCTTGAAGTGTAAGGTCAACGTTTGTGCCAAGCTCAAGTATTGTTGAATCGCCACCGTTTACTGTGTATCTAAATTCAACCATACCCATAATTGCATTGCCTGCAGAAAGATTAAGTGTTCCTGCTGTTTCTGCTGTATACTCATATGTTACATTTTCTGCATTAATTTGGGTTGCACCCTCTGGAAGCGGTTTAGTGCCACCTGCTAATGCTCCTGTCCAAGTAGCTTCAATTGATGAGTAACCCTCGGCTTCAACTGTAATTACTACTACGTCGCCTGCTTGAAGTGCAAGATCAACACTTGTTCCAAGCTAAATTATTGTTGAATCGCCACCGTTTACTGTGTATTTAAATTCAACCATACCCATAATTGCATTGCCTGCAGAAAGGTTAAGTGTACCTGCTGTCTCTGCTGTGTACTCAAATGTTACGTCTTCTGTTTCAATTTGGTTTGCACCAATGTTAAGTGCTG